>NZ_JOGB01000001.1 GCF_000719335.1 Streptomyces sp. NRRL S-87
GCCCAGACCGCCGCCTACGGCCACTTCGGCCGCGAGCTGCCCGACTTCACCTGGGAGCGCACCGACCGCGTCGACGCCCTCCGCACGGCAGCCGGTCTGCGATGAAGGCGTCCATCCGCTGGGAGGACGGCGCGATCCTCACCACCGATCAGCGCGCCCTCCCGCACGAGCACCGGCCGCTGCGCCTGAGCACCGTCGACGAGGTGATCGAGGCCGTCCAGAGCCTGGCCGTCCGGGGCGCACCGGCCATCGGGCTGGTGGGGGCCCTGGGCGTGGCCCTGTCCGCCCACGCCCATCAGCACGGCGGCGCTGGCGACGGCGTCGACGAGCCGGCCGTACGGGCCGACGCGGAGCGTCTGGCGAAGGCCCGGCCCACCGCGGTCAATCTCGCCTGGGCCGTGCACCGGGTCCTCGGCCACCTGCCCCAGGGTCCGCGCGCGGTGCTCGACGCGGCGCTGGAGATGATCTCCGAGGACGTGGCGGTAAACCGGGCCATGGTGGCCCGGGCGGCGGAGCTCGTCGAGTCCCTGACGCCGGACCGGCCCCTGCGGATCCTCACGCACTGCAACACCGGCCGGTTCGCCACCGGCGCCGTGGGCACCGCCCTCGGCACGATCGTCGAACTCGCCGCCCGCGGCCGCGTCCTCGAGGTGCTGGCCGACGAGACGCGCCCGCTGCTCCAGGGGTCCCGGCTCACGGCGTGGGAGCTGGGCGAGGCCGGTGTCCCGTACCGGCTGTGCGTGGACGCGGCGGCCGCCGCGGCGATGGCGCAGGGCCTGGTCGACTGCGTGCTGGTGGGCGCGGACCGCATCGCCGCCAACGGCGACACCGCCAACAAGATCGGTACGTACGGTCTGGCCGTGGCGGCCGCCCGCCACGGCATCCCCTTCGTCGTCGTGGCCCCCGAGGCCACCAGGGACCCCGACCTCGCCGACGGCGGCGGCATCGTGATCGAGGAGCGGCCGGCGGCGGAGGTGACGTCCCTGGCCGGCCGTGCCACGGCGCCCGCGGACGCCGGGGTCTACAACCCCGCCTTCGACGTCACCCCCGCCGAACTGATCACCGCCGTCGTCACCGAGCGCGAGGTGTTCCGACCGGGTGCCGCCGGCGCCGAGCCCGGGGACGAGGCCCCGGCCCGCGAGCTGGCCACGTTCTCCCGCGTCCTGTACGAGCGGGGTTGGATGCCGGGCACCTCCGGCAACCTGTCGGTCCGCACGCCCCGGGTGCCCGGCTCGGCCCGGGACCGGGCCCTCATCACCGCCAGCGGCCTGGACAAGGGCGGGCTGACGGAGCGGGACATGGTCCCGATCGACGCCGGAACGGGTGCCCCGCTGGCCCCAGGTCCCCTGCGCGCCTCGGCGGAGGCCGCGATCCACGCCGCCGTCTACCGCGCCACCGGCGCCGGCGCCGTCATCCACGTGCACTCGCCCTACGCCACTGCGGCGGCCGTCCTCGCCGGCGTGCCGGAGCAGGGACCGGCCGAACAGGGCCGCGCCGAACAGGGCCGCGCCGGGCACGGCCCGGCCGAACAGCACCGTGCCGAGCACGGCCCGGCCGAGCTCGTCCTGGAGCGGTACGAGCTGCTCAAGGGCCTCGGGCTCGACGATCCGAGCCGCACGGCGCTCCCGGTCTTCGCCAACGACCCCGACGTCACCCGCATCGCCGCCCGCGTCCACGACCACCTCGCCGACCGGCCGGGAGCCGCACCGGCGCTGCTCATCACCGACCACGGCGTCACGGTCTGGGGCCGTGACCTGGCCCAGGCCCGCAACCGCCTGGAGTGCGTCGAGGCGATCTGCCGACTCCACCTGCTCGTCGGTCCCACGCCCCCGGCCCCCCGCACCGCCGTCCCCCACCCCACTGGAGCGACCTCATGACCCTGCTCGTCGTCATGCCGGACGACGACCCGGCCGACGTGGTCCTGCGCAGCCGCGACGCCGGGCTGATCCGTACCGAACTGGCCGCCCTGGGCATCGGTTTCGACCGCTGGCCCGTGCGCGGCGCCGTCACCCCGACGAGCACCGCCGACGAGGTCCTGGCGCTCTACCGCGGCGAGGTCGACGCCCTGTCGGCGCGCTCGGGGATGCGGGTCGTGGACGTGGCGCAGCTGCTGCCCGAGCCCGGCGCCGCCTGGGTCGAGCGCGCGGCCGCCGCCCGCAGCACCTTCCTCGCCGAGCACCGCCACGCCGAGGACGAGGTGCGGTTCTTCGCCCACGGGCGGGGCTGCTTCTACCTCCACGTGGGGGAGCGCGTGTACGCGGTGGTGTGCGAGGCCGGCGACCTCCTGTCGGTCCCGGCGGGCACCCGCCACTGGTTCGACATGGGACGGACACCGGAGTTCTGCGCCGTCCGCTTCTTCCAGGAGGCCGACGGCTGGGTGGGCGACTTCACCGGCGACCCCCTCGCCGCGGCCTTCCCCGACCTCGACGCGCTGCTGGCGGGGGAGCGGTGACCGCCGTCGCGGCGGTGGTGCTCGACATCGAGGGCACCGTCGGCTCCGCCTCACACGTGCGCGACGTGCTCTTCCCGTTCGCCCGGGAGCGCTTCGACGGGTGGTTCGCCGCACACCGGGGCACCCCCGAGTGGTCCGCCGTACTCACGGCGACGGGGTTCCCGCCCGGCGCGGGCGACCCCGGCCCGGCGGAGGCCGCGGCGGTCGCCCGGCTCACGTCCTGGACGGACGCCGACGTGAAGGCGCCGGCGCTCAAGACGCTCCAGGGGCTGATCTGGGCCGAGGGGTACGCCGCCGGCGCGCTGACCGGGCACGTGTACCCCGAGGTGCCCGGGGCCCTGCGGCGCTGGTACGCGGCGGGCCTGCCCGTGCACATCTATTCGTCCGGATCGGTCGCGGCACAGCGCGACTGGTTCGCGCACACCGCCCACGGCGACCTGACCGGGCTGCTGGCCGGCCACTTCGACCTGGAGACCGCCGGCGGCAAACGGGACCCCGACTCCTACCGGGCCATCGCCCGTGCGCTCGGCACGCCACCGGAGTCGCTCCTCTTCCTCAGCGACACGCAGGAGGAACTCGGGGCCGCCGCGGCCGCGGGCTGGCGCACGGTCGGCGTCCGGCGACCCGGCGATCCCGCGGGACCGGAGGTCCCGGGGCACACCACGATCGACTCGCTGGCCCACCCGGCACTCGGCGAGACCTGGCAGAAGGCAGGGACGGCATGAACGCGCAACAACCGCCGGTGGCGGAGATCGGAATCATCGGCGGCAGCGGCTTCTACCACCTGCTGGACGACGCCGAGCAGCAGCACGTCCCCACGCCGTACGGCGATCCCTCCGACGCCGTCTCGGTGGGAACGGTCGCCGGACGCCGCGTGGCGTTCCTCCCCCGGCACGGCAGCGGGCACGCCCTGCCGCCGCACCGGATCAACTACCGGGCGAACCTGTGGGCCCTGCGGGCGCTCGGCGTGCGCCAGGTGCTCGCCCCCTGCGCGGTCGGGTCGCTCCGGCGCGACCTCGGCCCGGGCAGCATCGTCGTACCGGACCAGCTGGTCGACCGTACGAGCGGCCGGGTCCAGACGTACCACGACCAGGGCGCCGTGCACGTCTCGTTCGCCGACCCCTACTGCGGGGACGGCCGTTCCGCCGTGCTGGAGGCCGCCGCCGACACCGGTGACGCGGTGCACGACGGCGGGACCATGGTGGTGATCGAGGGACCCCGCTTCTCGACCCGGGCGGAGTCGCAGTGGTACGCCTCGGCCGGCTGGTCGCTGGTCAACATGACGGGGCACCCCGAGGCGGTGCTCGCCCGCGAACTGGCGCTCTGCTACACCTCGGTGGCACTGGTGACCGACCTCGACGCGGGGATCGACGCCTCCGAGAGCGTGGCGCAGGAGGCCGTCTTCGAAGTGTTCGCGCGCAACTCGGAACGGCTGCGCCGGCTGATGCTCCGGACCGTCGGCCACCTGCCCGAGCACCGCTCCTGCCCGTGCGCCCGCACGCTCGACGGCATGGACCTGCCCGCCTCCGCCACGGACCGGGGGTGACCATGGACACCACCACCACTGCCGCCACCACCACCGCCGCCGCGGCCGCCGCCACCACCGCCACGCCCGGCGCCGGAGCCCCGCGCTCCCTCGTCGACGTGTTCACGGCGAGCGCCGCCGCCGGCCCCGACCGGCTCGCCGTGTCGGACGAGACGGGCCGTGCCGACTACCGGACCCTCGACGGGTGGAGCCGGCGCATCGCGCACGCGCTGCACGCCGCCGGAGTGCGCCCCGGAGACGCCGTCGCCCTGCGCATGGAGGCGGGCCGCGCAGCCGTCGCAGCCCTCCTCGGCATCCTGCGCGCGGGGGCCGCGTACGTCCCCCTCGACCTGCGCAACCCGGCCGAGCGCAACGCCTTCATCGTCGCCGACAGCGGGGTCCGCCACCTGGTCGGCGAGCGGGACCCGGACTGGGGCGCGGACCTGACGTGCACCACGGCGGCGACCGTCGACGCCCTGGCCGACGGCCCGGCGCCGACCGCGCCCGAGTCCCTACCCGCACCTTCGGGCGAGGACCTGGCCTACGTCATCTACACCTCCGGCACCACGGGGCGGCCGAAGGGGGTCCCGGTGCGCCACGCCGCCGTCGTCGCGCTGCTGGCCGCCACCCGGGACCTCTTCGCGTTCGAACGGGACGACCGCTGGCTGCTGTTCCACTCCCTCGCCTTCGACTTCTCCGTATGGGAGGTCTGGGGCCCGCTGTCCACGGGCGCGGCACTCGTGGTACCGCCGCAGTGGGTCACCCGGGCGCCGGAGGACCTCATCGGTCTGCTCGCGGACGAGCGGATCTCGGTGCTGAACCAGACCCCGACCGCCTTCACCATGCTGGCGCGGGCCCGGGAGAACGCCGACCGCCCGCTGCCCGACCTGCGCTACATCGTCTTCGGGGGCGAGAAGCTCGCGCCGCCGGTGCTGCGCGCCTGGGCGGGGTCGGTGGGGCTCGACCGCCCTCGGCTGGTGAACATGTACGGCATCACCGAGGTGACGGTCCACGCGACGTTCCACCACGTCACCCATCGCGATCTCGACGGCACGGAGTCGGTCATCGGCGCCCCCCTCGACGGCTTCGCGGTCCGGATCGCCGGCCCCGACGGCACCGAGGTGACCGAGCCCGGCGTACCCGGCGAACTCTGGCTGTCCGGACCCCAGGTGACGGCCGGCTACCTCAACCGCCCCGAACTCGACGAGGACCGCTTCCCCGTCGTCCCGGCGGGTCCCGACGGGGTCCGCCACTACCGCTCCGGAGACCTCGTCAGCCGCACCGCCGAGGGCGCGCTCGTCTACCACGGCCGGGCGGACCTCCAGGTCAAGTTGCGCGGCCACCGCGTGGAACTCGGCGACATCGAGGCGGCGGTGCGCTCCCACGCCTCCGTGCTCGACGCCGTCGCCTGGCCGCGCGAGTCGGCGGACGGCGGGCAGCGGCTGTTCTGCGTGGTCCTGGGCAAGGAGGGGGCCGAACCCGACGTCCGCGCGCTGCGCCGGCACGTCGCGGCGACGCTGCCCTCCTACATGCACCCGGCCCGCTACCAGGTGGTCCACGAGCTGCCCCGCACGGTCAACGGCAAGACCGACCGCGCCGCCCTGATGAAGGCCTGGAGCGAGAACCGTGACTGAGCCGGCACCGGCCCCCGGCGGGCCCTACCTGCGGGACGTCGAGCACGTCGCCCTGCTGGACCACGACCTCGTGCCCGGACGGCCGGGCGTCCGGGGAGCGGGCGCTCCCCTCCTGCTGCTGCACGGGTTGGAGGACGACCGGACCCAGCTGCGCTTCCTGAGCGACGCGCTGTGCCCCGAGGGCGAGTTCGCCCTGCTGCCCACGCTGCGCGACCACCCCCCGAGCCCGGCGCCGGCGTGGGGCTACTCCCCCCTCGACTACGCCGCCGACGTGCACCGCATCACCGACCGCCTCACCGCGCCCGCCCACGTCATCGGCTATTCGTACGGCGCCCTGGTCGCCCTCGTCCACGCCGTCGCGCTGGGCCCCACCCGGGTCCGCAGCGTGGTCCTGCTCGACCAGTCCCTGGAGCGGCGGCCGGCCCGGATCGAGGGCGGCGAGTGGGCCGAGTCGAGCTTCCTGAAGTGGGAGTACGACTACACGCACCTCATCGGGATGCTCACGGCGGCCGGCATCCCGGTGCTCCTGGTGATCCCCAGCGAGAGCCACGTGATCCCGCCGGCCGAGCGGGCCGCCCTGCTGGCCCGCCGGGACCCGGGCTTCTCCTGCGTCGTCATGCCCGGTGTGCACGCCGACGTGGTGCGCCCGGACGGCCCGGTCACCTCGATCATCGAAGAGTTCTACGCCCGGTACTGCCCCGTCCCGCCGAAGGAGAACGCATGACCCGCGATGCCGGTGACGACCAGACGATCCGCGGCAGGGTCCTGGACATCCACCGCTCCGTCCTGGAGGACGAATCGGTCCTCGCGGAGGACAACTTCTACGACATGGGCGGGGACAGCCTGCTGTCCCTGCAGGTGCTGGGCCGGATCGAGCGGGAACTGGGGGTGAAGGTCCCCCCGCGCACCTTCTTCACCGCCGACACCATCGCCGACGTGGCCGACCTGGTGGCGGCCGCGGCCGGGAGCGCCGCGGGCGACGGGGCACCCCGGCCCGCGGGCGGGCACGCCGGCCGGGCCTCCATGGCCCAGGAGTGGGCCCTGCTGTCGTCGCTGCGCGACCCGCAGGCCCCGATCCTCCAGTTCCACGCCGTGTTCAAGGTCTCGGGCCCGTTCGACACGCAGCGGCTGGAGGCGGCCCTGAACCGGGTCGCCGAACGCCACGGGTCCCTGCGCACCTCCTTCACGGCGGCCGACGGCGTCGCCCGGCAAGCCGTCGACCCCGGGGCCCGTGCGGACCTGGCGGTCATGGACTACCGCGGCGTGCCGGACGCCGAGGTGGACGAGTTCCTGCGCGGGTTCGTACGGGAGCCCTTCGACCGGTCCCGCGCCCCGCTCTGGCGGACCCTCGTGGTGCGCCGCGCGGAGGCGGAGGCCCTGCTGGTGTTCGTCTTCGACCACATGATCGCGGACGGCTGGTCGCTCGACACCTTCGTCGAGGACCTCTCGGCGGCCTACCGCGGCACCGAACTCCCGGACCGCACGGGGCAGTCCGGCGCCTACGCGGACTGGGCCGCCGGGCAGTGGGAGAGCTGGCAGGGCGGCAGGGCCGAGGAACTGGCGGACTACTGGCGGAGCCAGCTGTCCCCGGACCCCGCCGAGTTCGCCCTGCGGCTGCCCGGCTACCGGGGCACCGAGGGCCTGTCGAAGCCCGCGTCGCTGGTGTGGGACCTGGACCCGGCGACGGCCCGCGGGCTGCGCACCGCCTGCCAGGACCTGCGGGCCACGCCGTACTGCGTCTCGATGTCCGTGGTGAAGGCACTCGTCGCGCTGGCGACCGGGCAGGGGCGCGTGACGCTGCTGACCACCAACGCCAACCGGCTGGACGGGGCGTACCAGAGCACGGTCGGCTGGTTCGCCAACGGCGTCTTCCCGACCACCGACGTGGACCTCTCCGGCACGTTCCGGGACCTCGTCTCCGCCGTGCGCGCCAGCATCCTGGGCGCCACCGCGCACGGCGACATGCCCGCCATGTTCGTCCGCCGCCGGATCTGGCCGGAGCTGCCCCCGGGCTTCCGCAAGGACCCCGGCGTGTACTTCATGTACAACGACGTGTGGGGCGGCGGCCTGGGCTTCGGCGAGGGCGTCACGGTCTCGACGCACCACCTCACCGAGGACGCGGACTCGCCGGGCCTGCACATGTGGCTGCTGCGCGAGGGCGAGGGCCTGCGCCTGCAGGCCCTGCACTACGAGTCGGAGTACGCCCCCGAGTACGTCAAGGGGTTCGCCGGCTGCCTGGTGAAGGCGCTGGACCTGCTCACCGGGCAGCCGGACCGGCCGATGTCCGACCTGCTGGACCCCGCGGAGTTCGCCGCCGTACGCGGCTGACCCCGCGGCGGTCACCGCGCGGTGGTCACTCCGCGGCGGGCGGCTCCAGCTCGACCCGGCCGGCGAACCAGGCGGCCAGGTCCCGCATCCGTGCCGCCACCTCGCGGTCGTCCGCACCCCGGACGACCGCGAGGCCGGCCCGCAGGTGCGAGGCGTCCGTGACGTCCGGCATGACCTGGCCCGGCGCGATGTCGAAGGTCGCCCGGACGACGCCCGGCCGCGCCAGCACCTCGTCGAGCGTCGGCATGGCGCGCACCCGGCCCGCCGGGCCCGGCAGGTTCATCCCGCCGAAGACCGCGTCGCCGTGGTGCGCGGGCAGGTCGCCGATCGCCGTGGGGCGGTCGAGCACGGCGCGCGCCCACTCGTCGCGCAGGTCGACGCCGAACGCCAGCTCCACGACGTCGTCGGTGCGGCCCCCGCCCACGCGGGCCGCGCACTCGCCGAACAGGATCCGCCCGCCCGGCTCCTGGAACACCTCCAGGTGGAAGGGGCCGTCGACGTATCCGAGGGCCGCGAACGAGTCCTCGGCAAGGGAGTGGATTCCTGCGTAAAGCTCCGGATATTCGGTGGGCGGCAATGCGACGTGGGCGACGAGTCCACCCTCGTGCACCTCGATCAGGTTCTGCAGGTAGCGGGAAACGGAAAGGACCCGGATCTTACCGTCGCGGACGATTCCGTCGACCTGGAACTCGATACCGTCGATGAACTCCTCGAGGAGCCACGGGCCCTTTCCGCCGACCGTCGCCCGGTCCACGTATTCCCGGGCGGAATTCCCGTCGCGGAGCACGTAGGTGTGCCGGGCGCCGCCGCCGTCGAGGGGCTTCAGCACGCTCGGGAACGCCACCTCCCGCACGTCCAGCGCGCCGAGGTCCGCCACCACCGTGCACGCGGCGGTCGGCACCCCGGCCTCCCGGACCAGGTGCTTCTGCAGGTACTTGTCGCGCATCGCCAGGGTGCCCCGGGCCGTGGCCCGCGGCCGGCCCGCGAGCTCGGCCAGCACGGCCGCCGGGACCAGGCAGAACTCCAGAACGCTGCAGATCACGTCGTAGTCCTCGAGTGCCTGTCCGGTCCGGGCCAGGCCCGCGAGGACGCCCTCGACGTTCGACGGCTGGGGCACCACGACGGCGGCCGCGCCGGCCGCGCGGGCCGCCTCCGCGTCCGCCGGGGCCACCACGCAGGTGACGCGGGCCCCGGCCCGGCCCAGCGCGGCGACCGCGCGGGGCATCCAACCGACGTGGAGCACGGCAGGTCCGGTCTGCATACAGTTCTCCCGTAAATATGTCTCTGGTTATTCGCGCAAAATCGCAAAAAGGCGCGGGTGATCCGCCGCGAACCTAATCGCGCATACCCCGGAGCGTCCACGTGACGTAGATCACCGAAATGCCCTGGTGCACTTCGACGGCTTCCGGGTAGCGTCTGCAGCGGTGATCATTCACTGATTTCCCGCACATGGGCTCGACCTTGCAAACGGAGGACCGCGTGTCCAATGAATTCAACCCGGACTTCGGACTGACCGCCGAGGACTACGGTCGGCACCGCGCCGGTTTCCCTCCGGAGGTCATCCGCAGGCTGGCGGGGAGCGGCGTCGAGGCGGACGGACGCGACGTCCTGGACCTGGGCACCGGAACGGGGAGCCTGGCCCGGCTCTTCGCCCGGGCGGGCGCCCGGGTCACCGGCATCGACCCGGCCGCGGCCCTGCTCGACCAGGCCCGGGCCCTCGACGCGGCAGCCGGTGTCGAGATCGCCTACCACGTGGCCACGGCCGAGGCGACGGGGCTGCCCGACGCGTCCTTCGACGTCGTGGCGGCCGGGCAGTGCTGGCACTGGTTCGACGCCCCGAAGGCCGCGGCCGAGGTCCGGCGCCTGCTCCGGCCGGGCGGCCACGTCGTCATCACCCACTTCGACTGGCTCCCGCTGCCCGGCAACATGGTCGCGGCGACCGAGGACCTCATCATGAAGTACAACCCGGCCTGGTCCATGGGCGGCGGCACGGGCCTCTACCCGCGCTGGCTGACCGACCTGGCCGCGGCGGGCTTCCGGTCCATCGAGACCTTCTCCTTCGACCTGGACGTGCCCTACACGCCGGAGGCATGGACCGGACGGATCCGGGCCAGCGCGGGCGTCGGCGCGAGCCTCCCCCCGGAGGAGGTCGCCGCGTTCTCCGCCGAGCTCACCGGCATCCTGCGCGACCGCTTCCCCGGCGACGTCCTCCAGGTCCCGCACCGCGCCTGGTCGGCCGTCGCCGTCGCGCCCGTGCCGGACGGGCCCCGATGACCACCACCGTCGAGCGGCGCCCGCCGTCGGGGCCGGCCGCCGCGGGCCCCACCCTCGGCGAGCTGATCGGTGCGTTCCGGCCGGCGGGGCCGCCCGACGCGGAGACCCGCGAGCGGCGGCAGCGGCTCGCGGACTTCGTCCGCGAGATCGAGCCCCGCGTCCACCGCGCGCCGGCCGGCGACCGCGAGGCCGTCCGCGCCCTGCTCGGCTGGGACGACGCCGCCCTGCACCGCTTCGTGGACTCGCCTATGGTGGTGCACAGTTCGACGCACGTGAGCATGAACGCCTTCGCTCCCATGGTGGCGTTCCCCTGGTTCTGCCTGCGCCTGCTGACCCGGGCCACGGGCGACGCGAACGGCGGCGGGGGGACCCACCTGCGGACCCAGCTCACGCACAACAACCTGAGCGACAACCGCTGGAAGCCGCACGTGTGGTGGCGCCTGGACCGCCGCGGCCGGCTGGCCCGCACCCCGCTCTTCAGCGGTCAGCCGAAGTACCGCCACCAGGTGCTGATGGCCCTCGACGTCCCGGACGTACCGGGCGACGACCTCGCCCCGACCGACGCGCACGCGCTGCGCCTGGCCCGGCACGCCACCACGTTCGCGTACTTCGCGATGATGTACCGGATGGGCCTGGAGCGGGCGGCCGGCCTGCACGTGGCGGACGGCACCGTCGAGATCCCCGTCGACGTCATGAACGCCTTCTCGCTGCGCGAGGACGCGTTCCCCCGCTGGCACCGCGCCCTCTACGGGCAGGGGTTCCACCTCCGCCGCATCGGCGCGGACCGCCGGCTGCACCCGCTCTCCGCCGGGGAAGCGGCAGCGCTGGGCCCCGGCGACCCGCTGCGGCCCCTGACCACGCTCATCTGCCCCAACCACGTCAACGTGGGCCACGCCCACCGCATGGGGATCTCCGCGGCCATCGGCGCGGACCGGATGGCCTCGTACGAGGAGGAGATGACGGGGGTGCTCGGCCGCTTCCTCGCCGAACTCGGCGAGTCGCACACACCCCCGCAGTTCCTCGGCGTGGCCGGCCTCGACCTCGACCGGCTCCTGCCGCTCCCGGAGCGGTTGGAGGCCGAACTCGCCGCCGAGGGCGGCAGGCCGTCCCTGCCCCTGTACGCCGCCGTCCACGGCGAGCGGCTCGTCCCCTCGCTCGACGTCGCGCTCGACCACCCCACCGGCGCCCTCGCGTCGATCGTCACCAGACACGTACCGGCGCCCGCGGCCCGGCCGTGAGCCGCCCCGGGCGGACACCGCCCGGCCGCCCGCGCCCCACCCCGCCCGGGCCCCGGCCCCGCCCCGTCCTGCCCCGACCTCTGGAGAGGAACCTGATGTCACAGCACACCGATTTCGGCCTGGTCATCCGCCGCAAGGAGCTCGAGTTCACCGCCGAGGAGGGCTGCCTGGTCAGCCGGCCCGTGGGCCCGCACGTGGGCGCCGAGTTCGTCTCGGTCGACATCGTCCGGATCCCGCGGGGTGCGAGCTGGAAGCCCGCCCCGTACGCCGTCCAGGAAGTCACGGCCATCGTCTTCGACGGCCACGGCACCGCGCAGATCGACGGGGAGGGCGCCGAGGTCCGCAAGGGCTCCACCGCGTACGCGCCCGCCGGCCGCTCCGTCGCCTTCACCGCCGCCGCCGACGGCGACGCCGACGAGATGACCGTGTACTTCTGGCGGGCCCCGCTGCCGGAGGGCAGCCCCCGGGGCTCCGCGCCCCTGCTCTTCAACACCGTGTACGACGAGTCCGCCGCCATCCGCACGTTCGCCGGCACCGGCGAGATCGCGCCGGTGGACCAGGAGCGCCGGGCGTTCATGAACTTCCCGCACTGGCCCGGCAACGGCTGCGCCCACCTGTGCATCAACAGCGGCATGGCGGCCCCGGGCAACACCTTCAACATCCACGGCCACCCGGGTGCCGAGGACGCGCTCTTCGCCCTCGACGGCCGGGGCCAGTTCTTCCTGGGCGACACCTGGCTCGACATGGAGCCCGGCGACGGCGTCTACGCACGCTCCGGGGTGCTGCACGGGACGCGCAACCCCGCCGGCCCGGACGCGGCCGACCTGTTCGTCTCCGTGGGCGGACCCGTCCCGTACGACCCCGCCCTCTACCGGGCCGCCGGGCTGTCGCCCGAGGTCGTCTGACGCCCCGGCGGCCCCGCCCCCTCCCGCGCCGCGTCCGGCGCCGGGGTGCCACCCGCCGCGCCGCGCCCGTCCGCTCCGGCGCGGTCCCGTACACGTCAACCCCACAAGGAAGGCTCCGTCATGCCCGTCATCACCGTCGACTGGTGGAGTGGAAACGACCACGAGCGGCGCAGCGCCCTCATCGGCGAGATCACGGCGACGGTCTCCCGCATCGCCCACTGCCCCGCCGAGGCCGTCACCGTGATCGTCCGCGACGTGGAGCGGACCCACTGGGGCAAGGGCGGTCGGCCCGCCTCCGACGGCTGACCCGAGCGCCGCACACGCCCCCGCACAACCCCGGAAAGGTGTGACCCCATGACTGTCGCAGCAGTGCCCGGAGCCATCGTCCGTGCGGACGAGCTGCGGTTCCGCGTCCAGGACGGGTGCGAGGTGGCCACCGCGGTGGGCCCCGCGCTCGGCGCGCACATCGTCCGCCTCGACGTCGTCCGCGTCCCCGCCGGCGCGCGTTGGCGTCCCGCCGACTCGCCGGAGGAGGAGAACGTGGTCGTCGTCTTCGCCGGCCGCGGCACCGCCACCTCCGGTGCCGAACGGGCCCCGGTGGAGCGCGCCGGCACCGTGTACGCACCCACCGGCGACGCCTACACCCTGTCCGCGGAGGACGGCGGACTCGTCGCCTACGTGTGGCGCAGCCGCCTGCTGGACGGGCGCCGACCGGGCACCGCCCCCCGCCGGTTCAGCTCGCTGTGGAACCAGGAGACCCAGCTGCGCGGCTTCTCCGGCACCGGGGAGGTCGCCGCCTCCGACCGGACCGCCACGATGAACTTCCTCTTCTGGCCGGGCACCGGCACGCCCCAACTCTGCCTGCACTGCGGGGTGATGGACCCGGGCGAGTACTTCAACGTGCACGTCCACCCCGAGAGCGAGGAGGCGTTCGTCGTCATCGAGGGCACCGGACAGCTGTACCTGGCGGACCGCTGGTACGACGCCTCGCCCGGCGACGTGCTGTACGCCGCGCCCGGTGTGCCGCACGGCACCCGGCACGACGGGCAGGACCCGGACGGACCCCGGTTCGCCACCTGCGGCGGTCCGACCCCCTTCGACCCCGTGCTCTACCAGCGGGCCGGTGTCTCGGCCGAGGTGAGGTGAGGCCCGCATGTGCAGAATCTTCGGGCACTTCGACGCCCAGGTCACCCAGCACGAGTTGCGGACGGTGGCCGCCGTGCAGCGGCACGGCGGACCGGACGCGCAGACCTTCGCCACCGGCCCCGGTTGGGCCCTGGGCAACAACCGCCTGGCCGTGATGGACCCCTCCGGCGGCTCGCAGCCGTACCGACTGGGCGAGCACGTCACCATCGTGTTCAACGGCGAGATCTACAACCACGCCGAACTGCGCACCCGCCTCGCCCCCCTCGGCCACCGGTTCGCCGACACCTGCGACGGATCCGTGCTGCCCGCGCTGTACGCGGAGTTCGGCCGCGACTTCACCGAGCACCTCGACGGCATGTACTCCGTCGCCGTGGTGGACCTGCGCGCCGAGCCCACGCTGCTGCTCGCCGGCGACGAGTCGGGCATGAAGCCCCTCTACTACCACTGGGACGAGCGGACCCGGCAGTTGCGCTTCGCCTCCGAGCTGCCCGCCCTGCTGGCCTTCCCCGGGGTGCCGGCCGCGGTCTGGGAGCCGGGCCTGGACGAGTACCTGTCCACGAAGACGCCGTTCGGCGAGCAGACGATGTTCGAGGGCATCCGGGTCCTGCCGCCCGCCACCACCCTGACCGTCAGCCGCTCCCAAGGGCTGCGGACGGTCCGCCGCCGCCCGCTCGCCGGGGCCGAGTGCCCCACCGGTCCCGCGGAGGCCGCGGACCGCGTGCGCGAGCTGCTGCGCACCGAGACGGCCCGGCTGGTCCGGGCCGACGTACCGGTGTCCGTGATCACCAGCGGCGGCCTCGACTCCAGCCTGGTGTCGGCCCTGGCCGCCCGGGCCGTACCGGACCTGCACAGCTTCAACATCGCCTACACGGGGGAGTGGCCCCACGACGAACGCCACTTCGCCCGCGAGGCGGCCCTGCGCAACGGCACCCGCCACCACCAGGTGGAGATCGACCCGGCCGACTTCCCGGACCTGCTCCCGCAGGTCGTGTGGCACCTCGGCCAGCCGAACGCCGACCCGATCACGTTGTCGACGTACGCACTGTTCGGCGCGGTGCGGGAGGCCGGCTTCCGCGTCGCGCTCACCGGTGACGCCGCCGACGAGCTCTTCGGCGGCTACGACCGGATCCGCACGGCCGTGGAGGCACCCGAGGGCGGCGACTGGGTGTCCGCCTACGTCGACTCGCTGGCGGCCGTGCCGCGCGCGCTGCGCCGGAACCTGTACGCCCCCGAGTACCGCGATCTCGTCCGGGCCCGGGGATCCGCGGCGGACCGCATCGCCCGCGACCTCGCCGCGTCACGGACGCGCCGTCTGGAGACGATCACTGAGTTCGAGACCGGCTCCCGCATGCCCGCGTACCACCTGCGGCGCGTCGACCACCTCAGCATGGCCGCCTCGGTGGAGGTCCGGCTGCCCTTCTGCCAGCCCTCCCTCGTGCGGTACGCCAAGGCCCTGCCCGACGAGCTGAAGGTGTCCGGCGGCCGCGGGAAGCGGACGCTGTACGGGGCGGCGTCGGGACTGCTGCCCGATGCGGTGCTCTCCCGCCCGAAGCAGCCCTTCACCCTGCCGATCGCCGCCATGCTGGTCCCCGGAACCGCGCTGTACGGCTACGCCCGGGACCTCCTGGCTCCGGCGCGGCTGCGACGCCGGGGGATGCTCGACCCGGCGGCGGTGGACGGGCTGTTCGCCGAGCAGGCGACCCGGCCCTCGGAGCGGGCCGCGCTCGCGCTGTGGTCCCTGCTCGTCCACGAGCTGTGGCTGGAGCAGTTCATGCCGGCGCTCGGCTCGGCGGCCGGCCCGGCGGCCCTCGCGGAACCGGAGCGCGCGGCGTGAACGGGTACGTCGCGGAGGTGGCCGGTGCGCCGTGTCCGACGCTGGTCCTCGAGGTCGACGGGATCGCGGACGCGGAGCACGTGCTGCGCCCGCTGCTGACCGAGGTGCGCCGCCGGCTCGTCCGGCAGGGACACGCTGACGTCCTGAAGATCGCGCTCGTCTCGGCGTCGCGGCACCCCCTGTTCGACCTGGACTACAGGTTCGTGCAGTGCCTGCCGCAGGCCGTCGACGCCTTCGACTTCCGGGGCAGCTGCGGCCATTCGATCCTCGCCACCGTGCTGGTCGCCGGCGAGCTGCGGCTGGTACCGCGGCTGGCCCCGGGGGACCGGGTGCGGCTGCGCGTCCTCAACAACGGGGACCACATCGTGTGCGAGGTCGACGGATCCCGGCGGCTGAGCGGCGACTTCACCCTGCACTTCGTCCAGCCGCAGGGCACCCGCCTGAGCCGGCTGCTGATGACGGGCCGCCCCGTGGACGTGGTGTCCACGCCCGCCGGGACGTACGGGGTGTCGCTGGCCTCCCTCGGGAACCCGTACGTCTTCGTCGACGCGCGGGACCTGGGGATCGGGTCGCAGGCCGAGCTGTTCGGGGCCGGCGCCGCGGTCTTCGACGAGATGCAGCAGATCCGGCGGGCCGCCGCGACGCTCCTGGGGATGCCGGCCGACAGCGTCTTCCCGAAGGTCGCCGCGATCGCCTCCTACCAGAGCGGCCGGCTCGCCGTCCGCTCCATCTCGGTTCCCACCTGGCACCCGACCCTGGCACTGACGGGCACCATCTGCCTGGCGGCGGCCGCGAGCCGGCCGGGCACGGTCGCGGCGCGCTTCCTCGACGGCCGGCCGGGCGGCACCACGCGCGTCGAGATCGACACGGCGGGCGGGTCCACGGCCGCACTCGTCGACGTCGAGCGGGAACCGGCCGACGCGCTCCTGCAATGGGTGAGCGTCAGCAGGAAGCAGGCCCGGCTGCTGTCGGGCCCCCTCGACCTCGACACCGTCCGGCCCTCCGCGGCCCGCGCGGGCGCCGAGCCCCTCCCCCTGACGGCGTGACCGCCCCGTCGGTCCCCGCTGCGGCGCCCCACCCGATCCACCCCGAACGAGGACAACACATGACCGCTCCCGCCCCGTCGAACCCCGCCACCCGGGCCCCGCTGCCGGAGTTCCTGGACCCCGCCGACCGCTCCCGGCTCGCCGCCTCCGCGGCGGCCGCCGACCGCAGCGGCCGGCCCGACCTGGACGCCGTGGCAGTGCTGCGCCGGACCGGCCTGCTCGGCCTCGCCGTCCCGTACGCGTACGGCGGCGCCGGCGCCGACCCCGTGGAGCTCAACCGCCACGTCGCAGAGGTCGCCGCCCTCAACGGGTCCGCCGCGATCATGCTCTTCCAGCACTACGCGGTGAGCAGCCGCATCGTGGAACAGGGCACCCCGGACCAGCTCGCCGACCTGCTGCCCAGGCTGGCGTCCGGCGAGTGGCTGGCGGCCTCCGCGTGGAGCGAGACGGGGGCCGGCGCCGACAAGCGGAACCTCTCCACGACGGGCCGCCGGACCGAGGGCGGCGGCTGGGTGCTGGACGGCGCCAAGTCGTTCACCACCAGCGCGGGCCTGGCCGACGTCTACCTCGTGCTCGTCCGGACCGGGCAGGCGCCGGTCGCCGGAGCTGCCGGGACCGGCTACGGGGCCGCGGGGCAGACCTTCTTCCTCGTCCGCGGCGACAACCCGGGCCTGGTGCCGGACACCTCCCTGCCGCTCGCCGGCATGCGCGGGTCCGCCACCGGCTTCGTCTCGCTGCGGGACTGCCGGGTGGCCGACACCGACCGGCTCGGCCCGGCCGGCGAGGCCGCCGCGATCATCGCCCGGGTCAGGGAGAGCGGCGCGACCCTCGGCGCGGTGGCCCTCGGCCTGGCCCAGGCCGCCCTGGACTGTGCGCACGACCACGCCGTCACCCGCGGCCTGCTGGCGCACCAGGCGGTCCGGCACCGGCTGGTGGACCTCGCCACCGAGGTCGAGGCGGCGCGGGCCGCCGTCGAGCGGGCCGGCCGGCGGGACTCCGCCGACCCGGGGACCACCACCCTCCACTCCAAACTCTGCGCCACCGCCGCGGCCGACCGGGTCATGACCGGGGTCGAACAGATCCTCGGCTCCGCCGGCTACGCCGAGGCGCACCCCCTCAACCGCTACCGGCGGGACGCGCGCGCCGTCGCGCTGATGGGTCCGACCAACGATCTCTGCAGGGAGCTGGTGAGCACGTCATGGACGCGATGAACACCGCGCACGCCTCCGCACGTACCGCGGACCTGGTCGTCGAGGGGGGCCGGCTGGTCACCCCCGAGGGGGTCCGCGAGGGCACCGTCGTCATCAGGGACGGCCGGATCGACGCCCTCCTCGCGGTGGGGGAGCCGGCCCCGGCCGGCCCCCGGCTCGACGCCGTGGGCCGCTACGTCCTGCCCGGGCTGATCGACTCGCACGTGCACTTCCGCACTCCCGGCCTGGAGTACAAGGAGGACTGGGAGCACGGCAGCCGGGCCGCGATCGCGGGCGGCGTGACCACAGTCGTCGACATGCCCAACACCCGTCCGGCAGCGCTCGACGAGACCGCGGTGCGCGACAAGGCCCGCATCGTCGAAGGCCGTTCGTGGGTGGACCACCGGTTCCACATCGGCGCCGACCCCGACCGGCCCGGACTGCTCGCCTCGCTCGACCCGGCCGTGGCCACCTCCGCCAAGGTGTTCATGGCGGGCCACCACACGGCCCCGGTCGTCTTCCGCGAGGACCGGCAGCTGGCGGCGGCCTTCGAGGCGGCCGCCCTGGGCGACGTCCAGCTCGTGCTGCACGCCGAGGCGCAGCACGTCTTCGACCTGCTCGACGGCTGGCGCGGCGAACCCCGCTCGTACGCCGGCTACGAGCCGCACCGGCCGCGCACGGGCGCCATCGTCGCGGTCGCCCGTGTCATCGAGCTGGTGCGCACCCACGGCACCCGGGCCCACGTCCTGCACGCCTCCACCGCGGAGGAGGTGGACCTGCTCACCGCGGCGGCGGCCGAGGGGCTGCCGGTCACCTTCGAAGTCACCGGCCACCACCTGTCGTTCACCGATGCCGACACCTGCCGCCGCGGGCCCCGTACCCGGCTGTCGCCGGCCATCCGGGCCCAGCGGGACCAGGACCGGCTGTGGGAGGCGGTGCTGACCGGCCAGGCCGCCACGGCGGGCAGCGACCACGCCCCGCACACCGTGGAGGAGAAGAACCGCCCGCCGGCCGAGGCGCCGCCGGGGCTCCCCGGCGTCCAGGAACTCGCCGGCGCCCTCTGGACGGGCCTGATGGCCCGCGGCGCCGGGGACGACGCCGACGGCGCGGCCCGGCACCTCGCGCGGCTCATGGGATCGGGCCCCGCCGACCTGTTCCGGCTGCCGGGGAAGGGACGGCTGGCCGTGGGCGCCGACGCCGACCTGGCCCTGCTGGACCCCGACCACCGCTGGCAGTTGGCCGCGGACACGATCGAGGCGAAGTGCGGCTGGTCCGCCTACGAGGGCTGGGTGTTCACCGGGCGCGTCACGACGACCGTGAAGGCTGGCCGCCCGGTGTGGGACGCGGGCAGCGGGTTCGCCGGCACGCCGGCGGGACGCCTGCTGCCGCCCGCTCCGGCCGCCACCGGCCGGTCCCTGTCGGTGGCGGGCCGGTGACCTCCCCCGCCCTGCTGGGCCCGTCGGCCGTCGGCGCCGAGGAGTTCCGTGCCGCGATGGCCGCCCTCGCGGCCCCGGTCTGCGTGATCACCTGCCACGACCGCGACGGCGGGACGCGCGGACTGACGGCCTCCGCCGTCTGCGCGCTCTCCCTCGACCCGCCGCTGCTCCTCGTCGCCGTCGACCGGCGTTCGAGCACGCACGACGCCCTGGTCGCGGCCCCGGCCTTCGCCGTCAACGTGCTCGGCCCCGGGGACGAGGAACTGGCACTGCGCTGCGCGGGCCCCGCCGCCACCCGGTTCGCGGGGGTGCCCACGGTCCCGGGGCCGGCCCCCGGCCTGGCGGCCGCGGCGCTGCGGCTCACGTGCCGCAACCACGGCCTGCGGGACGGCGGCGACCACACCATCCTGATGGGAGAGGTCGTCGCGGCCGAGGGCGACCCGCGGCTCGCGGGCGGACTGCTCCGGCACCAACGGGGCTTCGCCCACGCCCGGCCCGCCGACCGGGGCCCGCACACTTGACAGTCGGTCATGTTCCTGACACTTGTGGGCGCTGCAGCAACCCTCACGGCACCACCCCGAAGGGAGCGACCAGCGCATGATCAGGTCTCGGAGCGCAGGACACGGCGCGGGAGACGACTACGACGTCGTCATCAGCGGAGCCAGCCTCGCCGGGAGCGCGGCGGCGGTCCTGCTCGCGCGTCGCGGCGTCCGCGTCGCGCTGCTGGAGCGCCGCTCGGACCCCGAGGCGTACAAGGTGCTGTGCACCCACTCCCTCACGGCCAACGCCTACCCGGTGCTCGACGAACTCGGCCTCGTACCCGCCCTCGAGAAGGCCGGCGCCGTCCGCAACGACGCCCGCTGGTACACCCGTTGGGGATGGATCGAGCCGCGGGCCGCGCCGGGCGGCCCCGACCTGCCGTACGCCTACAACGTGCGGCGCAGCACCCTGGACCCGATGATCCGGGACCGGGCCGCGCAGACCCCGGGCGTCGACCTCCTCCTCGGGCACAAGGTGACCGGGCTGATCCAGGAGGGCGGGCGGACCGTGGGCGTGCGCGCGTCGACACCGCAGGGCGAGCGGGAACTCCGGGCCCGCCTGGTGGTGGGCGCCGACGGCAAGGACTCGGCCGTGGCCGGGTTCGCCGGCCTGCCGGTCCGGCGGCACGAGAACGCGCGGTTCGGCTACCTCGCGCACTTCCGCGGCCTGCCGCTGCGGGGCGGGATCGGACAGACCTGGTTCCTCGAGCCCGACATGGCGTACGCGTTCCCCAACGACGACGGGGTGACGGTCCTCGCGGTGCTCCCGTCCAAGGAGCGGCTGCCGGCGTTCAAGGAGGACCTGGAGGGCAGCTTCCGCGCGTTCGTGCGCGCGCTGCCCGAGGCACCGCCCGTCGACTCCGCCGAGCGCATCTCGAAGATCATCGGGACGGTCGACTACCCGCTGCACAGCCGTCGCCCGACCGCACCGGGCGTCGCGCTCATCGGTGACGCAGCCCTGACCGGGGACCCCCTGTGGGGGGTGGGGTGCGGGTGGGCCCTGCAGTCCGCGCAGTGGCTGGCGGAGGCGGTCGCTCCCGCCGCGGCCGGGCGGGCCGACCTCGACCGGTCGCTCGCGGCGTACGCCCGGACGCACCGGCGCCGGCTGCGCGGCCACCAGTACCTGGCCGCCGACTACGCCACCGCCCGTCCCTTCAACCCCGTGGAGCGGCTCGTGTTCTCGGCCGCGGCGCGCGACGCCTCGGTGGCGCGGCACATGCACCTCTTCGCCTCCCGGCTCATCGGTCCGCTGCGCTTCCTGAACCCCCTGGTGCTGGCCAAGGCCGCGGCCGTCAACATCAGGCACCGGGGGCCTGCCGCGCCGGGGGCCTGAGCCCGGCCGGCTCCGCGCGCGGCAGGACCGAGGTGGGCCGCGCCCCCGCCGGACGCCCGGTCCGGCACCGCCTGTTCCGAAGGACGGGACGGCCGGGACGGGCGGCGGAGCCGGGACGGGCGGCCGGGCCGGCGGACCGGGTCGGCCGGCGGACCGGGTCGGCCGGCGGACCGGTTCAGAGCGGGACGAGGACGTCCTCGTGCGCGCCGTCGAGGACGAAGCCGTTGTCGAAGCGGACGCGGGCGGTGACGCGGGCGCCGCGCGCCCGGAACGCCTTCCACTCCGGCTCCAGGGCCCCGATCTCCTCCTCGAGCCTCGTCCTGCTCGCTTCGGGCATGGTGTGTCCGAAGGCCTCGAGGAGCGAGGTGAGCCGCTGGTACTCACCGACCCCGTGGCTCTCGGGCAGCCGGCCGTCGACCCGCTCGACGGTCCCCTCGGTGCCGGCCGCCAGGGAAAGGAACCCGACGACGGCCCCCGAGCCGCCCGCGACGGCGTCGGCCAGGCCGATGTCCTCCGCCAGCTTCACGCGCTGGCCCTGCGTCAAACCCATCGGTCCTTCGTCGTCCCTCGCTCGCGACCGGCCGCGGCCGGTGCGGCCGCGGGGCCCCATTATTCCCGCCGCGCCGCACACCGGAGGCCCGCGGGCCGGCCGGTGGACCACCGGGCCGTAGTCCCTGCGGACCGCCCGGCCCCGGGCAGGCCTCCCCGCACGGCGCGGGCGGCCCGTGTGATGGGGTGGCGGGCATGACCGACATCGAGACCCTCACGATCCCCGAGCACCTGCACGGCTACACCGGAGTGGCGTTCGGCGGCTACGTGGCGGGCGTACTGGCCGGGCGGGCGACCGCACGCGACGTAAGGGTGGACTTCCGGCGGCCGGTACCGACCGGGCTTCCCGTGCGACTCGCCGCGACCCCCGAGGGCGGCTGCGCCCTGACCGACGGCGACCTGCTGCTGGCCGCCGCCGTCCCCACGGGGCCGGACGGACCCGCCCTCCAGGTCCCGGAGGCGCCGTCCTGGTCCGAGGCCGAGGCCGCCGCCGAGGCCTACCGGGCGGCTCCGCCGGACGGCCAGACCGACTGCTTCGGCTGCGGCCTGGACCGCACCCCGGCGACCGGGCTGCGCCAGCACTGCGGTGCGGTGCCGGGACGGGCCCTGGTCGCCACCGCCTGGACCCCGGGGGCCGCCCTCGCCGACCCGGACGGGCTGCTGCCGCCCGAGCTGGTGTGGGGCGCGCTGGACTGCCCCGGCAACGCCGCCGGACGCCTGCTCGACGGCCGCCCGGCCGGTGCTGTCACGGCCGCGCTCGGCGCGCGGCTGCTGAGGCCGGTACGGGCCGGCGAGCGGTTGGTCTCCTTCGCGTGGCTGCTGTCCTCGGCGGAACGCAAGTACGGCGTGGGCACGGCCGTCGCCACCGCCGAGGGCGAACTCTGCGCCACCGCCGAGGCCCTGTGGGTGGTCCCGCGCACGGCGGTCTAGCGAGGGGGCCGAGCGGCCCGGGGCCGGCCCCGGGCCGCCCGGCGCTCCCGGGCCGGGCCGCGCCGGGTGGGCCGGCCCGCGCCCGCGGCCGGGAGCCCGAGGGCCGGGGAGCGGCGCCGTCAGCCCACCCGGCAGGTCGTGAACCTGTTCGACCGGACGTGCCCGAAGGACGCCGGGAGCCTCTCGATGCCGCGGCCGGGCGGCACGGTCAGCGCCCGCCCCTCGTAGTGCGGCCGGTCGTAGACCACCACGCAGCGGCCCCACCGACCGTCGGGGGTCCGCCACGTGCCGGAGCCGTTCCACACCGACAGCCCGTCGTTGAACCCGACGTACGCCGTCGTCTCCGGGTACGCCGGCATGTCTACGGCGACCAGGCTCACCACGCCGGTGTAGCCGGGCGAGGTCCATCCGCACACCCAGCCGGGGGAGCAGCGCTCCCGGACCGGGGGTGCGGGGGGAGAACCCGCTCCGGCCGCGGGAGGGAACGCGAGGACCGCCGCGGCGACCAGCACGCCGGCCAAACCCCCGCGCAGGCCGGCCCGTCCGACACCTGCGTACCGCATGACCCCATCGAAACCCCGATAGCCGGAGATCGCACGGTCGCCCCGCCCGGCCCGGCCCGGCCGGCGGGCGCGCCCCGCCCCGCCCCGGCCGCCGCGCGGCGTGCCGCTCCGGCGTCAGCCGGTCTCGGGTTCGGCCCGCCGTACGGCGTCGTGGGCGGCCAGGGCGGCGTGCAGCGTCAGCAGGTCGGCGCCCCGGGCCGCGTCCAGCCCCGTGAGCTCGGTGGCCTTGCGCAGGCGGTAGTCCACCGTGTTGGGGTGTACCTGGAGCCGGGCGGCGGCCCGCCGCCGGTCGAGGCCGCACGCGAGGAAGGTGCGCAGCGTGTCGAGCAGCTCCGGGCGCCCGGTCAGCGGGCCGAGCAGCGCGGCGAGCCCGTCCCGGGCCGGGCTCGGGCGGCTCAGTTGGTACTCCAGCAGCACGTCGTCGAGCAGGTACAGCCCGGGCCCCCGGCCGGACCCCTCCGCGACCCGCCGCACTTCGCCGACCAGCCGGGCGGCCTCCGCGACGTCCTCCGGCGCGGCCGCGGCGGCCGCCACCTGCAGCTCGGCGCCGCAGATCAGGCCGAGCTGCTCGACGAGCCGGGTGAGCCGCTCCCGGTCGGCCGCGCCGAAGTCGCCCGCCGTGGTCCCGTACGGGACCAGGACCAGCCCGCCGTCGCCGGACAGCACGGACAGCGGCACCCCGGTCGTCTGGCGCTGCAGTTCGTTGCGCAGCCGTCGGATCTTGCGGCGCGCGGCGACGGAGTGGTTCACGCCGGGCAGCAGCTCGTCCGGGTGCGGCCCGACGGCCATGCTCAGGACGACGTACGAGGCGGGCAGCCGGATGCCGGCGCGGTCGGCCGCGGCCTGCGGGTTGCCGCCCTCCAGCAGCCGGGACAGCAGGGCCTGCCGGGCGACCTGCTCGTCGCCGAGGGCCGTCTGCCGCTCCTGGACGTACCCCGCCGCGACCGCGCAGCTGACCAGCCGGAGGTAGCCCAGCAGCCGGTGCTGCACCAGCAACACGTCCGGCAGGTCGCCCGGTTCGGCCGTCGCGAGGACCCGGGCCGCGCACTCCTCCGCCCCGTGGTGGTAGGCGCCGACCACGGCCTCCAGCGGTACGCCCTCGTCGGCGCGCCGGGCCGACGACTCGCTGATGCGGGCCAGTTCGGCCTCCTCGGGCAGCTCGCCGTGGCGCAGCACCCTGATGAACGCCCTGATGCCGCGGTCCACTTCCTTGGTGACCTCGCCGCGCAGCTGCTCCGAGGGGAGCGCACCGTAGGCGGGCAGCATCTCGACGAGCCGGGCCGTCACCGCGGGTGCCAGGTCCGGTGCAGCGGCCAGGAGCCGCTTGTGGACCGGGATGCCGCCGAACTGCGGTCCCGCGTCGGGCTCCGCCGGTTTGGGTGCGGTCACAATCCACCTCGCGAATCTCTGTGGTGCGCCCCGGAGACACGGCCTCGTGCCGGCCGCATCCTGGTTTCCAGCACGTTACCTACCAGTTGGTAACACGTTCGCCCGGTGGATCACCAGACGCGGACGGATCCCGACCGCCCCTCCACCGGACCTCACCCACCCCCACCCCCACCCCCACCCCACCCCCACCTCGATCCCTCCGCGACCGCGCCGCGCGCCGCCACCGGATGCCGTGCGCGCATCCCACCCGCCCCGGCGCGGCACGGGCGACCGGACCCGTGCCACCCGACCGCTCTCCCGCCACGCCACGCCCCGCACGGCGCCGCCGCCCGGCGCCGGCTCCCGCACGTCCCGCCACCCCACCCACGATTCGGGGGAGTCATGCCCAGAAACGCCGCTCGTCTCCTGGCCACCGCCGTCGTCGTCGCGATGGCCGCCACCGCCGCCCCGGCGGCCACGGCCGCCCCCTCGACCGCCGCGGCCACCGCCCCCGCCGGCGCGAGCGACCCGTTCTACGCCTACACCGGCAGCGAGCCGCTCGCCTCGTTCGCCCCGGGCGCCGTGCTGAAGACGCGGACGCTGAAGTACCACCTCGTGGGTCTGCCCACGCCGCTCAAGGCGATCCAGCTGCTCTACCGCACCACCGACGCCCAGGGCCGTCCGTCCGCCAACGTGACCACGGTGGTGCCGAGTCCGACCGGCCGTCACGACAAGGCGGTGTCGTACCAGTCGTTCTACGATTCGCTCGACCCCGAGGACGGCCCGTCGCGCGCCATCGCCGGCAACGTCTCGCTGGGCGGCGCCATCGCGAACGCCGAGTCCGTGTTCGTGGTGCCGCTCCTGCTGGCGGGCTACGACCTCGTCATCCCGGACACCGAGGGCCAGTCCGCCGACTTCGCGGCCGGCCCGGAGTACGGGACCAACACGCTGGACTCGATCCGCGCCGCGACCGCGTCCGCCGGGACCGGCCTGGACTCCGACACCCGGTTCGGCCTGCTGGGGTACTCCGGCGGTGCCATCGCCACCAACTGGGCGGCCGCCCTCGCCCCCGACTACGCACCCGAGGTCAACCGCAGGCTGGTGGGCTTCGCCGAGGGCGGCCTCCTCGTGGACCCGGCGCACAACCTCAAGTACGTGGACGGCTCCGTCGTGTGGACGGGCGTCATCCCCATGGCGCTCATCGGCGTCTCCCGCTCCTTCGGCATCGACCTCGAGCCGTACCTGAACTCCTACGGCGCGGAGGTGTACCACAAGCTGGAGAAGGGCTCGATCGTCGACGCGTTGGGCCGCTACCCCGGGCTGACGTGGAAGAAGCTGGCGAAGCCGCAGTACGCCGACCCGAACTCGGTGCCCGCCTTCGTCGAGGCGGTCAACAAGGTCAACCTCGGCTCGGCGCCCACCCCGACCGTGCCCGGATTCATCGCGCAGGGCAACGGCGGCGTGTGGGAAGGGACCTTCAGCAACCGCCCGGGCATCGGCACCGGTGACGGGGTCATGGTCGCCGGGGACGTGCGGACCCTCGCCCGGCAGTACTGCTCGACCGGCAACGGGTCGATCGAGTACCGGCAGTTCGACCTGCTCAGCCACGTCGGGGTGCCCGTCGTCTGGGCGCCCGCCGCGCTGG
The DNA here is from genome assembly GCF_000719335.1 of Streptomyces sp. NRRL S-87. Taxonomy (GTDB): domain Bacteria; phylum Actinomycetota; class Actinomycetes; order Streptomycetales; family Streptomycetaceae; genus Streptomyces. The sequence continues at coordinate 25,936 of NZ_JOGB01000001.1, forward strand.
GCTGGCTCGGCGACCGCTTCGCGGGCCGCGCGGCCCCCTCCGACTGCGGCCGCATCCCCGCGGGCAACTCCCTGGCCCCCGAGGTCCCCGCACCGACGTCCTGACGCCCCCTCGCCCCCGCCGCCCCGCCCGTCCGGGGTCCCGCCGCGCCCCTTCCGCGGCGGGACCCCGGACCACGCGCACCTCCGGGTCGCCCGTGCGGGGGATCTTGGAACAGGAGGGGGGCGATCTATGATTCCTCGCGCAAGCGCACGGTGGTCGTGCGGGTACGCAGGGTGAAGGGTGGCGTGGCGTGAGCCTGCTGGACATGAAGCTGGACCGGTCGTTCGACGTCTTCGACTCGGACCGCGACGGGCGGGTGGAGCGGTCGGACGTGCTGGCCGTCTCGGACCAGCTCGCGGAGTCGCAGGGCCTGGCGCCGGACGCGGTGGCCGAGCTCCGGGGCTCGCTGGCCGAGCTCTGGGACGCGGTCTTCCAGAAGATGGACCGCGACGACGACGGGGCCGTGGACCGGCAGGAGTTCCGGGCGGCCTTCCGGGCCCGGATCGTCACCGACCAGAACCGCATCTGGGACCGGATCAGGAACCTGAGCAACGCCTGGACCGAGATCGGCGACCGCGACGGCGACGGGATGCTGAGCCGCGACGAGTACACGTCCCTGCTGCACGGCATGTTCCGGCTGCCCCGCCAGGCCTTCGACGACTCGTTCACCGCGCTGGACCGCGACGGCGACGGCCGGTTGAGCCGTGACGAGATCAGCTCCGCGATGAAGGAGTACTACACCAGCCAGGACCACGCGGCCCGCGGCAACCAGTTCTTCGGGCGGCTCTGACGGACGCGACGGCTCCGGTGGATCCCGGCGGGCGGTGCCGGGCCGCCCCGCGGACCGCCGGAGCCGTCGCACCTCGACAGCCACGGAATGATCTCCGAGTCGTTGACCGGTGGGGGGACATCACCGATCGACACACCTTGGAGGGACCTCTCATGGCCGAGACCGCGCTGCCGGTGATCCTTCTCGCGGATCCCGATCCGCTCCGCCGACACGAGACAGCCGAGCTGGTGCAGCACTGGTACCGGGCGTCCTTCCGCGTCCTGCAGGTCGGCGGGGCGGCCGAGGCGGACCGGGTGCTGCGGTCGATGGCCGAGGCGGACGTGCCCGTCGCCGCGGTGGTCGCGGACCAGGATCCCGGACCGTACGCCGCCGGCCTCCCCGCCACGCGCTGGCTGCCGCTCACCGGAGACCCCGCCGCCCGGGACGCCGGCGGGCCCGGCGCGGCTCCGGCCGAGCGCCTCCGGGCCGACCTCGACGACACCCTCTGCACCTGGAACGCCGAGCGCCGCGGCGGCCTGCCCACCGCCGAGGTCCGCGGCTCCCGCTTCTCGCCGGCCGCCTACGCGGTCCGCGACTTCCTCGGCCGCAGCGGCGTCATCTTCCGCTGGGTGCCCGAGGAGGCCGGGCAGGACGCGCCGGTGACCGTCCGGCTCGGCGACGGCACCGAACTCGTCGACCCCCCGATCAGTGAAGTGGCCGACCGGCTCGGCCTCATCCGGCCCGCCGAGCACGAGCACTACGACGTCGCGGTGATCGGCGGCGGCCCCGGCGGGCTGTCCACCGCCGTGTACGCCGCCGCGGAGGGCATGAGCGTGGTCGTCATCGAGGACGACGCGCCCGGCGGCCAGGCGGGTTCGACCTCCAGGATCGAGAACTACCTCGGCTTCCCCGTCGGGCTCAGCGGCGGCGACCTGGCCCAGCGCGCGCTCCAGCAGGCCCGCCGGGCCCGCGTCGAGTGGCAGCCCACCCGGGTGGCCACGCGGCTGCTCCCGACGGGCACGGGCGACCACACGGTCGAGTTCGTCAAGGCCGGCACGGACGAGAAGGCCTCGGTCTCGGCGGCGGCCGTGGTGGTGGCCACCGGCGTGGAGTGGAACCGCCTCGCGAGCCCGGGCGTCGACCGGCTGCTCAACTCCGGCGTCTACTACGGCGCGTGCCTGGCCGACGCGCCCTCGGCGGCCGGTGAGGACGTCTACATGGTGGGCGCCGGCAACTCCGCCGGGCAGGCCGCCCTCTACTTCGCCCGCTACGCCCGCTCCGTCACCCTGCTGGTCCGGGGCACCGACCTCGGCGCCTCCATGTCGAGTTACCTGGTCCGGCGCATCGAGCGGACGCCCGGCCTGCGCGTCCTGCTCGGCACCGAGGTGGCCGAGTGCCTGGGCGGAACCACGCTCACCGGGCTCCGGCTGCGCGACCGCGCCGGGGACGAGCGCACCGTCCCTGCGCAGTGCCTGTACGTCCTGATCGGCGGACGCCCCTCGACCGACTGGCTCGGCGGTGTCCTCGAGCTCGACGACCGGGGATACGTGCTGACCGGCAGCGGGGGCGGGCCCGAGGCCCGGGCGATGGAGACGAGCCTCCCGGGCGTCTTCGCGGTCGGGGACGTGCGGTCGGGATCGGTCAAGCGGGTCGGCGCCGCGGTGGGCGAGGGTGCCGCCGTGGCCCACAGCCTGGTCGAATACCGCCGGCAGCACCCCGGGCGCTTCCGCGACACCGGAGCCGTCGCGGCGTTCTGAGCGACGGCGACGGCGACGGCGACGTACGGCGGACCTCCTCCAGGCCCGTTCGCCGTACGTCCCGGCGGGTGCGGACGGGGTGCGCAGGGGTGTGGACGGGGTAACGAGGGGCGCGGACGGGGCGAGGTGGTGCGAGCAGGCTCTTTACCGTCTCTTCCCGGCCAAGCGCAAGAGTTTCAGCGAGAGAATCTGTGGCGTTGGCGTAGGCTGGCCGGTTGTTCTCCGCCGAGCCGGAACAAACCGGGCATACCCGGTCTCCGTCGGCGGGCCGGATCCGTCCGGGAACGAGACGCGAGGGGCAATGGCAGCCACACCTGAGCGCACGGAGCCGACCGGGCCCGACCACGGCGTTCCGCCGGGCGAGAGCCCCGGCGGGACGCCCGACGAGCCGTCCAAGGCGGCCCGGTTCACCGCCGGTCCACCCGCCCCGCCCCGCACCCTCCTCGACGTCCTGGACGACTCCGTCCGGGCCCACCCCGACGAGCTCGCCCTCGACGACGGCTCCCACCGGCTGACCTACCGGGCACTGGCCGCCGAGATCGAGCGCCGGCGGCGGGCACTGGCGGCCGCGGGGGTGCGGCCCGGCGACCGGGTCGGCGTCCGCGTGCCGTCCGGCACCAACGAGCTGTACACGTCGGTCCTGGCCGTCCTCGCCGCCGGGGCCGCCTACGTGCCCGTGGACGCGGAGGACCCGGACGAGCGGGCCGAGCTGGTCTTCGGCGAGGCCGGGGTGCGGGCGGTGCTGGGCGCCGACCGCCGGATCGAGCTCCTCGCCCCCGGAACCGGGACACCGGCCCCGCAGGCGCGGGCCGGGGCGCGCCCCGCCGGGACCCGGGCCGCGGGAGGGGGGCAGCCGGCCGCGGCGGCCACTCGCCCCCGCCCGGACCACGACGCGTGGATCATCTTCACCTCAGGGTCCACCGGCAAGCCCAAGGGCGTGGCCGTCACCCACCGCAGTGCCGCCGCGTTCGTGGACGCCGAGGCGGCGCTCTTCCTCACCGACGACCCGATCGGCCCAGGGGACCGGGTGATGGCCGGGCTGTCCGTCGCGTTCGACGCCTCCTGCGAGGAGATGTGGCTCGCCTGGCGGCACGGCGCGTGCCTGGTGCCCGTACCCCGGTCCCAGGTGCGCAGCGGCGCCGACCTCGGACCGTGGCTGGTCGAGCAGGAGATCACCGTGGTCTCCACCGTCCCCACCCTCGCCGCCCTCTGGGAGCCGGAAGCCCTCGACGACGTCCGGCTGCTGATCTTCGGCGGCGAGGCCTGCCCGCCCGAGCTGGCGGCCCGGCTGGTCACCGAAGGGCGGGAGGTCTGGAACACGTACGGCCCGACCGAGGCCACGGTCGTCGCCTGCGCCGCCCTCATGACCGGCGAGGAGCCGGTCCGCATCGGGCTGCCGCTGAACGGCTGGGAGCTGGCCGTGGTCGACGAGTCCGGCGAACCGGTCCCGATGGGCGGCAGCGGCCAGCTGGTGATCGGCGGCGTCGGTCTGGCCCGCTACCTCGACCCGGGGAAGGACACGGAGAAGTACGCCCCGCTGGAGTCCCTCGGCTGGGCGCGCGCCTACCGCAGCGGCGACCTGGTCCGCGCGGAGCCCGAAGGGCTCGTCTTCCTCGGCCGCGGCGACGAGCAGGTCAAACTGGGCGGCCGGCGCATCGAACTGGGCGAGGTGGACGCCGCGCTCCAGGCCCTCCCCGGCGTCGCCGGCGCGGCCTCCGCCGTCCGCACCGCCCGCAGCGGCAACCAGCTGCTCGTCGGCTACCTCGTCACCCAGGACGGTTGGGACCGCGCCGCGGCCCTGGCGCGGCTGCGCGCCGAGCTGCCCGCGGCCCTGGTCCCGCTGCTGGCCCCGGTGGACCACCTGCCGACCCGCACCTCGGGCAAGGTGGACCGGGACGCGCTGCCCTGGCCCCTGCCCGACCTGGAGGCCGCTGGCCCCGCCGAGCAGCTGTCCGGCACCGAGGCCTGGCTCGCCGAGCAGTGGCGCGAGACCCTCGGCGTGGCCGTCACCGGCGCTGGCGACGACTTCTTCGCGATCGGCGGCAACAGCCTCGCCGCCGCCCGGCTGACCACCCGGCTGCGCACCCGCTACCCCAGCGCGGCCGTGCTCGACGTCTACCAGCAGCCGACCCTGCGCAAGCTGGCCCGGCGGCTGGAGAAGTCCGCCCACGGCGGCGAGGCCGCCCGGAGCGTGGCGCCGGTACCGGTCCGCGCCAGGATCGTGCAGGCGCTGCTGCTGCCGCCGCTGTTCACGCTGGTCGGCCTGCGCTGGAGCGTGGCGCTGCTGGCCCTGGGCAACGTACTTCACCAGGTCGGGTCGTACCCGTGGGCGCCGACCGCCCCCTGGTGGCTGGTGGCCGCCGGGGCCCTGGTCTTCTTCAGCCCGCCCGGCCGCCTCGCCCTGGCCGCCGGCGGCGCCCGGCTGCTGATGCGCGGCGTGGCCGCCGGCCGCTACCCGCGCGGCGGCGGCGTCCACCTGCGCCTGTGGACCGCCGAGCGGCTGGCCGAGTGCGTGGGCGCCACCTCGCTCACCGGCGCCTGGCTGGAGCGCTACGCCCGCGCCCTCGGCGCCAGGATCGGCCGCGACGTCGACCTGCACGCGCTGCCGCCGGTCACCGGCCTGCTCAAACTCGGCCGCGGCTGCGCCGTCGAGTCCGAGGTCGACCTCAGCGGCCACTGGCTCGACGGGGACCGGCTGGAGATCGGCCCGGTCAAGGTGGGCGCGGGCGCCGTCGTCGGCACCCGCAGCGTCCTGTTCCCCGGCGCCCGCGTCGGCAAGGGGGCCGAGGTGGCCCCCGGTTCGGCCGTGGTCGGCCAGATCCCGACCGGCCAGCGCTGGGCCGGGGCGCCCGCCGCCAAGCTCGGCAAGGCCAAGCGCAACTGGCCGCGCGAGCGCCCGCCGCGCGCCGTGCACTGGCGCGCCATGTACGGCGTGACCGGCGTCTGCCTGACCCTCCTGCCCCTGCTCGCCGCGGTACCGGCGCTGCTGGTGGCGGGCCTGTTCGTGCCCCCGGGGGCGGGACCCGGCCCGGCGCTGCGCGGGGCGCTGCTCGCGGTGGCGCCCGCCGCGCTCGCCTTCGGGTTCGCGTACGCCCTGCTCGTGCTCGCGGCCGTCCGGCTGCTCAGCATCGGCCTGCACACCGGCAGCCACCCCACCCACGGCCGGGTCGGCTGGCAGGCCTGGACGGTCACCCAGCTGATGGACCTGGCCCGGGGCACCCTCTTCCCGCTGTACGCCGGGCTGATCACCCCGGTCTGGCTGCGGCTGCTCGGCATGCGGATCGGTCCCGGCGCGGAGGTGTCCACCGTGCTGGCGCTGCCGAGCCTCACCACCGTGGGCGAGGGCGCCTTCCTCGCCGACGACACCCTCACCGCGCCCTACGAGCTCGGCGGCGGCTGGATGCGGATCGGCCGTTCCGAGATCGGCCGCCGGGCCTTCCTCGGGAACTCCGGGATGACCGCCCCCGGCCGCAGGGTGCCCGACGACGGCCTGGTCGGCGTCCTGTCGGCCGCGCCGAAGAAGGCCAAGAAGGGCAGCTCCTACCTGGGCCTGCCACCGGTCCGGCTGCCCCGCTCCGCCGCGGCCGCGGACAGCAGCCGCACCTACCACCCGCCCGCCCGGCTGCTGTGGGCCCGGGGCCTGGTGGAGCTGTGCCGGCTCGTGCCCGTGTTCTGCTCGGTGGCCCTGGCCGCCCTGACCGCGGCGGCGCTCTGCGCGCTGATGACGGCCGGCGGCGGCCCCGGTGGACCCGGCAGCCCCGACGGACCCGGCGGGGCGGGCGTTCCCGGCGGCGCCGGCGGGGCGGGCGGGCCGGGCGTCGTGGGCGGCGCGCTGCTGTCGGGCCTGGTCCTGATCGGCTCCGGCGTGGTCGCCTGCCTGGTCGCGGTGGCCGCGAAATGGCTCCTGGTCGGCCGGCACCGGACCGGCGAGCACCCGCTGTGGAGCGGTTTCGTGTGGCGCAACGAGCTGGCCGACACCTTCGTCGAGGTGCTGGCCGTGCCGTGGCTGATCGGGGCGGTACCTGGCACCCTGGTGATGTCCCTGTGGCTGCGCGGGCTCGGCGCCCGCGTCGGCCGGGGCGTGTGGTGCGAGAGCTACTGGCTTCCGGAGACGGACCTGGTGGCGCTGGGCGACGGGGCCAGCGTGAACCGCGGCTGCGTCGTACAGACCCACCTCTTCCACGATCGGATCTTGCGGACGGATACTGTGACCCTCGGTGCGGGCGCCACGCTGGGACCCGGCGGGATCGTGCTGCCCGGGAGCACGGTGGGGGCACGCAGCACCCTCGGCCCCGCCTCCCTCGTGATGGCCGGGGAATCCGTCCCGGCCGACACCCGCTGGCTGGGCAACCCGATCGAGGTCTGGCGGCCTTGACGGACAGCACGGGCGCGGCGCAGGGAGGGACGGCGGCAATGGGCGGCCAGAGCAGGACCGGCGGCCAGAGCAAGGCCGGCAGCCAGCGTGCGGCGGTGGCGGCGGACCCGTACTTCCCGGACAACGGCGACGCCCGCTACCGGGTGAACCGCTACGAGCTGGCCCTGGAGTACCGACCCGGCCCCAACCGCCTGGCGGGCACCGCCCGGCTCAGCGCCATAGCGGGCCGGGCCCCGCTCCCCGAGTTCTTCCTCAACCTCGCCGAGTTCAAGATCGGCCGGGTCCTGGTCGACGGCCGGGCCCCGCACTACGTGCACCGCGGCGGCCGGCTCCGGATCCGCCCCGCCAAGCCGCTGCCCGCCGGCGCCGCGTTCACGGTGGAGGTGCACTGGTCGGGCAACCCCCGGCCGGTGCGCAGCCCGTGGGGCGGCCTCGGCTGGGAGGAACTGACCGACGGCGCGCTGGTGGCCAGCCAGCCCGTCGGCGCCCCCTCCTGGTACCCCTGCAACGACCGGCCCGCGGACAAGGCCTCGTACCAGATCTCGGTCAACACCCCCTCGCCGTACACCGTGGTGGCCGGCGGTCGGCTGCTGACCCGGACCACCAGGGCGAGCACCACCACGTGGGTGTACGAGCAGCCCGCACCCACCTCCAGCTACCTCGTCGGGCTGTCGGTGGGCATGTACCAGACCGTGCTGCTCGGCGACCCCGGTCTCGGCGGCGTCCCGCAGAGCGCGCACGTCCCGACCCACCTGCTGCCGAAGTTCTCCCGGGACTTCGCACGGCAGCCGGCCATGATGCAGCTGTTCGAGCGACTGTTCGGTCCCTACCCCTTCGGGGAGTACGCGGTGGTCGTCGCCGACGAGGAACTCGACGTGCCGGTGGAGGCCCAGGGCATGTCCCATTTCGGGACCAACCACGTCGACGGGGTACGGGGATCGGAGCGCCTGATCGCCCACGAGCTGGCCCACCAGTGGTTCGGCAACAGCGTCACCATCGCCGACTGGCGGCACATCTGGCTGAACGAGGGCTTCGCGAAGTACGCCGAATGGCTCTGGTCCGAGGCCACCGGCGGCCGCACCGCACACGCGCACGCCGCCGCGGCGCACCGCCTGCTGTCCGCCCGGCCGCAGGACCTGCGGCTGGCGGACCCGGGCCGCAAGCTGATGTTCGACGACCGCCTCTACCAGCGGGGCGGCCTGTCCGTGCACGCGGTCCGGTGCGCCCTGGGCGACGACGCGTTCTTCCCGATGCTGCGCGACTGGGCCACCGTGAACCGCCACGGCGTGGTCACCACCGCGGGCTTCGCCGCGCACGTGGCCCGCCACGCGACCGGTCCGGTCGACGAGCTGCTGGACGCCTGGCTCCAGTACCCGGCGCTGCCACCGCTGCCCGCCCCACCGGTCCCGGCCCGGCCGCTGCAGCCGCCCGCCGGCGGCCCGACGGGCTGGGGCCGCCTCCCCGTCTGACGCATCGTGCGGACCGGGCCCGGGCCGGTGACGGGTCGTGCGGACCGGGCCGGGCCAGGGACGTCGTGCGGACCGGGCCGGGCCTGGCCCGGTCGTCCGTCCGGGAACGTACGCCTTCCGCCGGATCCGGGCTCGCGTGTGGGTGATCGTGGAGCCACCGACCGGTGCGGCGCCGCACGCCGGCCGGGGCGGTGATCGAGGGTGAGGGCCCTGACTCCCCGCGCCGCCCCGTCTCGGAGGACCCATGCCGTTCACCCGCCGGACCGTCGTACGAGCCGGAGGCGCCGCCGCGGCCGCGCTGGCCGTCGGGAACGCCGTCCCGGCCGAAGCGGCCCCCGCGGTGGCCGCCACCACCCCCACCGCCCCGGTCCCGAAGGCCGCCGGGCAGGAACTGCCGCTGCGCACGGACACCACCACGCAGGGCGACATCCTCGCGGGCTTCCGCAAGGACCAGGCCTGCCTGTTCCTCATCCGGTTCGGCGCCGTCGACGCCGCCCGCGGCTGGCTCCGCGCACTCCTGCCCGAGCTGTCCAGCACCGAGCAGGTGGCGCAGTTCAACACGCGGTTCAGCCGGGCGCGCCGGCTGCGCAGCGGCGCCGACCCCACCACCATGTCCGCGCTCTGGACCGGCCTCAGCCTCACGCACGCAGGATTGGGCCACCTCGCCCAGGCCGACCCGTTCCCGGCCGTCCCGCCGGGAGGGACCGCGGAGGCCTTCCGGGACGGCCCCGGGGCACGGGCCGAACGGCTCGGCGACACCGGCACCAGCGCCCCCGGGTCCTGGCTCTTCGGTGCGGCCGCGGACGCCGTCCACGCCGTGCTCACCCTCGCGTCCGACAAGCCCGACGTGCTCGCCCAGGTCGCCGCCCGCCACCGGGACGCCCTCCAGGGCGCGGGTGCCGAGGTGGTGTTCCGGCAGGACGCGGCGACCCTGCCCGGCGCCCTGCGCGGGCACGAGCACTTCGGGTTCCTCGACGCCATCAGCCAGCCCGGCGTACGCGGCTTCCACCCCGCGGACGCGACCGGCACGGGAGTGGAGGGCAAACCCGGCACCCGGCTCCTGCCCGCCGGTGAGTTCATCGTCGGGCAGGAGCGGGTGGGGCAGCGCCCGGCCGGGCTGCCCGCCTGGGCCACCGGAGGGTCCTTCCAGGTGGTGCGGCGGCTGGCGCAGGACGTCCCCGGATGGTGGTCACAGGCCCGCGAACTCCTCAAGCAGCTGCAGAAGTCGGGCGCGGCGCCCGCCGACGCGGACACCCGCTGGCTCGCCGCCCGCTTCGTCGGACGCTGGCCCAGCGGGGCCCCCGTCGCCACCTGCCCGATGGCGGAGAAGCCCGTGCCGCCCGGTACCGACGCCGGGAACGACTTCGACTTCCACGACGACCCCGAGGGCCGGACCACACCCCTCTTCGCCCACATCCGGAAGACCAGCCCGCGCGGTGGATTCGTCACGACCCCCGGCCGCCCGCCCCTGGCCGCTTCCGCACTGGACACCCGGCGCATCATCCGGCGCGGCATCCCGTACGGCCCCGCGCACCGCGAGGACTCCTCGCCCGTCCCCCGGGGTCTGGTCTTCGTCAGCTACCAGGCCGACCTCGTCGAGCAGTTCGAGTTCATCGCCCGGCAGTGGAGCAACAACGAGGACTTCCCGCCCGGCCGGCACCCGCAGCCGGGCGCCGACACCGTCATCGGGACCTCCTCCCCGGTGGCCTTCGAATCCGCCTCGCCCAGCGGCGGCCGGGCCACCACCCTCGACTTCCAGCGCTTCGTGCGCACCGAGGGCGCCCTGTACGCCTTCACCCCGTCCATCCCGACCCTCCGGGCCCTGGCCGGCGGTTCGCTCGACACCGCCATCGAGGTCCATCCCGGTACGGTGCTGCGGCCCGGAGACACCCTGGACGCGGGTGCGGTCCGGCTGCGCCTCGAGGACGACGGCGACCTGGTGCTCCTGGCGGCGGACGGGCGCACCCTGTGGAGCGCCGGGACGGCCGGCTCCGGCGCCGACGCGCTGTTCGCCGCCGACGGCGAACTCACCGTGCGCGACGCGGCCGGCAAGCCCCTCTGGTCCTCCCGCACCGCGGGCGCTCCCGGCGCCCGCCTCCTCGTCCGCCCGTCGGGGGACGCCGTCGTCCTCAGGGACGGCCGCGCGGTGTGGAGCGCCCCGACACCGTCGTGAACGGGCACGGGGCGCGACCACGCGGTCGTGCCGCCGCACACGGCGGTCAGCACACGGCGGTCAGGCCGAGGCTTCCTGGAAACGGTGGACCGCGATGCTCACTGGGCCGTGACGCGGCCGTCGCGGAGCTCGAGGACGCGGTCCGCGAGGTCGAGGAGCTGCGGGTCGTGGGTGGCGACGAGGGCCGTCACTCCCTCGCTGCGGACCGCGGAGCGGAGCAGTTCCATGACGGACAGGCCCGTGCCGGCGTCCAGTTGGCCGGTGGGCTCGTCGGCGATGAGGAGCGACGGGCGGTTGGCCAGCGCCCGGGCGATGGCGACCCGCTGCTGCTGGCCGCCGGAGAGTTCCGTGGGCCGCTGGTCGGCGTGGTCGGCCAGCCCCACGAGGGCCAGGAGCAGGGCCACCCGTTCGTCGCGCTCGGCCGGGTCGGTACGGCGCAGTCGCAGCGGGATGCCGACGTTCTCGGCGGCCGTGAGGATCGGGATGAGCCCGAAGTCCTGGAAGACGAAGCCGATGCGGTCGCGTCGGAGCTCCAGCAGTTCCTCGGCGCCCAGCTCCGCCAGGTCGGTGCCGTCCACGACGACGCGCCCGCGGTCGGGGGAGTCCAGGCCGCCGACCAGGTTCAGCAGGGTCGTCTTGCCGGCGCCCGAGCGGCCCCTCACGGCCACCAGCTCGCCCCGGGCGACCTCGAACGCAGCGCCCGTGAGCGCGTGCACCGCCGCGGCCCCGCTGCCGTACGTGCGGTGGAGGTCGGTGACCGCGACCATCGCGCCCGGCGCCCCGTCCGTCGTGTTGCTCCGCTCCGTCATCGGTCCGCCCCCGTGCATCCCCGTACGTGATCGTCGCGGCCCAGTATGGGCAGGCGGAACATGTCCGGGCAATGACGGACCGATGTACAACTCCTGTTGTCTGCCTGGCGATCCGCGCCTATTTATGGACGATTCCTGTTTGCAGCAACATCATTTCTTGATAGAAAACTGAACGAGCCGGCACCCACGACCGTCGGCCGGGGGGCGGGTCGACAGTGACGGGGTTCGTTTTCCTGCGCGCACGCGCGCACCGGCTCCTGCTCACCTGCGCGCTGCTCACCGTCCTCCTCACCACCGCCGTGCTCGCGGCCCTGGCCGCGTTCACCGGCTCCGTCGGGGACACCGCGCTGCGCGAGAGCCTGCGCGGCCCCGCCGCCGGCCAGGCCGCCCTCGTCGTCAGCGCCGACGTACCGCCGGAGCGCCGCGACGCCGCCCGGGCCGCCGTCGAGCGCGCGGCCCGACGGACCTTCGACGGACTGCCGGTGACGGTCCGTGCGCTGAGCTCCTCCGGCCCGTACGAGCTCCCGCGCGCCCTGCAGCCGGCCGCGGCCCGCTCCGGGAACCCGGACCTCACCCAGTTCGCCGCCCTCGACCCCACCCGGGTCCGCCTCGTCGCCGGAGCCCTGCCCGGCCCGCCGGCGGCCGCGTCGGGCGGGCGGCCGGCCGAGATCCCGGCCGCCCTCCCGCAGACCGCCGCCCGCCGCCTGGGCCTCGCCCCCGGCACCCGGCTCCGCCTCACCGACCGCGTCACCGGGGCCCCGCTCACCGTGCGCATCACCGGCACCTACCAGGCCCGCGACACCGGCGACCCGTACTGGCAGCTCGACCCGCTCGCCGGACGCGCCGTGCGCACGTTGGAGTTCACCACGTACGGCCCCCTGCTCGCCGATCCCGCGGCCCTCGCCCCGGGCCGCACCTCCACCGGGCCCAGCGGCTGGCTCGCCACCGCCGACTACCGCACCCTCACCACCGGCCGCATCGGCTCCCTGCGCGCGGCAGCCGCCCGCGGGCCCGAAGCCCTCCGCAAGGAGCCGGACTTCGCGTCCGGCGCCACCGTCCGCACCGCCCTGCCCGCCGTTCTCGACCGGACCGAGCGGGCCCTCGTCGTCGCCCGCTCCACCCTCCTCATCGTCTCCCTCCAGCTCGTCCTGCTCGCCGGCTACGCCCTGCTGCTCGTGGCCCGTCTGCTCAGCACCCAGCGGGCCGGCGAGACCGGCCTGCTGCGCGCCCGCGGCGCCGCCCGTTCCCGGATCGCCGGCCTCGCCGTCACCGAGGCCCTGCTCCTCGCCGCGCCCGCCGCACTGATCGCCCCGCTGCTGTCCGGCCCGCTCACCCGCCTGATCGGCGGCTACGCCCGGACCGGCGGGCCCGAGCGGACCGGTGGGGCCCTCGGCACCGCCCCGACCGCCTCCGTCTGGCTGGTGGCCGCCGCCGCGGCCCTGTGCTGCGCGGCGGCCGTCGTCTCGCCCGCCCTGGCCGCCGCGGCGGACGGCGCGGTGCGCCTGCGCGCCGGCCGGGACGGCACGCTGCCCGCCCCGCTGCGGGCCGGCGCCGACGTCGGCCTCGTGGTGATCGCGGCCGTGGCCTACTGGCAGCTCGACCGCCGGACCGGCCCGGCCGGCACCGCCGCGGCCGGCTCCGGGCTCGGCGTCGACCCGCTGCTGGTCGCCGCCCCCGCCCTCGCGCTGCTCGCCGGCACCGTCCTGACCCTCCGCCTGCTGCCCCCGCTGGCGCGGCTCGCCGAACGCCGCGCGGCCCGCTCCCGCGGCCTCGGGCCCGCCCTGGCCGGCTGGCACCTGGCCCGCCGGCCGCTGCGCGGCGCCGGCCCCGTGCTGCTGCTCGTCCTGGCCACTGCCACGGGCACCCTCGCCGTCGGCCAGGGCGCCTCCTGGGACCGCTCCCAGCGCGACCAGGCCGACTTCGCCGCCGGAGCGGCCGTCCGCGTCCTCGACGGCCGTCCGGGCGGCCCCGGCCAGGCCGGTGTCTACGCCGCCTGGCCCGGCGTACGCCGCGCCGCGCCCGCGCACCGCACCACCGCCGACCTCTCCGGCGGCCGCACGGCAGCCGTCCTCGCCCTCGGCACCGGCGACGCGGACGAAGGGCTCCTGCTGCGGCCGGACCTCGCCGACGAACCGGCCCGGGACCTGCTGGCCGCCCTCACCCCACCGCGGCGCACCGCCGCACCGGAGATCCGCCTCCCCGGCGACGCCGCCACCCTGGCGCTGGACCTGCGCCTGACCACCACCCCGGCGCGCCGGACGGCCCCACCGGGGGACGGCCCCGACCCCACCCGTCCGCCCGTGCTCACCGTGCTGGCCGAGGACCGCTACGGCCTCCCGTACGAGCTCTCCGCAGGCCCCCTGCCCGCCGACGCCCGCCCGCACCGGCTCCTCGTCGACCTCGACCGCACCGCCACCGGCGCCCGCCACGCACCCGCCGGCCCCCTGCGCCTCACCGGCCTCCTGCTGAGCGGCTCCCGCCCCGGCGGGCCGCCGTTCACGGACGGGACCGGACCGCGGCCGGCCGCACCCGAGCGGCACCGGCTGGAGCTCACCGGCCTGTCCACCGGCACCGCCGGCGGCACCCTGCGCGGCCTCGTGCCACCGGCCGGTGTCGGCTGGCAGGCGGAGATCGCCGCACCGCGCGACGGCGACCTGATCGCGCCCGGACAGCCCGCCGCGACCGGATCGCTGCCGCTCGTCCTCGGGTACGACACCGGACAGGTCGTCGACGCCGACGACGCCTACACCGTCCGGCTGCGCACCCTCCGGCCCGCCCCGGCCGAGCCGCTGCCCGCCGTCGCCACGGACGCCTTCCTCACGGCCGCCGCCGCCCGCCCGGGCGACCGCCTCGACCTCACGCTGGCCGGCGAGCGGCTGACCGTACGCATCGTGGAGTCCGTCCGCGCACTGCCCACGACCGGCACGCCCGCCACCGGCGGCCCGGCGACCGGCGCCCCGTCCGAGGCGCCACGGGCCGACGGCGGCGGCCTCCTGCTCGACCTGCGCACCGTCAACGAGGTCCTGACCCAGCGGGGGAGGGGCACCCTCGCCCCCACCGAGTGGTGGCTGAGCACCGACCGCCCCACCGCCGTGGCCGCCGCCCTGCGCGCCCGCCCCGACGCCGGCGCCGCCGACGACGTGCTGGTACGCGACGAACGGGCCGCCGCGCTCCTCGGCGACCCGCTCGGCCGCGGACCGCGCGCCGCCCTGCTCGCCGTGACCGCCGCGGCCGCCGCGCTCGCCGCCGTGGGATTCGCCGTCAGCGCCGCCGGCTCCCTGCGCGAGCAGTCCGCCGAACTCGCCGTGCTGCGCGCCCTCGGCGCCTCCCGGCGCAGACTCGCCGCACTCGCGGCCGCCGAACACGGCCTGCTCGCCCTCGTCGGCGTCCTCGCCGGCCTCGGCATCGGGACCGTGCTCACCCGGGCCGTCGTCCCGCTCCTCGTCCTGACCGCACGCGCCGAACGCCCGCTGCCGCCGGTCCTCGTCGAACTGCCCGGGACCCACCTGGCGCTGCTCCTCGCCGCGGTCGCCGCCGTTCCGCTGCTGACCGCCGCCGCCCTCGCGCTCCGGCACGCCGGCCCCGCCCCCTCCCTCCGCAACCAGGGGGACAGCTGACATGAACCGCCCCACCGCCACCGCCACGCCCACCGACGACCGGCCCGCCGCGACCACCCCGGCCCCCCGGACCCGCCGCACCCGCACCCCCGCGCCGTGGGTGCGCACCCGGCTGCGCACCTCGCCCGCAGCCGCCCTCGCCCTGGGCGCCCTCGTCCTCGTCACCGCCTTCCTGGCCGCCGCGCTCCCGCGCTCCGTCGACGCGTACGAGACGCGGGCCCTGCGCCACGCCCTCGCGCACACCCCGCCCGCCGCCACCGTCGTCGAACTCACCGCCGCCCGGCCCGGCCTGGAGATGCCCCAGGCCGAGCGGGAGCGGGCCCTTCTCCCCGCCCCGCTCGCCGCCGTCCACCGCCGCGCCCTGGCCACCCTGCCCGCTCCCCTGCGCGCCGAGCGCGCCCAGTCGGCGTACGGCGTACGGACCACCGAACCGCTCGTCGGCACGGACCCGTGGCTGCCCCGCCCGGACGTCCACCCGCCCACCTTCACCCTGGCCGCCCAGTCCGGACTCGCGCAGCACGCCACCGTCCGCAGCGGCCGGCTGCCCGCCGCCCACGGCACCGTCACGGCCGCCACCCGGCAGGTCGAGGCCGCCGCCAGTACCGACACCGCCGCCGCCCTGCACCTGCGCCCCGGCTCCGTCGTCCACCTCACCGGCCGCTCCGGCGGCGAACCGCTCGCCGTGACGATCACCGGCATCGTGGCACCGGTCGCGCCGGACGGCCCGTACTGGAGCGCCGCGCCCGAACTGCGCACGCCCGGGCGCGCGTTCAAGAGGTCCGGCGTCATCCCCGCCCCCTACTGGCACGGCGCCCTGCTGCTGGCCCCCGACGCCGCGCCCGCCCTGCTCGGCACCCCGGGCAAGCCCGAGCCGTACTGGCACTTCGCCCCCGCCACCGACGGGCTGACCACCCGTGACACCCCGGCCCTGCTCAGCCGCACCGCCTCCCTCGAAGGCGGCCCCGACCTGCTGAAGCTGCGTGCCGTCGCCGGGAACACCGCCACCGTCCGCACCGACCTGGAGACCGTCCTCACCGGCCAGGTCACCGCCCGCCGGGCCATCGCGGACCTCGTCGCCGTGGCCGCCGTCGGCAGCGCCGCCGTCGCCGCCGTCGTCCTCGCCATGGCCGGCAGCCTGGTCGCCGCCCGCCGGCGCGACGAACTCGCCCTCCTGCGCGCCCGCGGAGCGTCCCTGACCGGCATCGGACTCCGGCTGCTCGGCGAGTCCGCGGTCATCGCCCTGCCGGCCGCCGCACTCGGCCTGCCGGCCGCCCTGCTGCTGGTCGACGGGACCGCCCGGACCCCGGCGTTCCTCGCCGCGCTCGCAGTGGCCCTGCTCGCCTGCGTGGTCCTGCCGTTGCCCGCCGTACTGGCCCACCGCCGGCCCCGGGTCCACGGGGAGCGCGACGACCTCGCCACCACCCGCCCGGGCCGGGCCCGCACCGTCGCCGAGCTGACCCTCCTGGTCCTGGCGGCCGGCGCCCTGCAGACCCTGCGCGGCCAGGCCCCCGGGGCGGGCGGCCCCTCGGCCGCCGCCGCCCCCGTGCTCGTCGCCCTCGCCGCCGCGCTCGTACTGGTCCGGCTCTACCCCCTTCCGCTGCGCTGGGCCGCCCGGCCCGCGAGGCGGCTGCGCGGCACCGTCGGATTCCTCGCCCTGGCCCGCGCCGGCCGGGCACCGGCGGCCGGCGTCCTGCCCCTGCTCGCGCTGCTGGTGGCCCTGACCACCGCGGCGCTCGGCGGATCGGTGCTGGCCGGGGTGACCCACGCGCGCGAGCGCGCCGCGCTGCTGGCCGTCGGAGCCGATGTACGGATCACCACGCCGGGCGACCTCCGGCCGCTGCCCGCCGGGACGCTGCCCGCGGTACGACGGGTGCCCGGAGTACAGGAGGCGACCGCCGTACGCGTGGACCGGGCCGCCGCAGTCCCGTCGCAGGGCACCGGCGGACGCCGGACCCTGACGCTGATCGGCGCCGAACCCGGACCCTACGCCCGGCTGGCCGCCCACACGGGACTGGGAGCCTTCCCCGCCACCGCGCTCGGACGGTCCGGCCGCGTGCTCGACGCCGTCGCCTCCCCGGGCCTCGCCGACCGGCTCGGCCGCGGGCCCGTGCGCGTCACCACCCTGGGCGGGGAGGTGACCGTGCGCGTGGCGGCCGTACGGGAGGAGACCCCGGCGGCACCCCGCGGCGAGTTCCTCCTCGTCGACACCGCCGGGCTGCCCGCCACCGGAGCGACCACCCTGCTGGCCACCGCACCCGGTGCGGACGCCGCCGCCCTGCGCGCCGCGGCCGGCCCCCTGCCCGTCCAACTGCGCAGCGCCGCCCGGGCCCCCCTCACCGACACGCCCCTCCAGCAGGGCGCGGAACGCGTCTACGCCGTGGCCACCGCGGCCGGCGCCGGCTACGCCGCGGTCGCCCTCCTCCTCGCGCTGCTGCGCTCGGCCCCCGAACGGGCCGCCCTGCTGCTGCGGCTGCGCACCCTGGGCCTGACCGGACGTCAGGGGCGGGCACTGCTCCTGCTGGAGGCCCTGCCGCAGACCCTGCTCGCCGCCGGCGGCGGCATCCTCACCGCCTGGGCCACGATCCGGCTGGCGGGTCCAGGGATCGACCTGACCCGGCTGGCGCTGACGGCCGCACCCGGCACCGCCCCGGCCGACTCGCCCGTCCCGCCAGTCCCGCCCGTCTCGGCCGTCCTGGCCGTCGACGCCGGGTCGCTGGCACTGCCGGCGCTCGGCGTCGTGGTGCTGACGGCCGGCGTGGCCGCCGCACAGGCCTGGTGGTCGGACCGACGGCGCCCCTCCACGAAGCACGGACCGGGAGACACACGATGACGGACACGAAGGCACCGGACGTCCGAACGGACACCCCGGCCCATACCCCGGCGGATGCCCGGCCCACCCTGGCGGAACTCGAACGCCGCGCCGCCGCCCGCCGCGACCGCCCCTCGTACGGGCACGACGCGCTGATCGCCTGCGACCGGCTCGTCCGGATCTTCACGACCGACGGGGTCGAGGTACAGGCCCTCCAGGGCCTCGACCTGCTGGTCCGCGAGGGCGAGCTGATGGCCCTGGTCGGCGCCTCCGGCAGCGGCAAGTCCACCCTCATGAACATCCTCGCCGGGCTGGACGTCCCGACCGCGGGCGCGGCGCGGGTGGCCGGCCGGGACCTGCTCGCCATGACCGCGAAGGACCGCCTCGACTACCGGCGGAACGTGGTCGGGTTCGTGTGGCAGCAGACCTCCCGCAACCTCCTGCCGTACCTGACGGCCGCCCAGAACGTGGCCCTTCCCATGCGGTTGCGCGGCCGCGGGCGCCGCCGTGCGCAGGCGGACCGGGCGCGGGAGCTGCTGTCGATGCTCGGCGTGGCCGAGTGCGCCGACCACCACCCCCGGCAGCTCTCCGGCGGCCAGCAGCAGCGGGTGGCCGTCGCCGTGGCGCTGGCCAACTCCCCGTCGGTGCTGCTCGCGGACGAACCCACCGGTGAACTCGACTCCGCCACCGCGGAGCAGGTGTTCGCCGCCTTCCGCCGGGCCAACGAGGAGTTGGGTACGACCATCGTGATCGTCACGCACGACCAGGCCGTCGCCTCGGAGGTGCGCCGTACGGTGGCCATCCGCGACGGCCGCACCTCCTCCGAGGTGCTGCGCCGCACGGAGGTCGACGCGGACGGCCGGGAGTCGCTGGTGTCCCGCGAGTACGCCACCCTGGACCGCGCCGGCCGCCTCCAACTGCCCGCCGAGTACACGGCGGCACTCGGCATGGAGCACCGCGTCCTCGTCGAACTCGAACCCGACCACATTGCGGTCCGTCCTGATGCTGGGGAGTGAGGGGGCTGCTGCCGTGACCGGGCGGTAGCTGCTGGGGGGTGGGGGCGGCAAGGCGCTGTGCGCGGGTGCGCAGGTCCGGGCGGTTGCAGGGGCGGCCGGCTCGTGGTGGCGCGTGCCCGGTCGTACGGTGGAAGGAGCAGGAGGCGCGCGCCCCGCCCATCCCGCGGCGGTGTCCGTCTCGCCACAGGCCGCGCACCGCCCTGCGGCCGTGTGCTGCGGCCGCCTCGGGGGCCGGGTGCCGTGAGTGGCTCCACGATCACCCCGTCGAGGGGGAACCTTCATGCTTACCACGAACCACCGGATCCGACGCGTGTGCGCGGCGGCCTGCGCGACCCCGCTGCTCGTGCTGGGCGTCGCAGCCACCGCGGGCGCCGCCCAGGTCACCGCGACCCCGGCCGCCACGGGCGCCGTCCAGGCGTCTTCGCCGGGGGAGATCCTCGACCTGGTCAACGCTGAACGGGCAAAGGCGAATTGCGAACCACTGAAGGTGGACGCGAAGCTCCAGCAGGCGGCCCAGGCGCACGCCGACGACATGGCGAAGAACAACATCACCGGGCACACCGGCTCGGACGGCTCCACATCCCTGTCCCGGATGCAGGCGGCCGGCTACGACCCCCAGGGACCCTCGGCCGAGAACGTCTCCTGGGGCTTCTCGGACTCCAAGGGCCACGTGGACGGCTGGATGAAGAGCACCAAGGGCCACCGTGAGACCATCCTGAACTGCACGTACAAGGAGACCGGAGTCGGCGTGAGCGGCGACTACGCCGTCCAGCTCTTCGCCGTAAAGTCCCAGTAGCCGTAGGTTCGTCGACCCGGGCGGTGCACGTCGGCGCGACCGGGCGTACGCCGGCCCCGACGGGCGGCGCCCGACTCCGTCACCGCGCGTGCGCGACCGTTGCGCCGCCGCCCGTACGCCCACACCGTCGCCGCGCGGTTCCGGCACCGCCGGGCCCGGGACCGCACGCCGAAGCGGGCAGGACCGGAATCGCGGGCCACGGCAGGAGGCAACGCCACGACCACGGAAACCGCACGACCACGGAACCGGCACGACCACGGGGCGCGGCCCGGCGCAGCCCCCGGAAAGCAGGTGCGTCCCATGCGCACGACGAACCGTATCGCCGGCCTCCTCGCCGGCCTGGCCCTGGCGCTCGGCGGCGCGGCGTTCACGGCCCCCACCGCCCACGCGGACCTCGACAGCTGCATCAGCCAGGTCGAGCGCGAGCAGCACGGCGAGGTCTCGGACGCCGTCCGGATGGCCTGCTACCTCGGCCTGACCGGCAACCAGAGCGAGTGCGTGTCCGGCCTGACCGCCGTCGGCGTCTCCTCGGCCACCGCGTCGAGCTCCTGCAAGGTCGCCACCCAGTAGGACCCGGCCGCCCCCATGGAGAGCAGGTGCGTCCCATGCGCACGTCGACCCGAATCGCCGGTGCCCTCACCGGACTGACCCTCGCCCTCGGCGGCGCGGCGCTCGCCGCGCCCACCGCCCGGGCGGACATCCCCGCGTGCACCCAGATGGTCGTACAGGCCGGCGTGCAGGTCACCGACGCCGTCACGGCGGCGTGCCACCGCGGCGTGGTCGGTGACCTCCAGACCTGCATCGACGGCCTGACCGCCGCCGGAGTCCCGGGCGGCGCCGCGGGCGGCGCCTGCCGGGTCGCGGCCCTCGAGCCGCGGTAGGCCGGCCCCGTGCCCCCGACGGCGGCTGCCGTCCGGGGGCACGTGTCGGCCGTCGGCCGTCGGAGGACCCGGTGGGCAGCCCGGAGACGAGGAGTCCGCGGGCCGCCGAGCCGGCGGAAAATCCGCGGACCGGGCCGGGACCCGCCCGCTACGCTCGGGCCCCACCCCTCACCACGGCCCGGTCCGACGGAGGCACCGATGACGCACGCACCCGCGCGGACCCCGCTGCCCGCACACCCCGAACGGCTCGAGCGGGGGCACCCGTTCCGCCAGTGGAAGACCTGGCGCATCCCCGGCACGGAGCTCACCCTGACCGGGTACTCGCGCGCCAACGACAAGACCTTCTTCCACGTCCCGGAGCTGCGCTGCGCCCTCGACGCGGGACTCGCGGAGGGCCGGCAGCCCGAGCACGTCTTCCTCACGCACACCCACCACGACCACGCCAAGGACCTCGACTACCTGGCGGCGCGGCCCGGTGGCGTCGACGTCCGCCTGCCGGCCGCAGCCCTGCCGTACGCGCAGGCCTTCCTCCAGGCCTCGGCCGAGCTCAACCACGGACCGGCCTACGACCCAGCCCTGGCCGCGGGCTGCCGGCTGCACGGGGTGCGCGGGGGTGACGAGTTCACCTTCGGGCGCCGCGGGCACCACGTGCGCGTGGTGGACTGCGCCCACAAGGTGCCGTGCGTGGGCTACGCGTTCTCGGAACGCCGTACGGCACTGCTGCCCGAGTACGAGGAACTGCGCCGCACCCTCGCGGCACAGGGCCGGGGCGGCGAGTTCGGGCGCCTCGTGGCCCGCCGCCGCGCCGCCGGCGCCACGGTCGAACACGAGGTGCGCAAGCCCCTGTTCGCGTTCCTCGGCGACACCCACGTGAGCGTCTTCGAGGACAACCCGTGGCTCTTCGAGTACCCCGTGGTCGTCACCGAGTGCACCTACCTGGACGACGCCGAGGCGGAGCGGGCCGACCGCGTCGGGCACACCGTCTGGAGCCGCCTGCGGCCCGTCGTCGAGGCCCACCCGGACACGCTGTTCGTCCTCACCCACTTCAGCCTGCGCCACTCGGACCGGGACGTCCTCGACTTCTTCCGCGACGCGCGGCCCGCCAACGTCATGCCCTGGGTCCACCCGGAGGGCCACCTCCCCGAACAGCACCAGCACGGCACCGCCCGCGGATGACCGCCCCGGGCCGGCGCTACGACGCGGACGCCCCCGGGACCGCGCCGTCGCCCGTCGGCCAGACGACGGTGACCGGCAGGTACGCGGCACGGGCCGCCGCCACCGTGTGGGCCGTCCCCCCTGCCCGGCCGGGCAGGCCGTTCCAGACGGCGACGAGCAGGTCCGCGCGGCCGAGCAGCACACGGTTGGCCGCCGCGTACGCGACCGCCGACGCCTGCCGGAACGGCATGACCTTCGTCTCCGACGCCGCGGCGAGCAGCCGGTCGAAGTCGGGGCGCCCCTGGGGAGCGACCATCCGCTCGCGGTAGTCGGCGGAGGGCACGACCGCGACGAGCCGGCCGCCCGCCGCGAGCACGGCGTCGGCGAACAGGGTGTCCGCCCCGGCGGCCAGGCAGGAGATGCCGGTCAGGTCCTCGGCCGGGTGGTCGCCGAGCAGCCGGTCGAGCCGGGCCCTGATCCACGCGCGGTCCCCTTCGGGGATGCGGATGTGCCCCGTCACGGCGATCGTCGTCATCGGTTTCCTCGACTGCCTTCCTGAAGCCCGGTCGGGCCCGCCGTCATCGGCGACGGCTCGTCCCGGGGGTGGCCGTGCGGGACCGTACCCGCGGGCGGGAGGACGAGGGTGAACACCGCACCCCCCTCCGGCCCGTGGCCCAGGGCGCCGAGGGTGCCGCCCAGCCGCGTCGCCAGACGGTGCGCGATGGCCAGCCCCAGCCCGCTGCCGACCGGCCGCTCGCCACGGTAGCGCGCGTACAGCGCACCCCGCTCGAAGGCGACGGTGACGTCGTCCTCGGTCAGCCCCGGACCGCCGTCGCGGACCTCGACCCGCGCGCCGCCGCCCGGCAGCGCGGCGAGCGCCAGCACCACCGGCGCCCCCGCCGGGGTGAGGCGCAGGGCGTTCGCCAGCAGGCAGTCGGCCAGCTGCCGGACCCGGAAGCCGTCCGTCCGTGCGGTGAGCGGGCCCCCGGCCGCGGGCGGCTCCCAGCGGAACTCCACCTCGTGCCGCGCACAGCGCTCCCGCCACGACCCGGCGGCCTGCTCCAGGAGGGCGACGAGGTCCGTCTCGGCGGGCTCGAAACGGAACTCGTCGGCCTCCAGGCGGGCCAGGTCGAGCAGGTCCGACAGGAAGCGGTCCAGCCGGCGCGCCTCGGCGTCCAGCACCCTGCCGGTCTCCGGCACCCGCTCGACCGGGATCACCCCGTCGGCCAGGGCCTCCGCGTAGCCGCGCATCGTCGTCAACGGGGTGCGGATCTCGTGCGAGACGGACAGCAGGAACTCCCGCTGCCGCGCCTCGCTGCGGACCAGCGCCCGCTCCAGGACGGCCATGGCCTCGGCGAGTTCGACGACCTCGGCCGGGCCGGTAGCCGCCGGGCGGCCGCCTGGAGCCGGCCCCGCGCCCGGCCTCCCGCCCGGCCCCCCGGACGGCTGCGCGCCCCCGCCGGGGCGCGCGACGGCGTCGGGTCCGACGTCCTGCGCCGCGCCCGGTCCGGCGTACCCGCCCGGGTCCGCGATCCCGCGGCGGCCGGCGGCCAGCCGTCTGGCGGACGCCGCCGCGCGGACCAGCGGACGGCTGATCCGGCGGGCCAGCAGCAGTCCGGCGACGACCGCCCCCGCCAGGCCCGCGCACAGGGGCAGCAGCAGGTTCCGGCGGATCCGGGCGGTGGCCGCGTCCACCTCCGCCATCGGCTTGGCGAGCACCACACCGCCCGCCCCGTGAACCCGCCCCTCCAGGACGACGGGCCGGCCGTCCAGCGTGCCGGTGGCGGACAGCGGCTCGCGGGCCAGCAGCACGTCCCGCTGGGCGTTCGACACCGCGGCCGCGGCCGGGCCGTGGAGCGTACCGGACGGGTCCAGGACGGCCAGGCGCACCCCGTTGGAGCCGGCGATCAGCTGCCCGCCCTCGACCAGCAGCCCCGACAGCCGCGGGACCCGGCTGAGCACCGTGGCCTGCCGGCCGAGCTGCTCGCGCTCCTGGGCCTCGGCGCCGGAGCGCGCGGTGTACCAGGCGGCCGCCCCGGTCAGCAGGACGGCGACCAGCGCGATCAGGCCCGCGAGCAGGACCAGTTCGCGGGCCAGGGTGCCCCGGCCGGACCGTGTCGCGCTCATGCGGCGCCGTTGCCGGTCGCGCTGTACCCGACGCCCCGCACGGTCCGGATCGGGCTCGCGGCGCCGAGCTTCCCGCGGATCTGGGACACGTACACGTCGACCACCCGCGGGTCCCGGTGGGCGGCGTCGCCCCAGACCCGCTCCAGCAGCTGGGCGCGGGTGAAGACCCGGTCGCGGTGCTCGAGGAGGTGCGCGAGCAGGCTCAGCTCCAGGGCGGTGAACTCCACCGGTACGCCGTCGACGTGCACCGTGTGCCGGTCCACGTCGACCCGCACCCGGCCCAGCTCGTAGGCGCCTCGACCGGCGGCCGGGCGCGCCCCGCGGCGCAGCACGGCGTTCACGCGGGCCACCAGCTCGCCCGGCGAGAACGGCTTGGTCAGGTAGTCGTCCGCGCCGAGCTCCAGGCCGAGGATCCGGTCCGCCTCGTCACCGCGTGCCGTGACCAGCAGGACCGGTGTCCAGTCGCCCCGCTCGCGCAGCCGGCGGCACAGCGTCACCCCGTCCATGCCGGGCAGCCCGACGTCCAGGACGACCGCCGCCGGCGCGAGCCGGGCCACCGCCTCGAAACCCGCGGTCCCGTCCTGCGCGATCTCCGTCCGGTAGCCGTCCCGCTCCAGGTACAGCCGCTGCAGCGCGGCGATGTTGGCGTCGTCCTCCACGATGAGGACGAGTCCCTTGCGGGGGTTCATCGACGACTCCATGACGTGCGCGCGGAGCCGGGCCGCGGGTGCGAGGGGTGACGCGGCCATGCTAGCCAGCCGCCCGCCGGGGCCGGCGGGCGCCGGTGCGCCGCACGGCGCGGCCTTACAGAGCCCTAACAATCCGCTCACCTCGCCCGGGCAATCACCGGCCATGATCGATCCCGGCGCCGCCACCCCCCCAGTCCGACCCGTCGTCGACCCACGCGAGGATGTCCCGATGCAACGTACGAACCAGCCGATCCCGTCCGGCGCCGTGCCGGACGGACTGCTCCACCGGGCCGGCCGCGGCTGCGCCCGCCGTCCCTGGTTCGTGGTCGCGGTCTGGCTGGTGGCCCTGCTCGCGGCCGTCGGCGCCGACCGGGCCTGGGGCGGGGACTACGAGGACGACTTCACGCTCCCCGGGACCTCCGTGCAGACCGGCTCCGACCTGCTGGACGCCCACGGCGGGGCCGCCGCCCGGGGCGTACCCGCCCAGGTCGTGCTGTCGGCCGGCCGCGCCGGCGACCGGCTCGCCGCGCACGGGGAGGCCGTGCGGGCGGCCGGGCAGCGGCTGGCGGCCCTGCCCGAGGTCATCTCCGTGGCCGACCCGCTGGCGACCCCCGGCGCGGTCACCGCGGACGGCCGCACCGGCTACTACACCGTGCGGTTCGCCTCGAACCCCATCCGGTTCGACAAGGCCTACGTGGAACGGGTCGACGGGGCGGTCGCACCGCTGCGCGCGGACGGGGTCACCGTCGAGTACGGCGGGCCCCTCGGCCGGCTCGCCGCCCCCACCGGTGCCGACCGGGCCTCCGAGGCCATCGGCGTCATCACCGCCGTCATCGTCCTGCTGCTGGGCTTCGGCAGCGTGGCCGCGGCCGCGTTCCCGCTGGTCAGCGCGATCGTCGGGCTGATCATCGGCCTGGCCGGGCTCGGGCTGCTGGCCGCCGGCCTCGACTTCGCCGCCGTCTCGCCGACCCTCGCGGTGATGATGGGCCTCGGCGTGGGCCTGGACTACTCGCTGTTCCTGGTGACCCGGCACCGCAAGCTGCTCCACTCCGTGCCCGACCCGGCCGAGGCCGCCGGCCGCGCCGTCGCCACCAGCGGCCGTGCCGTGCTGGTCGCCGCCCTGACGGTGACGGCCGCCCTGGCCGGCCTCTTCGCCTCCGGTGTCGGCTTCATCGGGATGCTCGGCGTCGCGGCCGGCGTCACCGTCCTGACCGGCGCGCTCGCCGCGCTCACCCTGACCCCCGCCCTGCTGGGCCTGGCCGGCCGGCGCATCGACCGACTGCGCGTGCGCACCCCCGTCGACGAGCCGGACGCGGACGCGTACGGCGCCGGCCGCCGGGACACGTCCGGGGACCGGACCGGGCCCGCGACGAGGACCGGGACCGCAACCACGACCCCGACCACGACCACGACCCCCACCACGACCACGACCGGCACCGGGACCGGGGAGGCGGCCGTGGACGGTCCGCCAGGCCAGGACGTGTGGCAGCGCTGGGCCGCGGTCGTGGGCCGCCGCCCCTGGACCTTCCTGCTGCTCGGCACCGCGCTGCTCGCGCTGCTCGCCGTACCCGCCGCCGGGATGCGGCTCGGCCACGTCGACGCCGGCGCCTCGCCCACCACCGCCACCGAGCGCCGCGCCTACGACCTGGTCGCCGACGGCTTCGGCCCCGGCGCGAACGGGACGGCCACCGTCGTCGTCACCCTCGACAAGAACGGCACCACCCCCGACGCGCGGACCCGCCTCGCGAAGGACCTCCACCAGGCGCTCACCCACACGCCCGGGGTCGCCTCGGCCACCCCGCCCGTGCCCACCGCGGACGGCGCCCTGCTCGTCTCCACCGTGACGCCCGCCGGCGCCCCGCAGGACCGGGCCACCGCCGACCTGCTGCACCGGCTGACGGACCGGACCCTCCCCGACGCCCTCGACCCGTACCACGCCACCGGGTACGTCACGGGGCAGACCGCGGCCCAGCAGACCTTCCGGGACGTGCTCGCCGACCGTCTCCCGCTGGTCGTCGGCCTGGTCGTCGCGGCGGCGTTCGTCCTCCTGCTGGCCGTGTTCCGCAGCCCGCTGGTCGCGCTCAAGGCGGCGCTGCTCAACCTGCTGTCGATCGCCGCCTCGTACGGGGTCGTCGTCGCGGTCTTCCAGTGGGGCTGGGGCTCGTCGCTGCTGGGCCTGGACGAGACGGTGCCCGTCGAGTCCTACGTGCCGACGATGATGTTCGCGATCGTCTTCGGACTCTCCATGGACTACGAGGTGTTCCTGCTGTCCCGGATCCGGGAGTACTGGCTGGCCGGCCGGGACAACCAGGCCGCCGTCGCCGCCGGACTGGCCTCCACCGCCCGGGTCATCACCTGTGCCGCGCTCATCATGACCAGCGTCTTCCTCGCGTTCCTGCTCTCGGAGAACCCGGTGGTCAAGATGCTCGCGCTGGGTCTCGGCGTCAGCGTCGTCCTCGACGCCACCGTGGTCCGACTGCTCCTGGTCCCGACGACGATGAACCTGCTCGGCCGCGCCAACTGGTGGATCCCGGCCTGGCTGGACCGCCTGCTGCCGCACCTCGATCCGGAGGGCGGCCCCCCGCCCGCCGACCCCGCCGTCGGACCGGCACCGGCGGCCACGGACACCAAGGCAGGACGCGAAGGCCGGGAGTCCCTCCACGACCGACGAGCCGGCGCGGACGGACCCGGGGCGCCGGACCCGGCCGCCACTGCCCACCCGATACCGGAGGTACGCCCATGAGCCCCACCACCCCCACCACACCCGCGACCGCCGGCCCCCGGCCGGGCGGAGCCTCCGCCCGGGTCGCGCCCGACCGCCCGCCGCGCTCCCGGCTCCGACGCCGGCGCGCCCGACTCCTCGGCGGCCTCCTCGGCGCCGTGGTGCTGGCGGGCACCGCCGAGTACGCCGCGACCGCGGTCGTCGAGGACCGGGTCGAGGACGCCCTCCGACCGCGCCTGGGGGCGACCCACGCGGACCTGTCGGGATCCGGCCTGCTCGCCCTGCTCCGCGGCCGCGCCGACGGCGTCACCGTCACCGGGGACCACGCCATGATCGGCCCGGTCACCGGCGCCTCCGTCGACCTCCGCCTGGACGGCATCGACGTCCACCGGGGTGCGCACGACGCCGCTGCGGTCGACTCCGTCCACGGCCGCATCACGGTGCCCACCGGCGCGGTCCGCTCCTGGCTCGCGTCCGCGAGCCCCGCCCTGGCACCCACCGACGTGGCCACCGACCCGGCCGCCGGCACCCTCCGCCTGGGCCTCGGCCCCGGCGGCGCCGTCACGGTGACGCTCCGCCCCGAACTGCACGACGGCCGCTTCCGGTTCGCCCTGGTCGGGGCGACCGTCATGGGTGCTCCGGCCCCCGAGCGCCTCACCCGCCTCATCGAGGACCGCCTCGCTGCCGCTCCGGCGACGCCCGGGGCCGGGACGGTGACCCCGCTCCCAGGACTGGCACCCACCTCCGTACGCGTCACGCCCCGGGGCATCGAGGTCGCCCTGGACGGCACCCCCACCGCCGAACCGGGCCCCTCAACGGGCCCTTGACCGGACCCGCACACCACGCGGCGGCCGGCACCCACCCTCCACCCCCCCACCACCTCACCTCCCGCGCCAAATCCCCAGATACGCCTCGCGGTAGCCGGGCGGGTCCCAGGACGTGGCCCCGCCGCTGTTCGCGGCCGTCACCACGTGGACGGGCGCCACGTACCCGCTCGCCGGCCGGCCCGCGAACGCGCGGTTGAACTCGTCCACGATCTGCCAGCCCTGCTGGGTCAGCGGCTCCGGCACGGTGGCCGCCTGGTACTGCCGGCTGTTGATGCGCTGGAAGGCGGACGGGTCGCCGTCGCCCGCGCCGATGTTGAACGGCGGCCCCGCCCCGGGCAGTCCGGCGGCCCGCAGCGCGGGGGCCGCGTCCGCGAAGTACAGGTCGTTGATCGCCACGGAGTACGTCCAGCGGCGCCCGAACCGGGACACCAGCGAGGACACCTGCTGCGGGGTGCGCTGGGTCGCGTCCGGGATGGGAATGTTCTCCGTCGCCAGCAGCCGCACCCCGCCACAGCGGGCCAACTGCCGTTTGATCAGATCGGACTTGCGGTGGGCGAACGGGATCGAGTCGTCGGTGAAGACGACCACCCCGGCGGATCCGCGGGACCGGGCGACGACCCAGTCCGCACTGATCCGAGCCACGTCCGCCACCTCCGTGGTGATGTTGGTGAACAGCTTCGGCCGCGTGCTCGGTCCCGGGGTGCTGACGGAGTGCCAGCCGATCAGCGGGATGCCCGCGGCCGTGGCGCGTGCGGTCTGCTGGGCCGTCAGCAGGGGGTCGAACCCGCCCAGCGCGATGCCCGAGGGCCTCAGCGTCACGGCCTGGCTGAGCGCTGCCTGGATGCCGGCCGGGGTGCCCTGGCCGTCGATGACCCGCACCCGCCAGCCGATGGCGGCCGCACCCTGCCGCAGCCCCTGGGCGACACCGGCGACACCGGGGTTGGTCATGGTCTGGGCGACGTAGACGAGGGTCTTGTCCGGTACCGCCGCCGGCCCGGTGGTGGGGCCGGTCCAGGACGTGTCGGTACGTTCCGCCCGCGCGACGGCCGCCGTCGCCGCCGCGAGCGCGGCGGGGCAGCCGGTGGCCGTGGCCGTGGCCGGGGCGGAGGCCGGCGGGGACCCGCCGGTGCAGCCCGCGACGAGGCCGGCGGCGGCCGTCCACAGGACCACGGCGGCGCGGACGGCGGTGCGCTTCGGGTACACGGTGCTCGCTCCTGACGTGGGGTGCGGGGACTGGGCGGGGGCCGGGGGCACGGGGTGCGGCCGTGAGCCGCAGCGCGACGGCGGCGGTGGGGAAGGTGCCGCCGCCCGCTCTACGGGGGTGCGTCCCGCGGCGGAGCTTCCTGCGGTGGTGGTCCTCCACGCCCGGAAGTCCCCGCGCCCCCGGACCTCCTCCCACCCCCGGAAGTCCCCCCGCCCGCCGCTCCCGCCCCGCCGCCCTCCCCGGACGTCCCCCCACCCGGCCCCGCCCGGGTCCGCAGCCGCCGCCGGGCGGCGTAGCCGGACAGCCCGACGGCCAGCAGCAGGGTGCAGCCGTTGAACAGCGGAGTGGCCCAGAACTCGGCGCCGAGCTGGCCGATTCCGGCGAGGCCGACGGC
This sequence comes from Streptomyces sp. NRRL S-87, assembly GCF_000719335.1. Lineage (GTDB taxonomy): Bacteria > Actinomycetota > Actinomycetes > Streptomycetales > Streptomycetaceae > Streptomyces. The sequence continues at coordinate 55,567 of NZ_JOGB01000001.1, forward strand.
GAGCACGCCGACGGCCACGAGGGTGCCGAGCGCGTTGGCCCGCCCGGGATGGACCGTCGTCGAGCCGAGCAGGGCGCCGACGAACGCCGGCAGCAAGTAGTCCAGCCCCACGCTCGGATTGCCGATCTGCTGCTGCGCCGCCAGCAGCACCCCCGCGATCCCCACGAACAGGCCCGATCCGGCGAAGGCGTAGACGGAGTACCGGCGGGTCGGGATGCCGAGCATGCGGGCGGCCCGCGGGTTGGAGCCCACGACGTACAGGTACCGGCCGATCGGCAGCCGCTCCAGCACCACCCACAGCACGGCGACGGCGGCCAGGACGTAGAAGGCGGGCACCGGCAGGCCGAGGAACCGGGCGTCGTACAGGTCGGTGAAGCCGGCCGGCAGGCCGTCCGGGCCGGGCACGATCCGGCCGCCGTCCGTCAGCCGGCCGGTGACGGCGTACATGATGCTGCCGGTGCCGAGCGTGGCGATCAGGGAGTCGATCCGGGCGAATTCGACGACCGCCCCGTTCAGGGCCCCGGCGAGCACTCCGCCCACGACGACGACGGCGCAGGCGAGCGGCCACGGCACCCCCTCCTCGACGATCAGGTGCATCACCAGGACGTGGGCCAGCCCCAGTCCGTAGCCGATGGACAGGTCGAACCTGCCCGAGGCGATGGGGATCGTCGCGCCGAGCGCGAGCAGCGCCGGGACGGACTGGTTGGAGAGGATCGAGGACACGTTGTCCCGGGTGGGGAAGGTGTCCGGCAGAGCCAGGGAGAAGGCCACGAACAGCAGCGCGGCCAGTCCCGCCAGGCCGTACCTGCCGATCGGGTGCCCGCGCGCGGACCAGCGCGTCACGGGGTCGTCGGGCTTCCGGTGATCGCGGGCAGGGCGGAGGCGGCGTGGGTGAGTGCGGCCGGTGTCAGGCCGGCGCCGGAGAGTTCGGCGGTGACCGATCCGCGCACGAACACCAGGGCGCGGTGGCAGAGGTCCGCGACCTCCTCGAAGTCCGTGGACACCAGCAGGACCGCCAGCCCGTCGGCGGCGGCCCCGTCGAGGATCCGGTGGACGGCCGCCTTGGCGCCGACGTCCACGCTCGCGGTCGGCTCCTCCAGCACCAGCAGCCGCAGCCGCCCGCGCAGCCACCGGCCGACGACGACCCGCTGCTGGTGCCCGCCGGACAGGGTGGCCAGCGGGGCCTCGGTGTCGCGCGGGCGCACCCCGAACCGTTCGACCAGGGCGGCGGCCTCGCGCCGTTCACCCCGCGGGCCCAGCCAGTGCCAGGCCGGCACACCGGCCGCTCGGGGGTTGGCGAGGAGGTTCTCCCGCACCGTCAGGTCCGGGGCGCAGCCCTCCTCTTGACGGTTGGCGGCCACCAGGGCGACGCCCCGGGCGACCGCCGCCGACACGCTGCGCGGCCGGTACGGCCGGCCGTCGAGCAGCGCGCGCCCGCCGAGCAGGGGCAGGGCGCCGGCCACGGCGCGTCCCAGGTGCATGTGGCCGGCGCCGGTCAGGCCCACCAGACCGAGGATCTCGCCGGGCGCGAGGGCCAGGCCGACCGGGGCGGTGCGCTCCGTCGTCACGGCGTCGAGGCGCAGTACGGGCGGCCGGCCGGCGCGCACCGGGGCGGCGGGGCCGGTGCCGGCGCGCACCGGGGCGGCCGGGCCGCGGCCGGTCGGCGCGGCACCCGCGATGTCCGCGACCAGCCGGGCGGGGCCGTACCCGGCCAGCGGGCCGCGGCTGACCACGGCGCCGTCCCGCAGGACGGCGAACGCGTCCGCGACCCGGTACACCTCGTCGAGCCGGTGGCTGACGTACAGCACGCCGTGGCCCCGGTCGCGCAGCCCGTGCAGGGCGTCGAACAACCGGGCGCAGTCCGCGGCCGGGAGCGTGGCCGTCGGCTCGTCGAGGACGAACAGCTCCGCCCGGCGGGCCAGGGCCCGGGCGATGGCGACCAGGGACCGCTCGGCGGGCGGGAGGTCGGCGATCCGGGCGCCGGGGTCCAGGTGCCCGGCCACGGCCCGCAGGGCCTCGTCGCACCGCTCGCGCGTCCGGCGCCAGGAGATCAGCCCGCGCCGGCGCGGGTAGCCGGTGCCCAGCGCGATGTTCTCGGCGACCGACATCCACTCCACCAGGGCGAAGTCCTGGTGGATGAAGGACATCGCCCGGGAGGCCGCCGGCGATCCCAGCGGGTGTCCGGCCACCGTCACTGCGCCCGCGTCGGCCCGGTGCACCCCGGCGAGCACCTTGATGAGCGTGGACTTGCCCGCGCCGTTGGGGCCGAGGAGGGCGAACGCGCTGCCCCGGTGCAGGTCGAGGTCGACCGCGTCGAGGGCGACGGTCCCGCCGAACCGCTTGCCGAGGCCGCGGATCCGTACGAGCGGCTGCGCGCCAGCCGGGGGCGGGCGGTCCGTCGGGGTGACGGACGTGTCATGGGCGTCGGGCACGGACGTCTCCGGAGGCGACCTCGGGCCTCCCGCACGGGAGGATGGGGGCAAAGGGGATGCTACTGGGCGCCAGGCGAGATTCCCGTTCTTTACGGACATCGTCTTGGCGGACACGGCGGTGAAGGGCACTCCATGACGGGCACTTGCTCACGGCACCTCATGATGGCCACGGTCTGGAAGGGCATTCCACGGCGGGAACGTCATGGCGGGAGCTTCCTGACGGGTCGGCGGGCGTCGTCACCGGCGGACGTCACGCGGCGTCCAGGGCGCATTCGGCCCAGATGACCTTGCCCTGCGGGGTGTAGCGGGTGCCCCACGACTGGGCGAGCTGCGCGACCAGGAAGAGGCCGCGTCCGCCCTCGTCGGTGCTCGCGGACCGGCGCAGGTGCGGGGCGGTACTGCTGCCGTCGGACACCTCGCAGACCAGGGTGCGGTCGAGGACCAGGCGCACCTGGATCGGCTCGTTGCCGTACCGGATCGCGTTCGTGGCCAGCTCGCTCAGCATCAGCTCGGCGGCGAACGAGAGTTCCTCCAGGCCCCATTCGGCCAGTCGGCGGGTGACGGCGGCGCGGACCTCGCCGACCCGCGCCGGGTCGGCGGGCAGGTCCCAGGAGGCGATCCGGTCGGCGGGCACGGCGTGGGTGCGGGCGACCAGCAGGGCGATGTCGTCGGCCGGGTGCTCGGGTGCGAGCGCCTCCATGACCGCCCCGCAGGTCTCCTCGGGCGTCCGGTCCGGGTGGCCCAGGACGGTGCGCAGCTGGTCGAGGGCGACGTCGATGTCGCGGTGGCGGTCCTCGACGAGTCCGTCGGTGTAGAGGACCAGCGTGCTGTCGGCGGGCAGCACGAACTCCGCCGTCTCGAACGGCAGGCCGCCCAGGCCGAGCGGCGGACCGGCGGGCAGGTCGGGGAAGGTGACGCTGCCGTCGGGACGGACGACGGCCGGCGGGAGGTGGCCGGCCCGCGCCATGGTGCACTGCCGGGTGGTGGGGTCGTAGACGGCGTACAGGCAGGTGGCGCCGACGATCCCGGTGCTGCCGTCGGCCTCGTCCCCGCCCTCCTCCCGGTCCAGGCGCACCAGCAGGTTGTCGAGGTGCGTGAGCAGCTCGTCGGGGGCGAGCTCGAGTTCGGCGAAGTTCCGCGCGGCCGTCCGCAGCCGTCCCATGGTCGCCGCCGCGTGCAGGCCGTGGCCGACGACGTCGCCCACGAGGAGCGCGACGCGGGTGCCCGACAGCGGGATCACGTCGAACCAGTCGCCGCCCACGCCGGACTCGGCGGGCAGGTACCGGTGGGCGACCTCGACCGCGCCCAGTTCGGGCAGGCCGCGCGGGAGGAGGCTGCGCTGCAGGGCGAGGGCCAGGGTGTGCTCGCGGGTGTAGCAGCGGGCGTTGTCGATGGACAGGGCGGCGCGGGCCGCGAGCTCCTGCGCCAGCCGGCTGTCGTCCTCCCCGTACGGGGCCGGGTCCTGCGAGCGGTAGAAGCTCACGACACCCAGCAGTACGCCGCGGGCGAAGAGCGGGACGGCGATGAGCGAGTGCACACCGTGGTCCAGGACCTGCTGCGAGCGCTCGGGGCTCTGGGCGAACCAGCCGGCCGCGGCCGCCAGTTCGGGCTCGAGGACGGCCCGTCCGCTGCTCAGGGCGCGCATGTGGACGGTCCCGGTGTGGAAGTCCAGGGCCTCGCCGACGGGGAAGAACGGGCAGTCGTCGCGGATGCCGTGCACCACCGTGCGGTGCAGGCCGGTCCCGGGCTCGCCGGCCTCGTCGCCGCGCAGCACGGCCTCGGGCAGGTCGACGGTGACGTAGTCGGCCAGGCCCGGCACCGCCAGCTCGGCCAGCTCCCAGGCGGTGCGGTCCACGTCCAGGGTGGTGCCGATCCGGGTGCTGGCCTCGGCCAGCAGCTCCAGGCGCCGCCGTGCCTCGATGGCGTACCGGCCGACCGCCGGCTCTCCCACCAGCACCAGGCCGCGGACAGTGGACCCGGAGTCGGACCCGGAGCCGGACCCGGGGTCGGATCCAGAGCCGGACCCAGGGCCGGACCCCGACCTGGACCCGGGGTCGGCGCCGGGCGGGTCCGGGAGGGCTGCCCCGGCGTCGGCGGGCGGTGCGGCGGCCACGTGCGGTGCGGCGGCCGCGTGCGGCACCGCGGTCGCGGGCAGTGCGTCGCCGGACGTCGAAGCGGCCGGCGCGACGGCGGGCGGTCCGGGGCGCGAGACCGCGAGGCGGTGGACCGCCGGGTTGTCGCTGCTGAGCAGGGCCTCGACGACCACGCCCGACACGCCGGACGGGCTGGTGACGGGGTGGCTCAGCAGGGTGGCCTCGCGGCCGTGCGGGAGGGCCACTCCCACCGCGCCCCGCCGGGCCGTGGAGATCAGCTCGGTCGCCTTCTCCTTGAGGATCGCCCGGTCGTGCGGATCCAGCTCCAGGTCCACGAGGTGGTGGTCGGGATCCTCGGACCGCCCGGGGCCGGCCATCCGGTCCGGGCCGAGCAGGTGCGCCGCGCCGGCCCCGTTCGCCACGGGCGCGCCCGGGCGGACGTACCGCTCGGCGTCGAGGTACGCGTGCAGCAGCGCGCGTTCGCGCGCCGAGCTCTGCTCCACCAGCCGGTGCTCGATCGCCGCCGCCGCCCGCTGCAGCAGGTCCGACAGGGCCGGGCGCTCGTAGGCGTACGGGTAGCCGAAGCACAGGACGCCCAGGATGTGCCCGCTGAGCTGGTCGCGGATGGGGACGGCGCAGCAGGCGTTCGCCTGGCCGCGCTCGGCGAAGTGCTCGGCCCCGTAGACCCGGATGAGGCGCCGCTCGGCCAGGGCGAGCCCGATGCCGTTGGTCCCGGCGTACCGCTCGGCGAAGACGAAGCCCGGCACGCTCTGGACCGGTGGCAGGCTCCGGGCGAGGGAGGGCTCGCCGAAGCGGCGCTCCAGTACGGTGCCCGCGGCGTCGGCGACCGAGATGTTCATCCGGCTGCCCGAGAACCGGGACTCCAGATGGTCGAGCACGGGCCGGGCGGCCCGGACGAGCCGGCCGTCGCGGTCGAAGTCGTCCCGGTAGGGCAGCTCGGCACCGTCCGGGGACAGCCCCAGCAGCCGGCAGCGCTGCCACGAGTCGAGGATGGAACCCCGCACCCCCGTCGCGACCGGTTCGCCCACCAGGAACCGTTCACGGGAGCGTGCGGGGCCGATCCGGTCTCCCGTGACGCCCATCTGCATCACTTCCCCTGGGCGGTGTGCCCCTCGAGGATGTCCTGGTCCGTGTGGTGTCGTTGAAAGCAGTGCGTTTTGAGTATATTCCGGGTGATTTACGGGTTCACAGGACGGCGACCGGATTGACCGGCGACCCCGTCCCGCCGGGGACGACGAGCGGGGCCACGACGATCATGAACTCGTAGCGCCCCGCCACGGCGCACGCGGCGGACAGTTCCTCCAGGTCCAGGTTGTCCAGCAGCGGCACCCCCATGGCCGCCACCGCCAGGGCGTGCACGGGGGAGTGCACCCCCTCCACGGGTGACGGCCGTACGTCGCTGTCCCCGTCCGCGCCGAGCAGGCCGATCCCGCGCTCGCCCAGCAGCGGCATCGCGTCCACGGCGAAGCCCGCGCTCGCCGTGCCGACGTCCCACGGGCCCAGCGCGCGCCGCCGCCGGAACCGGCCCGTGCGCAGCAGCACGGCGCAGCCCTCGTCGACGGCGGCGCCGAGCGCCCGCTCGGCCGCCACCACGTCCGCCGCCCCCACCGCCCGGCCCGGCTCCAGCCAGTCGGTCCCGAGGACGGCCGGGAGGTCGAGGAGCACGCCCTTGGCGACCAGCGGGCCGAGGGCCGCCACCGAGCCGAACCGGACGCCGTCGGCGCCCACGCAGGCGCGGGCCGGCCGCCCGTCGTAGAGCCGCCCCCGGTAGGCGACGTGCGCCAGCGCGTCGAGGTGGGTGACGGCCTTGCCGTGGTAGTCGGCGCCCAGGAAGTCCTTGTGGGTGGCCGGTTCCGGGGGCTCCACGTCGCCGAGGTCGGACATGTAGTGCAGGGCGGGCCGGGGGTTGTCCGGCCCGGGCCGGGTGTTCCAGGGGAGTCCCAGGGGCACCGCCGTACCGTCGCGGACCAGGCCGGCGGCCCGCCGGACGCGCTCCGGGGTCGCCAGGTTCCACGCGCCCCGGTCGGCGTGGCTCCACCGGCCCCACGTGCGCACGGACGCGAAGAGGGCGTCGAACTCGACGCGGGAGGTCCGCCGGGCCTCCGGCGGATCGGTGCTCTCGGTCATGCGGGCCTCCGGACTCGGCACGGCGCGGTCGGGGCGGCCGCGCCGTGCCCGCATCCCTACCCGGTCCCGGGCGCGGGCGGACGGTACCGGGGACCCCGTGCCCCGATCGGTGCCCGGGCCGGCCCCCCTCGGTCCCCGGGCCGGTGCTGCGGCCGTGCCCCGGGCCGGTGCCGCGATCGTGCCCCGATGAGTGGCGGCCGTACGCCCGTACGAGGCAGGCTGTAGTCATGAGAGCGGCCCTGCGCTCGCCTTCGGGACCGGGAGCCGGCGGCCACCACCAGGTCCTCTTCGTCCTCGCGGAGTGCGTGCCCTTCGCGATCGCGCTGCTGGTGCTCGTCATCGAGCTCACGCCGGCCCATGTCATCTACACCGGCCCCCTGCTCGTGGCGACTCCGGCCCTCGCGGCGGTCACGATGGGCCCCGGAGGCACCCTCGCGGCGGCGGGCGTGGCGGTCGCCGTCAGCGTGGTCACCGCCACCCACAACAACGCCTGGGGCGGCCAGCAGGTCTACACGAACTTCCTCGCCCTGTTCCTCGTGTCCACCGCCGGCTACCTGACCAGCCGCGCCGCCCGGACCCGCCGGGACAGCGAGCTCAACCAGGTGCGCCGGATCGCCACCGCCGCGCAGGAGGTCCTGCTGCGCCCGGTGCCGGCCAGGCTGGGCCCGGTCCGTGCGGCCAGCCTGTACCTCGCGGCCGAGACCGGGGCGCAGATCGGCGGCGACCTGTACGACGCGGTCCAGACCCGGTACGGCGTGCGGCTGATCGTCGGGGACGTACGGGGCAAGGGCCTGCCCGCGGTCCGGGCCGCGGCCGTCGTGCTGGGCGCGTTCCGGGAGGCCGTGCACTACGAGGAGGACCTGGTGGAGGTGGTCAACCACTGCGGAGCGGCCCTGCGGCGGGACGCCGCCCTCGCGAGCGCCGGCGGCGAGGACGCGTACCAGGAGGCCTTCGTGACCGCGCTCGTCGCCCAGATCCCCGACGGCCCGGACATCGAGCTCGTCAACCGGGGCCATCCGGCGCCGCTGCTGCTGCGCAACGGGGCGGTGCGGTCCCTGCAGCCCAGCAGCCCGCTGCCGCCGCTCGGCCTGGAGGAGTTCATCACCGGCCCGCCGGGCCGGATGGACAGCTACCCCTTCGCCCCGGGCGACCGGCTGCTGCTGCACACGGACGGCGTCGTCGAAGCCCGCGACCGCGACCGGGGCTTCTTCGACCTTCCCGAGGCCATGGCGACGATGCACGGCCACACCCGCACGGCGTTCCTGGAAGCCCTGCGGCAGGCCCTGCTCCACCACACCCAGGGCTCGCTGGCGGACGACGTGGCCCTCGTCCTCGTCGACCGCGTGGCGGCCGGGGAGCGCCGGGAGGACGGCCACGGGCACGGGCGGGACGCCTCCTGAGCGTGTCGGAGCCCCTCCCGAGGGCTGTCCGGAGCCCTGCTACCGGCGCGGGCGCAGGCCCAGGGCCAGCAGCAGCCCCGCGCCCGCGACGGCGGCACCGGCGGTGAACCCGGCGCCCATCGCGTCCGCGGGGACGGTGTACCCCGACGAGGCCGTGGCCAGCAGCGCGATGCCCAGGCAGCCGCCCACCGCCTGGAGGGCGCCGAGGACGCTGCCGGCCTGCCCCAGCTCGTCCGGGCGCAGCCCCGAGGTGGCCAGGACGGTCGCCGGGACGGCGCAGAAGGCCGTGCCCGCGCCCAGCAGCACCAGTGACGGCAGCACGGCGGAGGCGTAGTCGCCGGCCGGCTCCAGGAACGCCAGCCACAGGTTCTCCACCACCAGCGCGAGGGCCCCCAGCACCATCACCCGCTTCGCGCCGACGGCCCGCTCCGCGTGCACCGCCAGCCCGGCCGCACCGGCCGTCGCCAGCGGCAGCGGCAGCAGGGCGACCGCCGCGGCCAGTGCGGACCAGCCGCGCTCCTGCTGGAAGAACGGGCCGAGGTCGACGTACGCGCCGACCAGCGCCCCGGGCAGCAGCAGCATGCTCGCGAAGGCCAGCACCCGGTCCCGGTCCCGGAACAGGCCCGGCCGCACGATCGGCCCCTCCGTCCGCCGCCGCACCCCGACGAGCACGGCGAGCAGCACCGACCCGGCCGCGACCGGGCCCGCCACCGGGGCGTCGCCCCACGGGCGCTCCGCCGCCCGCCACAGCCCGTACACCAGCGCGGCGGCGCCCACCGCGGACAGGACCGCACCGGCCCCGTCGAAGCGGCCCGGCACGCGCCGGGGCCCGGCCGGCACGCGCCGCGCGAGCAGGACCACGGCCAGCCCCGTCGGTACGTCCAGCAGCCCCACCCACCGTCCGGAGCCCGCCGACGTCGGTGCGGCCGCGGCCAGCAGCAGCCCGCCGGCCGTCGACGCGGCGCCCACCGCCGTGCACACGGCGATCGCCCGCCTGCGGGCCGGGCCATCCGCGAAGGTCGCGAGCAGGAGCGCGAACCCGTTGGCGGTGGCGAAGGCCGCGCCCGCACCCTCCGCGGCGCGCAGCGCGACCAGCAGCTCGCCACCGGGTACGAACGCCCGTACGGCGGCCGCGGCCGTGAACACGTACACACCCGCGACGAAGACCCGGTGCCGGCCGAGGACGTCCCCGGCCCGGCCGCCGAGCAGCAGCAGACCGCCGAAGGCCAGCAGGCAGGCGCCCACGGCCCAGGACGCGGACGGGGCGGACTGGTCCAGGCCGGCCCGGATCCCGGGCCGGGCCAGGTGCGTGACCGGGGCGTCGAGCCGGACCATCGCGGTGCACCCGGCGACGACGGCCAGTGCGAGCCCGGGCCGCGCCCGGCGCCCGGCCGCGGCGGGTGCGGCGGACGCGGAGGACGGCTCGGGGACCCCGCCGGGTGCGGCGGTCGGCCCGGAGGGCAAGGCGGTTCCGGTGGACGCGGCGGGACGGGCCGCCACGCGTTCGGACACGGGCGCGGACATGTCCTGGCTCCCGAAGGGGTCGTGGCACGGATGCGGTGGATCGGGCGGGCGGTCCGACAGCGGCCACGGAGGACGGACCGTCGGACCGTCGGACGGCCCGAAGCACCGACCGGCGGAAGGGCGGGTCGGCCGCCACGCTCTCAGGTCCCGCCTGAATTCCGGTCGAGCCTCGGCGCGCCGCGGCCGCGGGGCGCGCGGGGGCGGCGGGGCCGGCGGGGCCGGCGGGGCGCGCGGGGCGGCGGAGCTGGCGGGGCGCGCGGGGCCGGTCGGGCCCTTCGGGTCCGGCCGCGGCGCGTCCGGCCGTGAGCGCCACCGGCATCGGGTCCGCGGGCCGGTCGGTGCCGTCGGGCGCGCCGGGGCCGGAACGGCCGCCGCCCCGTCGCGCCGCCGCATCGGCGGCTGGCGGCTCGACGGGGTTCGGGCGGGCGGCCGTGGGGGCGGCCGCCCGGAGGGGTGGACCGAGGAACGGCCGAGCCGGACCGGCGGTCCGGTGGCCGCCGGTGCCGCCGGTCGGGTTACCGGCCGGTCATGCGGGCGACGGTCTTGACGAGCTGGCGGCGGCTCAGCAGGCGCCCCGCGTAGGCCGACACGCGGTTGGCGGCGCCCGAGATCACGCTCGGCGGGGGGTTGCGGCGGTCCAGGGCGCGCAGTGCCGTCCGCACGACCTGCTCCGCGGTCTGCATCGGCGCCACGCCGGCCGCGTCCTCGGTGCCGATGACGTCGAAGAACTCCGTCCTCGTCGCGCCCGGCGACAGCGCGAGGACGCGGAGCCCGGTGCCCCGCGACTCCTGCCACAGCGCCTCGGTGAAGCTGAGCACGAAGGCCTTGGAGGCACCGTAGACGGCCATGTGGGGGATGGGCTGGTAGGCCGCCATGCTCGCCACGTTGACCAGCACGCCCTCGCCGCGCTCCCGCAGGCCGCCGATGAAGGCCCGGCTGATGTCGACCACGGCCGCCACGTCGAGGCCGATCTCCTCGCGCAGCCGCTCGGGATCCTCCTCGTGGAAGGGGCCGAAGGTGCCGAAGCCCGCGTTGTTGATGACGCTGGAGAGCGTGATGCCGCGCCGCTCCACCTCGGCCGCCAGCAGTGCGCCGGAGCCGGCCACCGCCAGGTCCATGGCGATCGGCTCGGCCTTGACGCCGTACGTCGCCGACAGTTCCGCCGCCAGGGCGTCCAGGCGCTCGGCGCGCCGGGCCACGAGCACCAGGTCCGAGCCGCGGGCGGCCAGCCTGCGCGCGAACTCCGTGCCCAGGCCCGCGCTGGCGCCGGTGATGAGGGTGGTCCGGCCCCGGTAGTCGACCGCGTTCACAGTGGCTCCTGCCCATGAGGTGAGATCGCGTGGATCGCGAGCCATCACTGTATGCCTGGTTGGCAGTGACTGCCAACCAGGCAGCAGGATGCAGCTTGGCGGCCCGCCTATATGCTGACCGGATGGGGACCACCGCACCGCAGCCGACGACCACCGCCCCGACCCTGTGGGACCGCTCCCGGCAGGCCGTGGTCGCGAGCATCCACGACACCGCCATGCGGCTCTTCGACGAGCAGGGCTACGAGGCCACGACCATCGCCCAGATCGCCAAGGAGGCGGGGATCTCGCAGCGTTCGCTCTTCCGGTACTTCGGTACGAAGGAGGACATCGTCTGCGGTGAGCAGGACGGTTTCGGGGAGGTGCTGCGGGAGACGGTCGAGGCCCAGCCCGCCGAGGCCACGGCGTGGCAGGCCCTCCGGGCGGGGCTCGTCGCGATCATGGACGCGCACGGCTCGCCCGAGCAGGTGCTGCGGATCATGGGCCTCATCTTCGGCACGCCCTCGCTGCGCGCCCGGTACGTGCAGAAGCGCCTCCTGTGGCACGAGGAGGTGCTGCCCGCGGTGCTGGCGCGGATGCCCGCCGGGGCGGCGGACCCGGAGCTGCGCGCCGAAGCCGTCCTGGCCACCGTGTTCGCCTGCGCCGACGCCGCCACCGAGGCCTGGATCCGGGCCGGCGGCCAGGGCGACCCCGCGGCCCTCTACGACGAGGCCGTCGCCGCGGTCCGCGGCTGACGCCCGCCGTCCGGGACTGTCGGAAACCGTGCCCGACGCACCGGATCCGGCACCGCGCGCCCCGACAGGACCTAGGGTGACCGGATGAAGGTAGCCGTGCTCGTGCTCGACGGCGCGTTCGACTCCGGGGTGTCCGGGATCCTCGACGTGCTCCACTCCGCCAATGCGCTGGGACCCCGGCTGGCCGGGGCGACGCCTCCGCGGTTCGACGTCCGCACCGTCGGCGTCCGGCGCCGGGTGCGCACCGGCCTGGGCCACCGCGTCGACACCGAGAGCGCCACGGAGGCCGAGGACGCGGACGTCGTCGTCGTACCGGCCCTCATGGAGCGGCACCCCGACGGCCTGCTGGAGGTGGTCGGGTCCGCCGCGCACCGGAGCGCCCGCCGGCTGCTCGCCGAGGCGCGGGAACGGCGCACCCCGCTCGCCACGTCCTGCACCGGTACCTTCCTGCTGGCCGAGGCCGGCGTCCTGGACGGGCTCCGGGCCACCACCAGCTGGTGGCTGGCGCCGGTGTTCCGGGAGCGCTACCCCCGGGTCACGGTCGACGAGAGCCGCATGGTCACCACCAGCGACGGCGTCACCACCGCCGGCGCGGCCTTCAGCCACCTCGACCTGGCCCTGGCGATCGTACGGATGCGCAGCCCCGCCCTTGCCGACCTGGTGCGCCGCTACCTGGTGGTGGACGAGCGCGCCTCGCAGGCCGCGTACACCATCCCGAGCGCACTGGCCCGCCACGACCCGCTGGTCTCGGCGTTCGAGGAGTGGGTGCGGGCCCGGATCGGCGAGCCGCTGTCGATCGCGGAGGCCGCCCGGGCGCTCGGGGTCAGCGAACGCACGCTCCAGCGCGCCGTCACCCGGACCCTGGGGTGCGCCCCCATCCGGCTCGTGCAGGACCTGCGGGTGGAGCAGGCCGAGCACCTGCTGCGCACGACGTCACTGCCGCTGGCGGCGGTGGCCCGCCGCGTCGGCTACGAGGGGCCGGGACCGCTGCGCGCCCTGCTGCGCGACCGCCGCGGGCTGGGCGCACGCCACCTGCGGGCCTGACACGGCGGGCCCGCCGCGCGGGGCGCCCTACCGCGCCGCCACCCCGTCCGTCACCCGGTCCCCGCCGCGGTCCGTCACCCGGTCCCCGCCGCGGTCCGCCGAGCCGGCCCCCGTCCCGGCCTCCGTCCCGGCTTCCCGGGCCCGCAGCAGCTCCTGGCGCCCGCCCTCCTTGAACCAGCGGTGCGCGGTGCACGAACCGGGCTTGCGCGCCTCGTCCGCCAGCATCTTGACCGTGCCCCTGCAGACCACCTCCTTGAGCTTCGCGGCGGTCCGGCCGCCGAGGAAGAGGCCCTTGGCGTTGTCCTCCTTCGTCGAGAACTGGAAGACCGCGGACCGGCGCCCCAGGCTCATGCACTGGCCGACGAACCCCACCCTGAGCGTCTGGGGCCGCTCACCCGCGATGCGGCTGAGCACGGTGTCGGCGGCCTGGGCACCCAGCGGGCCCGCGGCCTGGCAGCTCATCCGCAGCGGCAGCTGCGACGGGGCCGCGGAATCCCCGGCCGCGACGATCCGCTCGTCGTCCACGCTCGTCAGCGTCTCGTCCGTGACCAGGCGGCCCAGCGTGTCGGTGGTCAGCCCGCTGCGGGCGGCCAGGTCCGGTACGCCGAACCCGGCAGTCCAGACCGTCACCGAGCTCGGCAGCGTACGACCGTCGGCCAGCGTCACGCTCCCGGCCGCCACGGCCGCCACCTTCGTCCCGGGCCCCTCGACCACGGTCACACCGAGCGCGGCCAGCCGCCGGGACACCGCGCGCCGCCCCTTCGGGTGCAGGTACGGGCCCAGTTCCCCGCCGCAGACCAGGGTCACCGCGCGGCCCTCCTCCGCGAGCTCCGCGGCGGTCTCGATGCCGGTCGGCCCGGCTCCCACCACGGCCACCGGGGCCCCGGCGGGGGCGGCGGTGACGAGCGGACGCAGTCGCAGCGCCTCCTCCAGGCTCGCGATCGGGTGGGCGAACTCCGCCGCCCCGGGCACGCGCGGGTCCGCGCTGCCGCTGCCCACCGCGTAGACCAGGTGGTCGTAGCCGAGCGCGTCGCCGCCGGCGAGCGTCACGCGGCGCGCGGCCGCGTCGATGCGGGTCGCGGTGTCGACCACGAGCCGGACGCTCCCGGCCAGCACCTCCCGGTAGTCGACCACGGCGGCGTGGGACCCGCCCACGAGCTGGTGCAGGCGGATCCGCTCGACGAAGGTCGGGCGCGGGTTGACCAGGGTCACGGCGACGTCGGCGCGCCGCGTCAGGCGGTTGGCGGCCATCACACCGGCGTACCCGCCGCCGACCACGACCACGCGGATGTTCTCGTTCACGGTGCCTCCTCCGGCTCCAGGGGTTCGCCATGAAGACACCGCGGCCCCGCGTTCTGTGACACGACGTGATCCGGATCACGCGGACGCCGCCTCCGGGCCGGGAGCGCGGCCCGCCGGTCGGGGACGGGAGCGGGGACGGGGGACGGGGACGGGGGCGGACTTGTACAACCGGCCTCCGGCACCGCACTGTTGGCCGGTATTCGTTCCTACGGTCGGTCAGGAGTCCCGGCTTGTCCTCGCACACCTCCGAACCTGCTCCCGCCCACGTCGTCGCGCCCGCCGGCGGCTGCCCGCACGCCCTGAACGCCGAGCTGCGGGCCCGGGGGCCCGTCGCGGACATCGTCCTGCCCGGCGGGGTGCCCGCGGCGGTCGTCCTGGGGCACGACGCGCTCAAGGAGTTCCTCTCCCACCCCGACGTGGCCAAGGACGCCCGCCACTGCCCGGCCCTGAACGACGGCACGATCCCCGCGGACTGGCCGCTGCGCGTCTTCGCCAACGCCCAGGGCATGCACACCGCCGACGGCGCCGACCACCGACGACTGCGCTCGCTCGTCGGCAACGCCTTCACCGCCCGCCAGGTGGAGCGGCTGCGCCCGCGCGTCGAGGAGCTGACCGCAGGCCTCCTCGACGACCTCGGCCGGGCCGCCGCCGAGGACCCGGAGGGCGTCGCGGACCTGCGCACCCACTTCGCGCTCCCGCTCCCGATGAGCGTCATCTGCGAGCTGCTCGGCGTGGACCCCGAACACCGCGGCCGCCTGCACGACCTCACGTACACGGTCATCATCGCCACCGACACCACCCCGGCGGAGGTGACGGCCGCCGTGCGCGAGCTCGTCGAACTGCTCGGCACGATCGCGGCCGCCCGCCGGGCGGCCCCCGGCGACGACCTGACCAGTGCGCTGATAGCCGCCCGCGAGGACGGCGGCGACCGGCTCAGCGAGGCCGAACTCATCGGCACGATGCGCCTGATGCTGGTCGCCGGCCACGAGACCACCCTCAACCTGATCGGCAACGCCGTACGGGCCCTGTGCACCCACCGCGACCAGCTGGCGCTGGTCCTGGAGGGAAAGGCCACCTGGTCGGACGTGGTGGACGAGACGCTCCGCTGGGACGGCCCGGTCAGCTGGTTCCCCTTCCGCTACCCCACCCGCGACCTGTCCCTCGGCGGCACCGTGATCCCGCGGGGCACCCCGGTCCTCGCCGGCTACACCGCCGCCGGGCGCGACGCGGCCTTCCACGGCCCGGACGCCGACCGCTTCGACGTCACCCGGCCCGGTGCGGCCCGGCACCTCTCCTTCGGCCAGGGCGCGCACTACTGCGTGGGCGCCCCGCTCGCCCGCCTCGAGGCCACGATCGCCCTCGAACGGCTCTTCACCCGCTTCCCGGACCTCGACCTCGCCGTCCCCGAGGCCGAACTGCCCCACCAGCGCAGCTTCATCGGCAACAGCGTCGAGACGCTCCCGGTCCGCCCGGTCCGCCCGGTCCGCCCGGTCCGCCTGGTCCGCCCGGTCCGGGCCTGACGCGCGCCTCCCCGACGATCCCGGCGCCCCCACGGCCCGCCGCGGCCCGGACGCACGCGTCCGACCCGCCGCGGCGGGTCGGACCCCTCCGCGGGCGGAAAGGGGCTGAACACGTGCTTTCACCCCCGCCGGCGTGCGTGGCTCCCCGGCCACCGCGGCGGCACGGGCCATATTCGGGCAGCGGGACCCGGGAACGGGACCCGGCACCGGTCCCGGAGCCAGGCCCGGGACCGAGCCCCGGAAGCCGGCCCGAAGGGAGTCGCGGCGCGTGCAGCCGAAGAAGACGAGCGAGCGGGCCGCCCAGCGGCTGGGCCGGGCCGCGGGGCGGACCGTCTCGTACGCGGACGCCCGGCTGCCGGTGCTGGAGGCGGCCCGCACCGGCCTGCGCAAGGCCTTCCCCGACCACTGGTCCTTCCTCCTCGGCGAGATCGCCCTCTACAGCCTGGTCGTCCTCCTCCTCACCGGCACCTGGCTGACCCTCTTCTTCAGCCCCAGCCTCGACCACACGACCTACACCGGCTCCTACGCCCCGCTGAGCGGCCTGCGCGTCTCCGAGGCGTACGCCTCCACCCTGCGGATCTCCTTCGACGTACGCGGCGGCCTCCTCATCCGGCAGATCCACCACTGGGCCGCGCTCGTCTTCGTCAGCGCCATCGCGGTGCACCTGCTGCGCGTCTACCTCACCGGAGCCTTCCGCCGCCCGCGCGAGCTGAACTGGGCCGTCGGCGTCACCATGTTCGTCCTGGCCCTGCTGGAGGGGTTCGCCGGCTACTCGCTGCCGGACGACCTGCTCTCGGGCACCGGGCTCCGCACCGCCCAGGGCATCGTGCTGTCGCTGCCGGTGGTGGGCACGTACGCCTCGTTCCTCGTCTTCGGCGGCGAGTTTCCGGGCCACGACATCGTCCCCCGCCTCTACCCCGTGCACATCCTGCTCGTGCCCGGCCTGCTGCTCGGACTGGTCACGCTGCACCTGCTGCTGGTCGTGCACCTCAAGCACACCCAGTGGGCCGCGCCCGGCCGCACCGGCGCCAACGCCGTCGGCCAGCCCTTCCACCCCCGCTACACGGCCAAGTCGGCGGGCCTGTTCTTCATGGTGGCGGGCGTCCTCGCGGCCCTCGGCGCCCTGGCCCAGATCAACCCGGTCTGGAACTACGGTCCGTACAGTGCCGACGTCGACTCCACCGACGCCCAGCCGGACTGGTACGTGGGCTTCCTGGAGGGAGCGCTGCGCCTCATGCCCGGGATCGAGACCCGGCTGTGGGGCCACACCCTCTCGTGGAACCCGCTGGTACCGGCCGTGATCCTGCCGGGCCTGCTCTTCACGGGCCTGTACGCGTACCCGTTCTTCGAACGCTGGATCACCGGCGAGCGCGGTGAGCGGCACCTGTGCGACCGGCCCCGCCACCGGCCCGCCCGGACCGCGCTCGCGGTGGCGGTGCTCACGGCCTACGCGGTGCTGCTGGTGGCGGGGGCGCAGGACGTGTTCGCCTACGTGACGGGCGTTCCGGTGCGGGGGATCACGTGGACCCTGCGCGTCGCGGTCCTGGTGCTGCCGCCGGCCGCGTTCCGGGTCACCCGGCGCCTCTGCCTCGCCCTGCAGGTCCGCGACAACGAACTGCTCACCGAGGGCGAGGAGACGGGCGAGGTGTACCAGACCGCGGACGGCGGCTTCCACGGGGTGCACGCGCCGCTGCCGCCCGGGGAGCGGTACGTCCGCGCGGTGTACGAGCTGCCCGCGCCCCGCCCGCTGCCCGCCGTCGCCCGCTGGCCCGGGACGCCGTGGCGGGTACGGGCCGTCGCCCGGCTCCGGACTGCGCTGAGCCACTGGTACTACGGCGACCGGCAGCCCCCGCCCCTCTCGCGGGCGACCCGGGACGCGGTGGCGGCCGTACTGGCCGGGCCGGACGTCGGGCCGGGCGCGGGGACGGACGTCGGGCCGGGCGGCCGGGACGCGGGGTGGGCGGCGGGTCGGGACGCGGGGCCCGGGGACGGGACCCCGCCTCAGTCCTCGGACGCGTAGTCGGAACCGGCGAACACGAACCCGTACACACCCGGTACCAGCAGACCGAAACCGATCAGCACCAGCCACAGCCCGATCACCGTGCCCAGCCCCATGAGCCCGGTGCCGGCGGCCGCCGTCACGGGGGCGAAGCTGCGGGCGGGGAACGAGAAGCGGCGCCCGGCCGCCGCGGCCACCTCCGCCTCCGCGTCGTCCTCGGGCCGCGGCCCGCCCTTGCCGGCCTGCCGCCACAGGAAGGCCGCGACGAGCCCGGCCATCAGCAGCGAGACCATCAGGGCGGCCACGCCCGCGGGGTCGTGGGCGTAGGCGGCGTACACCCCGCCCGTCGCGGCGAAGAAGAGGGCGACTCCGGTGAACAGCCAGGCCTCGGCCCTCATGGTCCCGTCACCTCCGGGTGGTGCAGGTCGAAGGCGGGCGAGTCGGAGCGGATGCGCGGCAGGGCGTGGAAGTTGTGCCGGGGCGGCGGGCAGCTGGTGGCCCACTCCAGGGACCGGCCCCAGCCCCACGGGTCCTCGACGGTCACCCGCTCGCCGTACCGCGCGGTGCGCCACACGTTGTACAGGAACGGCAGCGTCGACAGCCCGAGCAGGAACGCCCCCAGGCTGGACAGGGAGTTCAGCAGGGTGAAGCCGTCGGCCGCGAGGTAGTCGGCGTACCGGCGCGGCATGCCCCTCTCGCCCAGCCAGTGCTGGACGAGGAAGGTCAGCTGGAAGCCGGTGAAGAGCGTCCAGAAGTGGATCCTGCCGAGCCGTTCGTCGAGCATGCGGCCGGTGAACTTGGGCCACCAGAAGTAGAAGCCGGCGAAGGTCGCGAAGACGATCGTGCCGAAGAGCACGTAGTGCAGGTGGGCCACCACGAAGTAGCTGTCGGTGAAGGCGAAGTCCATCGGGGGCGAGGCCACGACCACGCCCGTCAGGCCCCCGAGCAGGAACGTCACCAGGAAGCCGATGCTCCACAGCATGGGTGTCTCGAACGACAGCGAGCCGCGCCACATCGTGCCGATCCAGTTGAAGAACTTCACCCCGGTCGGCACCGCGATCAGGAAGGACAGCAGCGAGAAGAACGGCAGCAGCACGGCCCCGGTGGCGAACATGTGGTGGGCCCAGACGGTGGCCGACAGGCCCGTGATGGCCATGGTCGCCCCGATCAGCGCCACGTACCCGAAGACCGGCTTGCGGCTGAAGACCGGGACGATCTCGCTGATCACCCCGAAGAACGGCAGTGCCACGATGTACACCTCCGGATGGCCGAAGAACCAGAACAGGTGCTGCCACAGGATCGCGCCGCCGTACTGCGGGTCGTAGACGTGCGCCCCCAGCTTGCGGTCCGCCTCCAGCGCGAGCAGCGCCGCCGCGAGCACGGGGAAGGCGAGCAGTGCCAGGACGGAGGTGAACAGCACGTTCCAGGTGAACACCGGCATCCGGAACAGCGTCATCCCCGGCGCCCGCAGGCAGACGATCGTGGTGACGAAGTTGACCGAGCCGAGGATGGTGCTCAGCCCCGACACGGCCAGGCCCATCACCCACAGGTCCGCCCCGATCCCGGGGGAGTGCTGCGCGCTGTTGAGGGGCGCGTACGCGAACCAGCCGAAGGCTGCGGCCCCGTCGGCCGTGAGGAAGCCGGCGACCACGGTGAGGCCGCCGAACAGGTAGACCCAGTAGGTGAAAGCGTTCAGGCGGGGGAACGCCACGTCCGGGGCGCCGATCTGGAGCGGCATCACGGCATTGGCGAAGCCGGTGAAGGTGGGGGTGGCGAACAGCAGCATCATGACCGTGCCGTGCACCGTGAAGAGCTGGTTGTACTGCTGCGCGGAGACGAGCTGCAGGCCGGGGCGGGCCAGCTCCGCGCGCATGAGCAGGGCGAGCAGGCCGCCGAAGAGGAAGAACGCGAAGGACGTGACGAGGTACAGGTAGCCGATCGTCTTGTGGTCGGTGGTGCCCAGCACCTCCAGCAGACGCCGTCCCGCGGTGACCCGCCGGGCGCCGGCACGGGCCGCCGCCTCCGCCGCGTCCGGTGCCGGGGTGTTGTCCACCGGCGTGTTCTCGACCGACACCATCGGGGCCTCCACGAAGTGCGCTGCGACCGGGCCGGCGGCCGCATCCGTCCACCCTGGCAGCCGCACGGCGGCGGGCCGGGCAGGCGTACCGGTGCGGCGTCCGGGTTGCCCGCAACGGGTCTGGTGGCGCGGCCGGGCCGACGACGTGCACGTGGGCCTCCCGAGGCGCGGCCGGTCGCGGGCGTTCACCCGTTCGGGCGCGGGCCGCCCGGGACGCGAGGGCGGCCGGAAGGCGCTGCTGGCGGGTCCGACCGGGGGGCCCCGGCCGGCTGCGGGGCGGCCCGGTGGGGTGCGATCTCCGGCCGGGTGCTCTTGCCTGGCACTGAAGCGACACGACGGGAGGTTGGGCCATGTTCGAGATGCGGATCGGGCCGGGACCGGACGCCGCGCTGGTGTGGCACGTCCTGCCGCGGGACGGCGGCGGTGGCGGACGCACCCTGTGCGGCACGCGAACCGTGCCGGGCGACCCCGCCGGCACCGAGGCGTACTGCGACCGGTGCCTGGCGGTCGTGGCCGCCCACATGAGCACGCCGCACACCGCGCCGGGCGCCGAGCCCGCCGCCACCGGCCGGTGAAGGGCACATGCCGCTGACCCACCGGACGGCGGGCGACGGGGTGCTGGTCATCCGTCTGCTCCCCGCGCTGGCCCTGCGCCACCGGGCCGCCGCGACCCTGGCCATCGACGAGCTCCTCGCCAGCCACCGGCCGCGCCGTCTGGTGGTGGAGATCCCCAGCCTCCTCACACCGGCGGCCACGAGCGTGGTCCTGCGCGCCCAGCACAGCTGCCGGGCACGTGCGGCGTCCCTGGCGGTCGTCTCGACCGCCGTCGAGGTGCGGCGCCTGCTCCGGCAGTCCCTCGCCGCCGGCGGCCTCACGGTGTACGCCTCCGTCACCCAGGCGGTCCACGCGGTCGAGGTGCTCCCCTCCTGATTCCCGATCCGGCCGCCCCGCCGCGGCGCGGGGCGTCGTCCCGTCCGGGCCGCCGCCGCGGCCGGGCGGGGGTCGGCCGCACGGGGCGCCCGCTCACGTGGCACCCTCGAAAGATGGGGAGTGATGCGGACGCCCCGGGTGAGGTCGCCGGTCCGGAGGTGCTTGCCCTGGCGAAGGTGGTGGCCAGGCTCCGGGCCGAGGTCGTGGACCTGGAGGGCATGGCCTCGATGGCCGCCGTCCTCGAACGGGCCAAGGGCGTGCTGATGGCCCAGGAGGGGGTGGCGGCGGACACGGCGTACGAGCTGCTCCGCGACCGCGCCGAGGCGGGCCGGCGGACCCTGGTGGAGGAGTGCTGGATCACGCTGGGCCGTGCCGGGCCCCGCTCCCGGCCCCGACGCGCGGAACGGCCGGCGGACGCGGAGCCGGCCCCGTCGTCCCGGGAGTCCGCGGGGCCCGCGGAGTCCCCGGAGCCCGGCCGGGCCCCGCTGCCCGGGACCACCGCGGCCCCCGCGGCCGAGTCCCCCTTCAGCGCCCGCCGCTACCTCCTGTGCGACGACGACCAGGGCGACGGCGGGGCCGCTCGGCAGGCACTGCCGGCCCGGATCGCTGCCGGCCTGACCGTCGCCCGGACCCCCGGCGACGTGGCCGGACTGCTGCGCGCGGTGCTCGCGGACACCGAGCACGTGGACGTGGTCCTGGTCTACGCCGTGTCCGCGGCCGGCAGCCTGGAACTGGCCGGGTGCGCCGGCCTGGCCCCCGAACTGGCCGAGCAGTGGAGCCGGATCCCGCCGCTCGTCGGGACCGCCCCGCTGGACGCAGTGGCGGACGGGCAGGCGGTGTGGCTGGAGGACCCCGAGCAGGAAGCCGCCCGCTACCTGCCGATCGGCGGCCCGCCCCGACGCTGGCCGACGCGTGCCTGGATCCCCGTACCCGGCGTGCGGCCCCGCACGGTCGTCGGCCTCCTCAGGACCCGGGACACCCCCTTCGACCCCCGCACCCGCACCCTGCTGCGGCGGGCCGTCCGACTGTGCGCAGGCCCCCTCCAGCAGGGCGGTCACGCCACCGGCGACCTCGTCCACGAGGACCTCAGCGGGATCCAGCGGATCTTCGACGCCCTGCCCGGGCCCGCGACCCTCCTCACCCCCCTGCGCAACGGGGACGGCGAGGTGGAGGACTACCGGATCGACGCGGCCGCACCGGAGTCCGTCGACGTGGCCGGCCGTCGCGGCAGGGAGCTCGTGGGCCTGCGGATCCTGGAGACCTATCCCACCGTGGCCGGCTCCGCCCTCTGGGCCGGCTACCTCGACACCCTCGCCACCGGCAGGGTCTACGAGGGCGAGCCCTTCGTCTACCAGGAGGTCCTGGCGGGCGTACCGCACGAGTCCACCTACTCCGTCCGGGCCTCCCGGCTCGGCGAGCGCCTCGTGGTGTCCTGGGTCCGGCACGACACCAGCGAGCGCGAGGCCCGCCGGCTCGCCGACATGCAGCGCCTGGGCAACCTGGGCTGGGCGAGCTGGAACCTGGCCACCGACACCATCACCTGGTCCGAGCAGGTGTACGCCGTCTTCGACCGCGACCCCGCGCGCGGGCCCATGCCCCTGGAAGAGCTCCCCGTCCACCTGCTGCCCGACGACGTGCCGCGGCTGGGGGCCGCCGTGGAGCGGCTGCTCGGCCATGGCGAACCGATCGACCAGCCCTTCCGCATCAGGACGGCGGACGGCATCCGGCACCTGCGGATCGTCGCCGAGGCACGCACCGACGCCGACGGGACGCCCGCCGAGGTGCACGGCTTCTTCCAGGACCTCTCCGCGCAGCGGGACGCCGAGATCGCCCTGCGCGAGAGCGAACGCGCCAACCTCCTCCAGCGGGGCATGCTCCAGGCCGAACGCGCCCTCGCCGCCCGCCTGCAGGAGACCCTGCTCCCGACCCCCGAGCAGTCGCTGGAGCTCGCGGACCTGCGCGTCGACGTGGCGTACGTGCCGGCCGAGACCGGGGTCAACGTCGGCGGCGACTGGTACAGCGCGATCGAACTGCCCGACGGCGACGCCCTGTTCGTGGTCGGGGACGTGGCCGGCCACGGCCTGGCGGCCGTCGGCACCATGGCGCAGCTGAGGTTCACCACCAAGGGCATGGCCGTCACGGGGTCGGCGCTCCCGCACGTGCTGACCCGGCTCAACGCCCTCCTCCTGCACACCGCGCGCGAGGGGCAGGGCGCCACCGCGACCATGGTCATGGCCCGCTACCGGCCCGCGGACCACCGCCTGTTCTGGGTGCGGGCCGGGCACCTCCCGCCCCTCCTGGTGCGCGGCGGCACGGCACGGTTCCTGCCGCAGCCCGAGGGCAGCCTGCTCGGCGCCGACCGCGGTGCCGCGTACAGGGAGGCCGTCATCGACCTGGAGCCCGGGGACCACCTCCTGCTCTACACCGACGGCCTCGTGGAGGACCCGGGCGAGGACATCGAGGACGGGCTCGCCCGGCTCGCCGACCGCACCCTCCGGCTGCTGCGCGAGGGCCGGGACGACAGCCTCGCCCGCACCCTGGCCGCCCTGCGCCCCCGGCATCGCGACGACATCTGCGCGCTCGACATCCACTTCCCTCCCTCCGGCGACCGCTGATCCCGCGCACGCGCCGCCGCCACCGACGCCACTGGAGCCACCGCCCGCACCACCTTCCCCTCACCCTCACCTGCTTCTGAGGACGGCCTCGACCGCGGCCTCGACCGCGACGGGTTCAGGGACGCTCAGCCGCCCGGCAGGGCCTTGCGGAGCGCCGCGTCCAGCGCCTCGGCCAGTTCGGCCGAGGTCGGTGGGGCGGTGCCCCGCAGGCGCGCCAGCTGGGCGGTGAAGGTCTGGGTGAACGCGCCGTACAGCGGGGTGCGCGGGCGCTGGACGGCACGGCGCAGGGCCGGCAGCAGGATCTCGCGCGCGTAGGCGGGCCGGCCGTTGGCGTCCCTCGGCATCCGGTCGGTGCGCTCGCCGGCCGGCGCCGTGGCGGCCCCGGCCGGCTGCCGTGCCACCTGGCACCGCAGACCGTCGTCGGTGTACGCGGACACCCGCGTCGCCGCGAACCCCGCGTCGAGCAGGCAGCGTTCGCTCTCCCGGCCGGTGAGGAACCGGATGAGCCGGCCCGCCGCCTCCGCCCGCTGCGAGGCGCGCGTGACGGCCAGGTTCTGCCCGCCCAGCACGGCCCGGCCGGGCAGCGGGGCGACGCCGAGCCGCTGCGGGGACAGGGACTGGTGGAGCGTGCGGTAGGCGTACGGCCAGTGGCGCAGGAACCCGGTGCGCCCGGCGGCGAAGTCCGTCAGCGAGTCGGTCTCGTCGGACTGCGCGGCCGCCGGCAGCGTGTACGAGGCCTGCGTGCGGGTCCGGAACTCCTCGATCCCGACCCGCAGTCGGTCGGCCGTGCCGGTGTACCGGCCCGCGGCGTCCGTGAGGGCCGCGACGTCGGTCACGGACGCGATCGCCTCGACGCCGTTGACGGTCAGGCCCTCGTACGAGGCGTCGAGCTGCGCGGTCCAGCCCTTCTCGTAGGCCGCGGGCAGCCGGTCGCCGGCCCGGCCGAGGGCCTCGATGAGGTCCAGGACCCCGGGCCAGCTGGTGTTCCCGCCGACGTCCGGATGCGTCACGCCGGCGGCCTCGAGGTAGTCGCGGCGGTAGAAGAGCAACCCGACGTCGCTGTTGAACGGCGCGGCGTACACCTTGCCGTCCCACTCCGCGGTGGCGGCCACGGACGGGACCACGTCGTCGTCCACCAGGCCGGCGGGCAGCTGGCGCACCAGCCCGGCGGCGGCGAACTCCGGCACCCAGGTCACGTCCAGGTTGACCACGTCGTACTCGGCGCTGCCGGACTGCAGCGCGCCGAGCAGCTGGCTGCGCTGCTGGTCCGCGGAGCCGGGCAGCTCCACCAGCCGGGCCTGGTAGCCGGACCCGTGCGCGTGCTCCTGCTTGTTCCACTCGTCGATCAGCTGCTGCCGGACGCCGCCCTTGCCGGTCACGTCGCGGCCACTGGCCAGCACGATCTCGCCCGGTGTCTCCACCACCCCCGGGGCCTGCCCGGCCTTCCCGCTCCCGGCCCCGCCGCCGTCGCACCCCGCGGCGAGCAGCACCGCCAGGGGTACGGCCACCAGCGCGGCCCGCACCCGGTGGGGGAGGCCCGCGCGCCCCCGCTCCGCCCGCGTGCCCCTGCGTCCGGGCGCGTGGCTCATGGTCCGTCCTCCGTTCCCGTCCGGTGCCCCACGTCCCCCGTCACCCGTTCCCGTCCGGGGCTTCACGCGCCGTCCCCCGTTCCGGTCCGGGCGACCTCGTCACGCAGCCGGGCGACGAGGTCGGTCTTCGTGTCCAGGCAGCTGCCGCCGCTCGCCTCGGCCACCGCCGCGTCCGGCCTGCCCGGGTCGCAGCCGCCGGCGTCCAGGGCGGCCATCACCACCGGGATCCGCTTCTCCCGCGCCGACCCGAGCAGGGCGTCCAGCCGCCCCGGCTGCGTGAGCCCGTCGTTGTCCTCGTCGTCGGTCAGGTAGACGATCAGCCGCGGGCGGCCCGCCCCGCGCCGCGCCATCGCGTCCAGGGCGTCGCGCAGGGCCCCGTACGGATCGGCCTCGGCGTCCCTGACGAGGGCGGCGCCGCGGACGGTCCGCTGGGCCGCCGCGCGCGGGTGCGTACCGAAGGGCAGCAGGTCGGTGTGGGAGGGACCACCACCCTGCCGGGTGGCCACCGACCAGACGCCGTACTCGTCGCCCCCGCCGAGCCCGGCGAGGGCCTGCGCCACGATGCCGGGCGCCCCGCCCGGACCCTCCCACAGGTCCCCCATGGAGCCGGACGAGTCGAGCAGGAACAGCACCCGGCCGGGCCCGTTGGCCTCGCGGTAGCCGGTCAGCGCGGCCGTCATGGCCGCCTCCCGGGCCCGCGGCGCCGGCTCCCCGGGGTCGTTCAGCGCCCCGAACCCGTTGAACCCCTGCCCGGAGCCGGGATCGAGGGGCAGCCGCCTGCCGGAACCGCTGCGGAAGCCGTCCTTCCCGAACTCGGCGAGCCCGTCCCGGACCGCCGGCGCCGAGGCGGTGCCGCTGCCCGTCCCGTACGTCGCCGGGGTGCCCGAGGCCCCCGCCCCGCCGGTCAGCCAGTCGTGGAACCGGGCCACGGCCGCGTCCCGCGCCGGCCCGTCCAGGTCCGCGTCGCGCCAGCGCACGCGCACGAACACCGGCTCCAGTCCGGGCACGTCCTCGGGGTACTCGGCCATCCGCGCGGCCCGGGTCGTGGAGTGGCAGCCCACGCCCGTCCTCAGCAGGAACTCCGGCACCAGGGCGGCGGTGCGGTCGTCCACGGCGTCGTCATCCGGCAGCGCGCACAGCAGGTCGGCGGCGGTGCGCGCGGGCGGCCCGGGCTGCGCCACACCGCGTTCGGCGCCGGCCGGGTCCTGGAGCTTCGGACCGTACAGGCCGACCGTCGCCAGCAGCGCGGAGTCGGTGGTCTCCGGGTCGGAGCGGCGCACCCCGGCCCGCCGTTCGCGCGTGCGGAGGGCCTCGGTCAGGTCGGCCAGTCGCCCCACCCGCCCCTCGAGCCGCGCGGCGGCCAGGTCCTGCGGTACGGCCAGGACGACGGGCGAGTACGCGAACGGCTCCGGGTCGGCCTCCAGTTCGACGTAGGACCGTCCGGTGGGGGCGGGCCGGGCCCGGTCCACGCTCGCGCGCGTGGCCGGGATCCAGATGTCCGGCTGGGGGCCCACGTCGCGCTGCGGGTTGTCCTCGCCCACCGGCCGCTGCCACGGGTCGGACTGGCGGGCGAACGCCGTCACCGCGGCGGCGGCCCCGGCGCTGTAGACGGTGATGCCGCTGCGCCGGCAGCCCTCGTCCGTGCTGTTCGCGGGGGAGGCGAGGTAGGCCTCGGCGGCCCTGCGGACGGTCGGCTCGAGGTCCGGGTCGGTGAGCAGCCGGAGCTCGAGCGCCGGGCCGCAGTGCGGCCGGTCCCCGTCGCTGGTGAGGGCCAGTCCGGCGGCGGCCATCCCGGCGAGCGCGGCGGGGACCCCGACGACGGCCGCCAGCCGGCGCCCGGTCAGGGGCGCGAGCCGGGCCAGGGCGCGGGCGCGCCACCGGCCGCCGGCCGATGCGGCACCGGGGCCGGCCGCCGACGTACCGTGGCCGGCCGCCGACGTACCGGGGCCGGCCGCCGCCGCGCCCGGGCGGGTCGACACGGCCGGGGCACCGGGCGCCTTCGCGCGGCCCGTCCGCGGGGCCGGTGGCCGTCGGGCGGCGAGCAGCACGTCGGCGCCCGAGGTGGCGGCCCGGCCCTGCGGCTCCCACGGCTCGGGCGGCTCGCGCAGGGTGGTGTGGTGCGCGGTCATGTGGGCCCTGAGCCCGTCCGCCAGACCGGCGAAGCCGACCTCGGCGCTCCCGGCGCCACCCTCGTCCGGGTCCCGCCCGTCTGCGGGCCCGCTCGCTGCGGCCCCCTCGCCCGCGTCCCGCCCGCCGCCCGGGGCTCCGCCCGCAGCGGACCCCGCCACCGGGCCCGGACCGCCGCCGTCGGGTAACCCCTCGCGCAGCAGCCGTACGAGCTGCGCCGTGAACGGCGTGGCGGAGCGGCCGTCGCCGGCGTCCACGCGGTTGTTGGCCTGGACGCCCATCAGCAGTGAGGTGCGCTGCCGCTGGGCGGCGCCGAGCCCGTCCCAGGCCGCCGAGGCGTTGCCGGCGTAACAGCAGTCGAGGATGACGACCACCTGCTCGGCCCGCGAGCCGGCCAGCACGGCCAGCACGCTCCTCCAGGGCGCGGCGCCGCGGAACACCGACTCGGCACCCGGCACGATCGTCGCCCGCCGCATCAGCAGCCAGAGCTCGTCGCCGGTGCTCGGTACGGCGCCGTGGCCGGAGAAGTAGAGCAGCAGCAGGCCCTCGGCCGCGTCGACCGCGGTGTCCAGCTGCCGGTCGAACTCGTCCACCGTGCGCGGCCGGGAGACGATGATCTCGTCCTCCGCGAACACCCCGCCCTCGCGCAGGGCCTGCTCCAGCCCGTCCAGGTTGTGCTCGACGCCCGGGAGGTCGCCAGGGACCCCGACGGGGTGGTCGGGCAGCGTGAAGTCGTACTTCGGGACACCGACGAGCAGCGCCCGGTTCACCTTGCCGCGCGGGTCGAAGCGCGCCACCGGACTATCTCCCGTCGTCGGCCGGCTCGACCTCGACCTCGGGTGGCTCGCCGCGCTCGACCGCACGGCGGTTCTCCCGCCACGCCCGCACGCCGCTCTTCACCTGTTCGTAGACCTCGTCGAACAGCTTGGGAGCGGCGGCCCCGACCAGCACCAGGACGATGTCCGTCCCGGTCCCCATCGGGTGGGCCGACCCGTCCTCCGCGCCGGTGCGCTCCTGGATCTCCAGCGTCCCGCCGGCCGTGAGCGCCGCCAGCTTCTGCTCCCGCTCGAGCCACGCCTTCAGCGCCCCGACGTCGCTCTCGCTCGCGCCCCGGACCAGGCGCACCCGGACAGCCGTGTTCGTCAAAGTCTCCCCCTCTGACTCAACTCCCCATCATGGCACGGAGCTTGTGCTTGGGGGACCCGTCCGGGAATCCGGGACCGGGTACGGTCCGCACACGTGCGCCCGCGGGCGCCTCCCGCCGCACCCGACCGCCCCGCCCCGCGGCCCGCTACGACCCCCGCCGTTCCAGCACCCGCTGTTCGGCCTCCTCCACCTCGAAGCGCGCCGCCGGATCGTCGCCCGCGCGCCGTACGGACCCCGTACCAGGGCGAGGTAGAAGAGGGCCGGGGCGCACGGGGTCCAGCTCTCGGCGGGCTGGTCGGCGAGGAAGCCGAGCACGGAGTCGGGGTCGGCCGGCACGAAGGCGAACCGGTCGTGCTCCCACTTGTCGCCCACCCCGCGCGTCCAGCGCAGCCGCAGGGCCGCCTCGTCCAGATCCGGGAGCACGGCGCGGAAGAACGCCGCCCACTGGTTGTTGCGCAGGTCGAGGCCGAAGCCGAGGAGCTCCAGGTCGAGGGCGTCGGAGCGGTGCACCGCGAGCTCTTCGTACAGGGCGCGGCGGGCGACCGCGTACAGGCTGATCGGGCCGCCGTCGGCCGGCAGGTCGTGGTCGCGGGTCAGCCCCTCGTTCGCCGACGAGTTCCAGCGGGACCGGTTGGGGCCCACGACCGCGGCGCTGCGGTGCGAGAACAGCATCTCGGTCTGGAGGGCGACGGACACCTGCGCCGCCCCGGGAACCTGGGTCCTCGAGGTCACGGCCGACCACCCCGCCGCCCGCTGCCGCGAGGTCGTCACCGCCCTCGCCCCCTGACGCCTGCGCGCCGCGGCGGTCCTCAGCGGTGCTCGGGTCCGGGGCGTCGTAGCGGCAGCCGGCGTCAGCGGTGCTCGGGGTTCGGGGCGTCGTAGCGGCAGCCGGCGTCCCATTCGGAGCGCCGGTTGCCGTGGGCGGGAAAGCCGCCGGAGCGCTTCAGCAGGGCGGCCATGTGCATGAGGTTCCACGTCATGAACGTCGTGTTGCGGTTGGTGAAGTCGTTCTCCGGACCGCCCGAGCCCGGGTCCAGGTACGAGGGCCCGGGCCCGGCGGGGCCGACCCAGCCGGCGTCCGCCTGCGGCGGCACGGTGTAGCCGAGGTGCTGGAGGCTGTAGAGGACGTTCATGGCGCAGTGCTTCACCCCGTCCTCGTTGCCGGTGATGAGACAGCCGCCGGCCCGCCCGTAGTAGGCGTACTGGCCCTGCTCGTTGAGCAGGCTGGAGCAGCTGTACAGGCGCTCGACGACCCGCTTCATGACCGAGCTGTTGTCGCCGAGCCAGATCGGTCCGCACAGGACCAGGATGTCCGCGTCCATCACCCGCGAGTACAGCACCGGCCAGAGGTCCGAGGCGGCGCCGTGCTCGGTCATGTCCGGGTAGACGCCCGGGGCCAGGTCGTGGTCCACGGCGCGGATCACGTCGGTGGCGACGCCGCGGTCGGCCATGATGGCGCGGCTCTTGTCGATCAGGCCCTGGGTGTTGCTGACCTCGGGCGAGGGCTTCAGCGTGCAGTTGACGAACAGCGCCCGCAGGTCGTCGAAACGGTACGCGTCAGCGGCGGCGGCACTCGTGGCGGCACTCGTGGCGGCGGTCATGGCGCCCACCCTTGCGGGTGCCCGCCCTTGGCCCCCTGCGCCCCGCTGGGGCACCCGCCGCACGACACCCGATCAGCGGCCGCAAGATCCTCCGACCGCCGGATCGGCTAGATTGGCGCCACGTGACGACGCTGCCGCGGCCGACCGGCCGCATATTCGACGCCCTGGAGTCCACCGCCGTGCGCGACACGGCCGAACTGCGCGACCTGTACGAGGCCCCCAGCGAGCTGGTACGGCGCAAGGAGGTGGACCAGATCCACGAGGTCGCCCGCGCGTTCATCGGACGTTCCTCGCTCGTGTTCATCGCCACCGCCGGCGCCGACGGCCGCTGCGACGTGACACCGCGCGGCGGGCCGGCCGGTTTCGTGTCCGTCCTGGACGAGCACACCCTCGTGATCCCGGACGCCACCGGCAACAAGCGGCTGGACACGGGGCACAACGTCGTGGAGACCGGCCGGGCCGGGCTGATCTTCATCGTGCCCGGCCGGGCCGCCACCCTCCGCGTCAACGGCCGGGCCTGCGTCAGCGCCGACCCGCGCCTGCTGCAGCAGCTCACCCCGGTGGGCAAGCCGCCCCGCAGCGCGATCGTCGTCGAGGTGGAGGAGGCCTACCAGCACTGCCCCAAGGCCTTCCTGCGCAGCGGGGCCTGGAAGCCCGAGGAGTGGCTCGCGGAGGACGCCGTGCCCAGTTCCGCCGAGATCACCCTCGCCCACCTCGACCTGCCGGGGCTGACGCTCGACCAGGTCCGCGAGCACGAGCGCGAGTCCCTCCTGCACCGCTACGAGTGAGGCGTCCGTCCCCCGCCGTCCGCTCCACGTCGACACCGGTGCCGGTCGAGTAGGGAGCGGTCCGCCGGTACCGGTGCCGGTCGAGTAGGGAGCGGTCCGCCCCCGAGCGCCCCCGTCAGGCTCCCGGCGCGGGACGGGCCACCAGGAGTTCGCCCACCGCGTCCGACAGCACCGCCCGGGCCGGTTCCGGCAGGCCGGCGTCGGTGACGAAGAGGTCGACCCGCTTCAGCGCGGCGAACCCGCTCAGCCCCACCACGCCCCACTTGGTGTGGTCGGCGACCACCGCCACCCGCCGGGCGGCGGCGATCAGCGCCCGGTTGGTCTGCGCCTCGGCCAGGTTGGGGGTGGTGAGCCCGGCGTGCTCGTCGACCCCGTGCGCCCCCAGCACCAGCAGGTCCACGTGGAGCGAGCCCAGCACCAGGTCGGCCAGCGGGCCGACGAGCGCGGCGGACGGCGTGGGGGAGCCACCGGTGAGCAGCAGGGTCGGCGCCCCGTCGGGGCCGTGCTCCCGGGCGGCGGCCCGTACCAGGTCGGCCACCGGCAGGGAGTTGGTCACCAGGGTCAGGCGCGGCACGGCCAGCAGTCGGGCAGCCACCGCGTGTGCGGTGGTGCCGGCCGAGACGGCGACCACGCTGCCCGGCTCGACGAGCCCGGCGGCGATGTCGGCGATGGCGGCCTTCGCGGCGGCCTCCCGGTCGGACTTGGCGTCGAAGCCGGGCTCCTCGCCCCGGGCCGCGCCGACGGCGACGGCTCCGCCGTACACCTTCTCCAGGGCGCCCTGGGCGGCCAGGGCGTCCAGGTCTCGGCGGATCGTCATGTCCGAGACGCCGAGTCGACCGACGAGCTCGGCGACGCGTACGGCGCCGTCGCGCCGGACGGCTTCGAGGATCAACGCACGTCTCTGCGGGGCCAGTTGCACCTCGACAACTTAGCACGCGGGTTCGGTCGGTTCTGTTGATTCATGATGGATCCTGTTTACTGTTGGTGGGTGCAGAAGACGATCGCGAAGCTCGCGGACGGCCGCGAGCTGCTCTACTTCGACCGTGACGGCAGCCCGCCGCGTGCGGACGTGCCCGACCCGCGCCCCCTCGACCCGGTCGGGAGCCGCCCCGAACTCCGCCTCGACGCGGCCACCGGCGACTGGGTCGCCGTCGCCGCCCACCGCCAGGACCGCACCCACCGCCCGCCCGCCGACGCCTGCCCCCTCTGTCCTTCCCGGGACGGGAGGCCGACCGAGATCCCGGCCGCCGACTACGAGGTGGCCGTCTTCGAGAACCGCTTCCCGTCCCTCGCCGGCGCGGCCGGCCGCTGCGAGGTGGTCTGCTTCACCCCCGACCACGACGCCGGGTTCGCCGACCTCACCGCCGAGCGGGCCCGGCTGGTGCTGGACGCCTGGACCGAGCGGACCGCCGCTCTCTCGGCCCGGCCCGGCACCGCCCAGGTGTACGTGTTCGAGAACCGCGGCGCCGAGATCGGCGTGACCCTCGCCCACCCGCACGGGCAGATCTACGCCCTGCCGTACGTCCCGCCGCGCACCGCCAAGATGACGGCCGCCGCGGCGGCGCACCGGGCCGCCACCGGCCGGAACCTCTTCGAGGACCTCCTCGCCGAGGCCCGGGGCGCCCGCGAGCGGCTGGTGGCCGCGGGCGAGCACTGGACCGCCTTCGTGCCCTACGCCGCCCGCTGGCCCTACGAGGTCCACCTCCACCCGCACCGGCGGGTGCCGGACCTGACCGCGCTGACCGAGGCCGAACGGGCCGAGTTCCCGCGTCTGTACCTCGACCTGCTGCGCCGCTTCGACCGGCTCTTCGGACTCGCCGAACCGACCCCGTACGTCTCCGCCTGGCACCAGGCGCCCGTCCGGGGCGGTGGCGAACTGGCCCTGCACCTGGAACTGTTCACCGTCCGCCGGGCCGCCGGGAAGCTGAAGTACCTGGCGGGCACCGAGGCGGGCATGGAGGCCTTCATGAACGACGTGGCACCCGAGACGGCCGCCCGCCGGCTGCGGGAGGCGCTGTGACGGCCGCACCGCGGCACGGCGTGTCGAAGGGGCCGGTGGGCGGTGCGGTGGGTCGTCGGGAAGGCGGTCGGACGGACGGCGGCGCGGCCGCCGTCGTCGGGGCGTTCGCCGACCGGTACGGGGAGCGGCCCGACGGGGTCTGGGCGGCCCCCGGCCGGGTCAACCTGATCGGCGAGCACACCGACTACAACGACGGCTTCTGCCTGCCGATGGCCCTGCCGGTGGCCGCCCGCGTCGCCGCCCGCCGCCGCCCCGACGGCCTGCTGCGCCTGCACAGCGCCCAGGCGGGCGGCGCCGGCACCGAACTCGGCACGGCCGCACTCGCCCCCGGGACCGTGCCGGGCTGGGCCCGCTACCCGGCCGGTGTCGTCTGGGCCCTGAAAGAGGCGGGCCATCGCGTCGGAGGCGCCGACGTGTACGTCGACAGCACTGTCCCGACCGGAGCCGGCCTGTCCTCCTCCGCCGCCCTGTCCTGCGCGGTCGCCGCGGCCTACGACGGGCTGTACGGACTGGACCTGCCCGGCCCGGAGACGGCGCGGCTCGCGCAGCGGGCCGAGCACGTCTTCGCCGGCGTGCCCTGCGGGATCATGGACCAGATGGCCTCGGTCTGCGCCACCCCGGGCGCGGCCCTCCACCTCGACACCCGCACCCTCGTCCATCGACCGGTCCCCTTCGACCCGACCGTGCACGGACTGGGCCTGCTGGTCCTCGACACCCGCGTCGCCCACGACCTCGCCGACGGTGCGTACGCGGCCCTGCGGGCAGGCTGCGAACGCGCCGCCGCCCTGCTGGGCCTGCCCGCCCTGCGCGACCTCCCGGCGGCTGGCCTGCCGGCCGCCCTGACCCGGCTGCCGCCCGAACTCGCCCCGCTGGTGCGACACGTGGTCACCGAGAACGCCCGGGTCGCCGAGGCCGTCGCCCTCCTCGACGCGGGGGACGTCCCGGCCCTGGGGCCCGTCCTGACCGCCGGGCACGCCTCGCTGCGCGACGACTACCGGGTGTCCTGCGCGGAAACGGACCTCGCCGTCGACACCGCGCTGGCGGCGGGCGCGCTCGGGGCCCGTATGACCGGCGGCGGCTTCGGCGGCTGCGTCATCGCCCTCGTCCCCGCCGACCGGTCCACCGCGGTCACCGCAGCGGTCACCACCGCCTTCCGCGCCGCCGGCCACGCCCCGCCCGCCGTCCTCCCGGGCGATCCGTCGGCGGGGGCCCGCCGGGTGTGGTGAGGGGCGGTGCGGGGGTGCTTGGGCCGGGCGGTGCGGCCAGGTGCGGTGCGGCGGGGCGAGCTCCGCCTGGTTTTGGTCCGACCGGCTGGATGTGCCGGTGGTTCGTGCCGGGGTGCTCCGTGCGGCGGCGGAGGCGAGGTTATGAAAGGAATCGAACGGAATCGGATGGAAGTTCGCTGTCCGGCCATTTCCGAACATCTACCCCAGGAGTCGCACGATGCGCCCCATCAGAGCGGCCTGCCTCGGCACGGCCACGCTGGTCACCCTCCTCACCTGCACGCCCGTCGCGGCCGCCGCGACGGACACCGGTTCCGCCCAGGTCAGGGGCAAAGCGCGGATCATCACAGTCCAGGCCGAGGTGCAGCAGCTGACCCGCTTCCCCGTCACCCCCGGCAGCGTCACGCAGGGCGATTGGGTCGTCGTCCGCTCGGACCTCTTCGACGAGGCGCACAACAAGGTCGGCGAGACCCACGGCACCTGCACCACCACCCGGGGCGGCGCCGATGAAGCGGAGCAGTGCGTCGTGACCTACACCCTCCCGGGCGGCCAGCTCACCGTGCAGGGGATGTACTTCAACTACCTCGACCAGGGTCCCTTCGACAACGCGATCACCGGTGGCACCGGGAAGTACGAGAAGGCGCGCGGCTCGGTCCACGCCGAGACGATCGCCACGACCCCCAAGGTCGTGAGGCGCTTCACGATCCGCCTCGTCTGACGGACCCGACGTCCACCGGACTCCGGAATCCGGCCTGCTTCCCTCGCGTCGCGGCATCGGAGACGGTCGGAGTTGCGGTCGACCGCTGCGGGCCGCCCCGTGGTGCTGCGGACCCGGGTTCCGGGCGCCGGGTGTCAGGGGTCCGTACGGACGGGGGCAAGCGGCGTCAAGGTCGTGTCAGGGAGGCGTCCGGTGGCCCGGAGGCCGGGGATAGCGTCGTCGTACGCCCCGGAACGCCTCCCCGCCTCCGGGGCGGCAGTCCGCCCCGGTGGCGACCTCGGAGGGTCCCATGTGCCTGTTCCAGTACGACGACGAGTCCGAACCCGAGGAGCCGGTCCCGGCCGGATCCCTGATCGTGCCCGTCCGGCCGGGAGCGGAGGTGCTGGTCCGCATGTTCCGCACCCCGCTGGGCGCCCGAACCGCCGTCGGCTTCACCAGCCCCGAACGGCTGGCCGCCGTACTCGGCCCGCACCACCCCTGGATCCGACTGTCCGAGTCCGTGCTGCGCGCACTCGCCGAGCCCCTCGGCGCGGCGGCGCTCACCGTCGACCCCACCCTCACCGCCCCCGCCGTCCGCACCGCCCCGGTGCCCGCCCCCTGCCGGGACGCGGGACCCGCTCTCCGGACGGCCTGAGGGACCCCTTGTGACCACCACCGTGGACCTCGAAGCCGGCGTTCCGGCGCCCGCCGACGACCTCTCCGTCCGGCCCGCCTCCACCACTCGGCTCCCGCGCCGCGAACGTCCGGACGGCTGAACCGCAGGCCGCGACGGCCGGGCCACGCGGTTCGCGGGTGGACGCCCGGCACGGAGCGCCCGGCACGGCCCGGGGTCAGTCGGCCCGCCAGACCGTCGTCACGTTGCAGAACTCGCGGATCCCGTGCCCGGACAGCTCCCGTCCGTAGCCCGAGCGCTTCACCCCGCCGAAGGGCAGCGCGGGGTGGGAGGCGGTCATGCCGTTGACGTACACGCCGCCGGCCTGGAGGTCCCGTACGCAGCGGGCAACGTCGGAGTCCTCCCGGGTCCAGAGGTTGGAACTCAGCCCGAAGGGCGTGTGGTTGGCCCGCTCCACCGCCTCGTCGAGGCTGCCGACCCGGTAGAGCGTGGCCACCGGCCCGAACGTCTCCTCCTGGTCGACGCGCATCCGGTCGGTGACGCCGGCGAGCACCGTGGGCTCGTAGAACCAGCCCTGCTCCAGGCCCGGCGGCCGCCTTCCGCCGCACAGCACGGCCGCACCGTGCCGGACGGCGTCGTCGACCAGCTCCTCCAGGTCGGCCCGGCCCTGCTCGGTGGCCAGCGGCCCCACGTCGGTGCCGTCCACCATCGGGTCGCCGACCGTCAGCGCGGCCATGCCGGCACTGAACCGCTCGGCGAACTCGTCGTACACGTCCGCGTGCACGATGAACCGCTTGGCCGCGATGCACGACTGGCCGTTGTTCTGCACGCGCGCGGTCACCGCGGTCGCCGCCGCCCGCTCGACGTCGGCCGACGGCATCACGACGAACGGATCGCTGCCGCCGAGTTCCAGAACCGTCTTCTTGATCTCGTCCCCGGCCACCGCGGCCACCGCGCGCCCGGCCGGCTCGCTCCCCGTCAGGGTCGCCGCCGCGACCCGCCGGTCGCGCAGGACGCCCTCCACCGCGCCCGAGCCGATCAGCAGGGTCTGGAAGCAGCCGCGCGGATACCCGGCCCGCTCGAACAGCTCACCCAGGTACAAGGCCGTCTGGGGCACGTTCGACGCGTGCTTGAGCAGCCCCACGTTGCCCGCCATCAGGGCGGGCGCGGCGAACCGGATCACCTGCCAGAGCGGGAAGTTCCACGGCATCACCGCGAGGACCACCCCGAGGGGCCGGTAGTGCGCCCGGACCGTCGTCGCCCCGCTGTCGCGGACGTCCGCCTCCGCGGGCCGCTCGTCCGCCAGCAGTTCCTCGGCGTGCGCGGCGTACCAGCGCATCGCCTTCGCGCACTTGGCCGCCTCCGCCCGGGCGGCGGCCAGCGGTTTGCCCATCTCGGTCGTCATCAGCTGTGCGACGGCCTCCAGGTCCGCGTCCAGGACCTCGGCCGCCCGGTTCAGCAGCGCGGACCGCTCGGCGAAGCCGGTCGTGCGGTACGTCGCGAACGTCGCGGCGGCCTCGGCCAGGCAGCGTTCGATCCCGGCCGCGTCGAGGGCCTCGAAGGTGCGCAGCGTCTCACCCGTCGCGGGGTTCACGGTGGCAATGGGCATGGTCGCCTCCTCCTCGGGCGGCGGCCGCGGTGGCACGACGCGCCTCGCCCCCTCGACCCTGCCCGCTGCGGCACGGGCCCGCAACGCGGTGCCTCCGGGCGGCCGAGACCCGTCCCACCGCAGGGCGTAGGACCAGGGGAGGGGCGGGTACGGCGGCCGGGTGAGCCGGGTCGCGTCATGATCGGGCACGTGGCACCATGCCCCGTCTGCTGGTGGCGGCCCCTGGCCGCCGGCGGATCGCGCGCAGCGGTCCGGTCCGGCTCCGTCCCACCTTCCCGTGCGGAGGAAACCACCTTGCCTGCTTCCCGCTGCGTGCCCGCGGCCCTCGTCGTGGCTGCCGTCACCGCCTCCTGTCTGATGCCGGGCGTACCGGCCTTCGCCGACTCCCAGGGCGGTCTGCGGCTCTCCCAGCCGTACGTGCCGTCCATCGCCCCCGGCCGCAGCGGGGCCGTGGAGATCCTGGCGGTCGCCTCCGCAGAGTCCCCCGGTGCCGGCTCCATCCGGATCACGGCGCCGGAGCACACCACCTTCCCCGAGGCCGGCTTCCGCTGGAACGGGCAGCGCGGCAGCATGCCGTGCGACCGGTCGGCGGACGCCCGCCGGCTCGTCTGCGGGGCCGGCACCCGGGCGGGCTTCGTCTTCCCGGAGGACGAGCAGGTCCGGATGGCGGTGACCGTCCGGGTGGACGCGGACGCACCCGAGGGCACCACGCTCGGCGGCGGCGAGTGGGCCGCGGGCCGGGACGCGACGCTCTACGCGGTCGCCACTCCGGTCACCGGCCCCAAGGGCGAGCGTGGCGAGGGCAAGGACGGCCCGAAGGGCAAGCTCCAGGCCCGCGTGGTGGGGACCGACCGGCTCAACGTCCGCTCCGGCCCCGGCACCCGGTACGGCAAGACGGCCGTCGTCAAGGGCGGTGCCGTCGTCGGCGTCCTGTGCAAGGTGAACGGCGAGACCGTGGGCGGCAACGCCGTCTGGTACGAACTCGCCGACGGTCGCGGCTGGATCGCCGCCCGCTACGCGGAGAACGTGAACAAGGTCCCGTACTGCGCCTGACCCCGCGTCACACCTCCGAAGGCCCCGCGGCCCACCGGCCGCGGGGCCTTCCCCGTGCCGCGGCGCGGCCCGGCGCCCGTACGCGCCCCCCCGCACGCCCGACGGCCGGATCGCCGGTCCTCCCCGCCGGCCGACATGGGCATGTGTCCCGAATTGCCGTGTAAATCCATCAGGTTGTCGGCCAAACCGCGCCCGACCAGGCAACCTCGGCACCCCCGCCGCCGTCCTCCCGGGTCGAGGGGGGCCGCGGAGCAGACCGCCGGGGCGCCCCGCCACGACCGAGGATGAGGAAGAGCACTTTGATACGTGTCACACGCGTGGTGACCGCGGCCGCGGCGGTCGTCGCCCTGGCCGCGGCGACGCCGGGCCTGGCGCACGCGCTGCCGGCCGCCGGGTCCGCCCCCGCGGCCACGGGGGGAAGCACCGACGGACACCTGCCCGCGGGCTGGGAGTTCACCGGCGCCGGTGACGGCCGCCAGCTGGTGTGGACCTCGCGCGAGCGGGTCCCCATGGGCGACGCCCGGGTCGAGTTCTACGCCGGCGACCGGCTCGTCGGCCGCCCCGCCGCCGATCCGGACGGCCGTACCTTCCGCCTCCGCCTCGACGGCGCCCGCGTCGGCGACCCGGCCGGCCTGCGGGTGCTGGCCGGCGGCCGCCGCCTCGACGCCGCCGCGCCGGTGCCCGGCGGCCAGTCCCAGTCCCAGTCCCTGCCCGGCCTCGAGGCCGCGGCCCGGGCGGAGCGCCTGCCGGCCAACCCGGTCGACCCGGGCGTGCCCGGCCACTACCGCACCGCCAAGGGCGAGTACACCCTCCCCGGTGTCCGCCTCCCCGGGTTCAAGGCCCCGGTCGAGATGCGCGGCGTCGTGGTCGGCCCGGTCGACGCCCCCGGCAAGCGGCCCGTCGCGCTGTTCCTGCACGGCCGCCACGGCACCTGCTACAAGCCCGGCGGCGGTGAGGACGACGTCACCGGCGACTGGCCCTGCAAGCCCGGCACCCTCCCGATCCCGAGCCACCTGGGCTACCTCAAGGACCAGCAGCTCCTGGCCTCCCAGGGCTACGTGACGGTCTCCATCTCCGCCAACGGCATCAACGGCCAGGACTGGGCGGCCGAGGACGGCGGCGCCCAGGCCCGCTCCTCCCTCGTCCGGCTGCACCTGGCCCGCTGGGCCGACTGGGCCGCCAAGCGGTCCACCGCCCCCGCCGCCGTTCGCGCCACCGACCCCGCCGACCTCTCGCGCGTCATGCTCGTCGGCCACTCCCGGGGCGGCGAGGGCGTCAACCGCGCCGCCATGGACAGCCTGTACACGGCGCCCGCCGACCAGGACGGCTACCACGGCAAGGTCCGCTGGACCATCCGCGGCAACGTCCTCATCGGCCCCACCATCTTCGGCCAGAACCCCGTTCCGGACGTGCCGTCGATGACGATCCTGCCGGGCTGCGACGGCGACGTCTCCGACCTCCAGGGCCAGATCGTGGCGGACGGCACGCGCGGCATCAGCCGCGGCGCCGCGCTGCACAGCTCCGTCTACGTGGTCGGCGCCAACCACAACTTCTTCAACAGCGAGTGGACCCCGGGCCTGGCCAAGGCCCCGGCCCAGGACGACTTCTTCTCCGACCAGGGCGCCGTCGACCCCGTCTGCTCGCCCGGCAAGAAGACCCGCCTGACCGCCGCGCAGCAGCACACCGCCGGCGCGTCCTACATCGCCGCCGCCGCCCGCCTGTTCGTGGCCGGCGACGACAAGGTCCGCCCGCTCCTCGACGGCACCGGCCGCCGCGCTCCCTCGGCCGGCCCGGCCCGCGTGCTCACCAGCGCCGTCGGCGGCAACCGGAGCCCGTTCGTCGTGCCCGGCCCGGACCGCACCACCGTCTCCGGCACCGGCGTCCGGCTGTGCGGCCAGACCGACCCGAACGCGTCCCGCGCCTGCCTGCGCCGCGACAAGCCCGGCCAGTCCCCGCACTTCGCCGGCTGGGAGGCCGGTCCGGAGCCGGAGCGCCAGGCCGTCGCGCTGAAGTGGACGGCGCCCGGCGCCGCCGCGACCGTACGCCCGTCCCGACCGGCCTCCCTCGCCACCGCCGAGGACCTCGCGCTGCGGCTCTTCGTCCCGCCGAACACCTCCGGCACCCAGCTCGACGTCGCCGTCACCGACGCCGCGGGCAAGCGCGCCGACCTGGGTCGGATCACGGTCGACGGCCTGCCCGGCTCGGACCGCACCGCCTCCTACTGGGCCAAGGAGGTGCGCGTCCCGATGACCGCCGCGAAGCGCGCCGGCCTCGACCTCAAGAACGTCGCCTCCCTCCGCCTGACCCCGCGCAGCCGCGCCGGCCAGGTCTGGCTGATGGACGCCTGGGGCTGGCGCCCCGGCACCCCGCAGGTCCTCCCGGCCCAGCTGCCGCGGGTGGACGTCGGCCGGCTGACGGTCAAGGAGGGCGACTCGGGCGTGCGGACGTACCGCATGCCCGTGACGGTCACCGGTCCGGCCCGCAGCGCCGGCCTGGTCCGCTACTACGTCCCCACGGCCGACAACGGCGGGTTCACCGGCAAGACCGTGGCCGTGCGCCCGGGCACCCGGACCATCGACGTCAAGGTCGAGGTGCGCGGCAACGACCG
The DNA here is from genome assembly GCF_000719335.1 of Streptomyces sp. NRRL S-87. Taxonomy (GTDB): domain Bacteria; phylum Actinomycetota; class Actinomycetes; order Streptomycetales; family Streptomycetaceae; genus Streptomyces. Next base: position 95,787 of record NZ_JOGB01000001.1, read on the forward strand.
CTGGGGCCACGGTTTCTCCCGCGACATGGTGGTCAAGGCCCTCAGCGGCGCGGTCGTCGGCTCCCACCGGGGCGGCGTGACGGCGGAGAACGACGACCCGATGCCGACCGTGAAGGTCACCCCCGTGGCCGACAAGGTCACCGAGGGCAAGGCGCTGACCTGGCGCGTGACCCTCTCCGAGGCGGCCGACGAGCAGATCTACAGCCAGTTCGACCTGCTGCCGGTCACCCGGGGCGCCGAACTGTCCACCATGGACGTGGACAAGGCGTGGCTGAAGGGCATCTGGGGCGACGTGCGGTCCCCGGAGCGCCCGCTGTCGAAGGTCGTCGAGGGCGCGTCCGTCCCCGTCGAGATCCTGCCGGGCAAGATGTCCGTCGACATCACGATCCCCACGGCCAAGGACGGCAAGGCCGAGTCGGCCGAGCTCGTCCGCGGTCGGCTGGCCTGGTACGACGAGAACTGGCAGCCGCACTACGCACCGACCGTCACCGGCACGGTCCGCGACGCCTCCTGAGGCGCGCCGACCGGTAGGACACCTGGTGCCGGGCCCCGCGCGAGCGGGTGCCCGGCACCTGTCGTTCCCGGCGAGGCCACCCTGCGGTAGAGTCACGCGACGTGATCAACGATACGAAAATCGTGACGCCGCGTCACGGTGCGGGCGGGGCCGGTCGATGACGGTCCTGATCGTGGACGCCGCCAACGTGATCGGCTCCGTGCCCGACGGCTGGTGGCGCGACCGGCGGGGCGCCGCGGAGCGGCTGCGCGACCGGCTCGCCGCCCGGGAGGGCGACGAGGAGGTCGTCCTGGTCGTCGAGGGCGCCGCCCGGGGGGTCGCCTCCGTGCCCGGCGTGCGCGTCGAGTCCGCCCCGGGCAGCGGGGACGACCGCATCGTCGAGCTGGTCGCCGAACTGGCCGGCCGGCCCTGCGTCGTCGTCACCGCCGACCGCGAACTGCGCGAACGGGTTCGGGCGTACGGGGCGGAGTGCGCGGGGCCCCGCTCCGTACGCTGACCGGTCCCGGTCCCGGTCCCGGACCCACCCCCACCCCCACCCCCACCCGGTCCTGTTCCGGTCCCGTTCCGGTGCCGTTCCGTCCTCCGACCGACCCCGGTCCCGCGCCGTCCGCGGCGTGCCGTCGGTCCGACCGCCGACCGTGACATTCGTACTGCCCGGGACCGTACATGCGGCTCTGCCGCCCGCCCTGTCACCGACCGTAGCGTTCATGTCATGACGCAGACCACCGACCCGGACCCCGACCCCGGCACCGCGGTCCACCTCGCGGGAGCCGTGAAGTCCTGCGGCCCCCTACGCGCGGTGGCCGGCCGGACCCTGCTGTTCGGGACCTACGCGGTGCTCTCGTACCGTCGGTCGTCGAGGAAGGTGTGACGGAATGAAGACCAAGTCGCGTCGAGAGGCCAAGGCCGAGCGGAAGGCGGACTGGGCGGCCCGCAAGGCCGAGTGGCGGGCCGCCGGCGAGCCCCGCGAGATCGGGCCGCCCAACGGCTTCGCCCTGCTGCCCTGGCTCCTGATGGGCATGGGCGCCATCTCCAACATCGTGCAGGGCAAGACCCCCGACCCGTGGATCGGCGTCCTGGGGCTGCTGGTCTTCAACTCGCTGTACGTCGGCGTGGTGTTCCGCGCCTTCGACAAGAAGGCCCGCGAGGCGGCCGCCACCCGCTGGGCGCTGGTCGTGATGGGCGCGGTCACCTGCGCCCTGGCCGTGGCCTACGGCGGCAACTGGCTGCTGTTCTTCCCGCTGTTGGGCCTGGCCACCGGCGCCGTGCTCCGCGGCCGGCAGCTCGCCCTCGCCGTCGGCGGGCTCAGCGTCCTGGCCGGGGCGATCAGCGCGTACCGGTCCGGGTGGGACGGCATGGGCATCGGCTACGGGACCTTCGTCTCCGGCATGGTGACCGCGGCCATCCTCGCCCTGTCCGAGACCGTCCGCGAACTGCGCGAGACCCGGCAGGAGCTGGCCCGCGCGGCGGTCGAGCAGGAGCGGCTGCGGTTCTCCCGCGACCTGCACGACCTGCTCGGCCACACCCTCTCCGTCATCGTGGTGAAGTCCGAGGCGGCCCGCCGCATCGCCCCGCGCGACCTCGACGCCGCCCTCGCCCAGGTCTGCGACATCGAGGCGGTCGGTCGGCAGGCCCTCGCCGAGATCCGCGAGGCCGTCACGGGCTACCGCGAAGGCAGCCTCGCCACCGAACTCGACCGGGCGCGCGACGTGCTCGCGGCGGCCGGCATCGAGCCCGTCGTGCGCCAGTCCGGCCCCCCGCTGCCGCCCGCGGCCGAGGCCCTGCTGGCCTGGGTGGTACGGGAGGGAGCCACCAACGCCGTTCGCCACAGCCGCGCCGCGACCTGCACGATCGAGGTCCGTACGAGCGGGGAGCGGACGGTCCTGATGATCACCGACGACGGGGTGGGCGTAGGCTCGGGCACACCGGGCAGCGGGCTCAGGGGCCTGACCGAGCGCCTCATGGCGGCCGGCGGCACCCTGACCAGCGGCCCGGGGCCGGCCGCAGCCGGCTTCCGGGTCACCGCCGAACTGCCGGCGGAGACCGACGCTGAGGCGGCACCGGGAGCCACCGGGCCGGAACCGGGGGAGCGCCGCCGCGCCGGGCGCCACTGAACGGGGAGACCATGATCAAAGTCCTGCTCGCCGAGGACCAGGGCATGATGCGCGGCGCCCTCGCGCTGCTGCTCGGCCTGGAGGCGGACATCGAGGTGGTCGCGCAGGTCGCGGCCGGCGACCGGATCGTCGAGGCCGCGCTCGACGCGCGGCCGGACATCGCCCTCCTCGACATCGAACTCCCGGGCCGCAGCGGTCTGGACGCCGCCGCCGACCTGCGCGAGCGCTGCCCGGACTGCAGGGTGCTCATCCTCACCACCTTCGGCCGGCCCGGCTACCTGCGCCGCGCGATGGAGGCGGGGGCCGCCGGGTTCCTGGTCAAGGACGGGCCGGTGGAGGAACTGGCCGCCGCGATCCGCCGGGTCCTGGCCGGGGAGAAGGTGATCGACCCGGCGCTGGCCGCCGCCGCGCTCAGCGCGGGGCCCAGCCCGCTCACCGCCCGGGAGCGGGACGTCCTGAGCGCGGCCGTGGACGGCGCGACCGTCGCCGACATCGCGGCCCGCCTCCACCTGTCCCCGGCTACCGTACGCAACTACCTGTCCTCGGCCATCGGCAAGACCGGCACCCGCAACCGCATGGAAGCCGTCCGCGCCGCCCGCCGCCAGGGCTGGCTCTGACCCGCCGCCGGCGGGCCGCACCGGGCAGCACCGCGGGAGGCGGGCACCGGGCGCGGCGGACGGCGGCCCCCGGGCGGTGTCAGGCGCCGTACACGGAGGCCACGTTGTCCCGCGCCGGGTGGGTACGGCCGGCCGGGCCCGCGGCGAAGGCGCGCAGGAGGTTCTCGGTGACGCGGCGGGTGAAGGCGCCGGCCCGGGCGTCCAGTCCGTGGTTCGCCCGGCTGCGGCCGTCACCGGCGGCGTCGAGGGCCTCCACCCAGCGCATCGTGCCGGTGGCGAACACACCTGCCCCGCTGGGCACCGTGTAGTAGGCCGTGTCCTGGTGGCTGGGTCGGCCGTCGCAGACCACGGGGGAGTGCGCCAGGACCTCCAGCGGGCGCGGGGTCGGGTAGGCCGTGTTCACCTTGTCGTACTCCACGCCGACGAGGTGGGGGAAGCTGTCGCCCGCCTTCACCCCCGTGCCCTCGAACAACCAGTGGTCGGGGTGGGTGACGACGTAGGGCGCGTCCACCGGGTACCCGTCGTAGATCACGCCCAGCAGCGCGCTCTCCGGGTCCGCCCCGGGCGCCGACCGGAAGTCCACCGTCGCCGCCTGCCCGCGCCGGAAGCCGGGGTCCCGCTCGTACGCCGTCTTGTAGCAGACCACCGTGCGGTCCGGTCCGAGCTCGCTCGGCTCCAGCCGGATCCGCCGGAAGCAGCAGTTGGCGCCCAGGACGGCGAGGTTGGTGCCGGCGTCCCGGGCGGCCGCGACGTGCGCGCGCTGCTCGTTCGACCAGTACTCGTCGTGCCCGGGGGAGAGCACCGCCCGGGCACCGGCCAGCGCCCGGCGCTCCCGGGCCAGGTCGATGCCCGTGGTGTAGGCCAGGGGGATGCCCAGGCGTTCGGCGAGGGCGATCAGCGGTGCCTCGTACACGAGGAAGAGCCCCGCCCCGTCGTCGTACTCGTACGGACGGTCGAAGGTGACGGCGAGCGAGCGGCTGGCGTACCGCCCGTCCGGGCCGTTGTAACTGCTGTGCCCGCCCCAGAGGTTGTACGCCTGCCAGGTCGCGACCGCGTTCACGAGGACGGTCCGCCCCTCGGTGCGCTTCGAGCGCACGGTCACCGGCACGTACCGCTGCCCGGCACCGCCCTGCGCGTCCAGCCGCAGCAGGTAGCTGCCCGCCGGCCAGCCGGCGGTGTCGACCGTCGTCGTGCGCGACCAGCGGGTGCGCACCGTCCGGGTCCCGGCCTCGACGGACGGCTCCGGCTGGCGGGTGCCGGCGAGCGCGCCCGAGCGCCACACGAGCCGGGCCCGGGCGCCGCGGTACCAGCCCATCCGGTACGCGGACACGGTGAAACGCGGAGCGGTCGTGGAGACGTGCAGTCCGAAGCGCTCGCCCGGCAGGACGCTGACCCGGTCCGCGAAGCCCTCGACGGCCCGCGCGGGACCGGGCCGGGTGATGCGCCAGGAGGCGTCTCCCGGGCGGGCGTTCTCCCGTACGACGTCCAGGTCCGCGGCCCCTTCGGACGTGCCGCGCGCCGCCGGACGGCGCGGTGCCAGGGCCGCGTGCGGGTCGGCCCCGCCGCCGTCGGGCCCGCCGCCGTCGGGCCCGCAGCCGGCCGTGGCCAGACCACCGGCCCCCACCGCGGCCGCCAGGGCCAGGAAGCGGCGGCGGTCCTCCGGACGCGTCCCGCCGTCCCGGCGGACCGCGGGGTCCGGGCTCGTCCCGCGGTCCGGGCGTATCCCGCGGTCCGGGCTCGTCCCGCGGTCCGGGCTCGTCCCGCGGTCCGGGCGTGTCGAACCGCCCGGGTGCAGCCCGCCGTCGGGGCGTATGTCGTCGTCCGGGCGTATGTCGTCGTTCCCCACGCACGCAGGCTACGGGACGCCCGGAACGGCACCGACCGGGCCTCCCACGGCTCCGGGCGGACCGCCCGCCGAACCGGCGGTGAACTCTGCGACGCCAGCCGCGCAACCGTTCGGAAGGCGCTCGCACCCGGGGTTCCGGAACCCCCGCCGAACCATCGTGAGCGTCACCCACGACATGCAGCAGGCCGCCCGGGTCACGGACCGGTGCGCCTCTTCCTGGCCGAGCAGGGCACCCCGGGCCGGATCGTCGAGCACGGCCCCGACCGAGGTGATGTTCGAACGCCCCCAGGACCCAGGGACCGCGGACTACGTCAACGGCCGCTTCGGGTAGCCGCCCCGCGTGGGCCTCAGAGCGGCACCACGTCGAGGAGTGGCGGCGCCACCGCCCACGGCAGCGGGGCGTCCTCCGCCGCGAGTGCGGCGGCGATGCGCAGGGCGCCCAGCAGCGGCGGCCCGTCCGCCGGGTGCCACCGTGCGCCGGGCAGCGCCGCGCCCGTGCGGCGGCGTACGGAGTCGGCCAGGCCCGGCAGCGCGAACAGGCCCCCGGTGAGGGCGAGGCAGGGGTCCGCCAGCCCGGTCGCGGCCGCCACCGCGCTGGCCGAGATCTCCTCGGCGGCCCGGTCCACGATCGCGGCCGCCGCCGGATCGCCCGCCGCGGCCGCCCGCCCCACCTCGGGTGCGAAGCCCGCCAGCAGCGCCGCCCGGTCCGGGCGCGGTTGGAGCGTGCCGGGCAGTCCGGTCACCGGGCCGAAGCGGTCCACCGCGGCCCCGTGGAGGACCGCGGAGCCGCCCGGCCGGCCGTCGTGGTGCCGCAGCGCGGCCTCCAGGCCCGCCCGGCCGATCCACGCGCCGCCACCGCAGTCGCCCAGCAACTGCCCCCAGCCGTCGGCCCGGTGCCAGCCCGTCCCCGGCCGGCAGCCGAGGGCGACCAGGCCGGTGCCGCCCGCGACGGTCACCCCGGCGCGGGTGCCGAGCGCCCCGGCGTACGCGGTGACCGCGTCGCTCGCCAGGGCGAGCCGCCGGGCGCCCGTGGTCCGGGCCAGCGGCCCGGGCAGCCGGGCGGCGAGGTCGCGGCCCAGCAGAGCCATGCCGGTGGCGCCCACCGCCACGGCCACCACGGCGGGGCCGCCCGCCCGGGCCAGCAGGCCCTCGAGGGCGGGCAGGACGGTGGCCAGCAGGCCCCCGGCGTCGTGCCCGGCGGCCGTGACACGGGCCGGGGCTTCGAGCTCCGTGCCGTCGGCCGGTTCCGGGTGCCCGGCCCGCCCGAGACGGGCCAGGGCCACCCGCACGCCGGTGCCGCCGACGTCGATCCCGGCGATCCAGGGCTCCTCGGCCATCGGGTGCGCTCCTTCGCTTTCCGGACAGGTTGGCGGTGTGAGGCCGACCATAGCGCGCGGCGAGGACCGTAAATCTTCCTTGTCTACGCGCGATGATCGGAAGATATTCCCGCGCAGGGCCGTGGGGGTCGACGCCTCCGAAAGATCAACTTTGTTGTTGCGCAGGCAACTTATGACTACATGTCCTGATCGCAGCCCACCGCCCCCCGCCGTTTTCCGGAGGTCGGTTACCCCCTGGTACTCATCGCTCTGCCGGGTGCGGAGAGGGGATCGCGCCCGGCTCTCCGGCCGACCACCGGACCACCGACCACCACCACACCAGGGGGACACCCATGTCCGAACTCACCCGCCGCCGCGCCGTCGGCGCCACCGTCGGAGCCGTCGCCGCGGCCGCCGTCGGAGCCGGAGTCGCCCGGGCGGCCACCGCCCCCCGCCCGACCGCCCCCGTCGGCCGCGCCGCCCACAACGGCCACGGCGGCCACACCGGCCACGGTTCGCTGCCCGCCTTCGACGAGGTCTTCCAGGGTCGCCGCATCCAGGGGGCCCCCGCGACCGGCGGCCACCACGCCGAGCACGGCGCCGGCTACGCCGTCCGCATCGACGGCCGTGAACTGCACATCATGCGCAACGCCGACGGTACGTGGATCTCCGTCGTCAACCACTACGAGACGTACGCCGACCCGCGGGCGCTGGCCCGCGCGGCCGTCGTCGAGCTCCAGGGCGCCCAGCTCGTCCCCATGGTCTGACGGGCCCGGGCCCGGGCCCAGGCCCCTGCCTCGGGCTCCGGCCTCGGGCCCCCGGCCCCGCCGGCCACCGCCCCGCGGTCCGGCACCCGCACGCCCGCACGCACCGCCCGCACGCACCGGCCGTACGACCGGCACCACCCGCACCACGCCGCGACAGGAAGATCCACGTGACCATACGCAAGAACCAGGCCAGCCTGACCGCCGACGAGAAGAAGCGTTTCGTCAACGCGCTCCTCGAACTCAAGCGCAACGGCACCTACGACACCTTCGTCACCACCCACAACGGCTTCATCATGAGCGACACCGACAGCGGTGAGCGCGTCGGCCACCGCTCCCCGTCCTTCCTCCCCTGGCACCGCCGCTTCCTGCTGCAGTTCGAGCAGGCCCTGCAGGCCGTGGACCCCTCCGTGGCCCTCCCGTACTGGGACTGGACCACCGACCGCGACGCCCGCTCCTCCCTCTGGGCCCCCGACTTCCTCGGCGGCACCGGCCGGTCCCGCGACGGTCAGGTCATGGACGGCCCGTTCGCCTCCTCCGCGGGCAACTGGAACATCAACGTCCGTGTGGACGGCCGCGGATACCTGCGCCGGGCCCTCGGCGCCTCCGTGGCCCAGCTGCCCACCCGCGCCGAGGTCGACAGCGTGCTGGCCATGACGACGTACGACACGGCCCCGTGGAACAGCGCCTCCAACGGCTTCCGCAACCACCTGGAGGGCTGGCGCGGCGTCAACCTGCACAACCGCGTGCACGTCTGGGTGGGCGGCCAGATGGCCACCGGCACCTCCCCGAACGACCCGGTGTTCTGGATGCACCACGCCTTCATCGACAAGCTCTGGGCCGACTGGCAGAAGCGCCACCCGAACTCCCCGTACCTGCCCGCCGCCGGCACCCCGGACGTCGTCGACCTGCACGACACGATGCGCCCCTGGAACGACGTGACCCCGGCGGACATGCTCGACCACACCCGCCACTACACCTTCGACACCGCCTGATCCGCCGCTCCGGGCCCTGACCCGCCGCATCGGCTCCGATCCCGCCGCTCCGGCGCTCGCTCCGCCCCGCCCGGCCGCACCGGTCGCCGCCTCACCCCCGTCGGTGGCGGCCGGTGCACGTACGGTGCGTGCGGTTCCCGCCAGCGGGCCGGAAGCGCCCTGGCGCGCCGGTACCCGCGGGCGGTTGACTCCGGGGCCATGAGACGACAGAGGATCACGAGCATGCTGAGCGGGCTCGCGCTGACCGCGGGGGCCCTGCTCGGTGGGGCCGGGACCGCGGCGGCGGACGGGCCGCCCGCGGAGTTCGGCACCGACTGGCACGACCCGGTCACCGCCGCCCCGCCCGTCGCCCGCCCCGCCGGCCCCTCGTGCCGGGTCACCCTCGCCGCGGCGCAGTTCCGCGACTTCACGCCGTACGAGGGCAGCTACACGCCGCCCGCCGCCTGCGGTCCCGGCGACTGGAGCGCCGTCGTGCTGCGCCTGGACGGGCAGGTCAAGGGCCGCCAGTACGACCGCCTCGGCCACCTCAGCGTCGGTGGCGTCGAGATCCTGCGGACCTCCACCCCCGAGCCCTCGCCCGACGGCATCACCTGGTCGGTCGAGAAGGACGTCACCCGCTACCGCGACACCCTCCGGCGGCCGCAGCCGGTCGAGATGCTCATCGGCAACGTCGTCGACGACACCTACACCGGCGTCATCGACGTCACGGTCACGCTGGACTTCTACCCGGCCCGCGCCGGTACCGGCGGGACGGGCGGCCCCGGGCGCCGGACCCCCGCCCGCGGGGTCCCCGACCGGGTGCTCCCGCTCGGCCCGGGCACCGTCACCACGCCCCGCAACACCGAGCGGGTGCTCGCCGAGGTGTACGCCACCGGATCCGGCGGCGGCTGCGAGGAGTTCTGGTACCTCACCGTCCCCGACGGCGCGCCGTACTCCTGCAAGGCGACCGACGGCCCGTACCGCGAGGTGCAGGTCTCGGTGGACGGCCGCCTCGCCGGCATCGCCGCGCCTTTCCCGCACGTGTGGACCGGCGGCTGGTCCAACCCGTTCCTCTGGTACGTCGTACCGGCGCCGCGCGCCTTCGACGTCCAGCCCGTCGTCTACGACCTGACCCCGTTCGCCGCCCTCCTGAACGACGGCCGCCCGCACGCCGTCACGGTCTCCGTCGCCGGCGTCCCCGCCGGCCAGTCGGGCTGGAGCACCCCCGCCAACCTGCTGCTGTGGCAGGACGAGGGCCGACGCGTGGTCACCGGCGCCCTGACCCGCGCCGAGGCGGGCCCGCTCACCGGCTCCTCCGTGCACACCCCCGGCACCCCGCACCGCCTCGACACCCGCGGCGGCCACCGCCTCACCACCTCCGGCTACCTGGACACCTCGCACGGCCGCGTCACCACCACGGTCACCCGGACCCTCGCCCACACCTCCGTGCACCGCTGGACCGAGGACGAGAACCAGGACGCCCTCGCCGCGACCTGGACCGACCGGGAGAGCGTCACCACGGGGCGCACCACCACGCGCACGGACCGCACCTACACCCTCGACGGCGCCGTCACCCTCGGCGCGGACGGCCGGCTGCGCACCGTGATCACCATGGGCGACCGCGCCGACGGCACGGTGCTGCGCGACGGCCGCCGACTGGCGTGGTCGCGCCTGGACGACCGGTACACGGGCGACGCGTCGTACACCTCCGGCGTCCCCCGCGACCAGCGGCACGCCGTCGGCACCAGCACCGAGCGCTACCGGCTCACCGGTCCGACGGGCTGCTACGACCGTGAGATCGGCACCGAGCAGGGCGTGCTGACGGTGGATCGGCACAACTGCTGACCCCTCCGCAGAACCGTTGCGGCACCCCCTCCGTCCCAGAGCAGTGAAGGAAGTGACGGAGGGGGAGCGCGCACGATGTGGCAGGGCATGTCGACGGACCTACTGCCGGCGACGGACCGGTTCGAGTGGTTCACGGACCTGGTCGCACGGGAGTTGATACCCGTGGGCCTGCGCAGTCAGGAGCCGGTCGCCTTCCAGGCCGAGGCCGCCGCCCTCGACCTGGGCGCCGTACGGGTGTCCCGGTTCTCGCACACCGCCCTGGTCTCGCGCCGCACCCCCGCCCACATCCGGCGCGGCGACCCCGAGCAGTACCAGCTGGCCCTGGTCAGCCGGAACCCCATGTGGATCAACCAGAACCGGGGCGAGTCCGGGCTGCTCGACGGCGACCTCGTGCTCTGGGACAGCTCCCGCCCCCAGGAGGCCGGCGCGATGGAGGGCGCCCGCCGGTCGTACTCGATCATCCTCCAGATGCCGCGCACCGCCCTGCCGCTGCCCGGCGACAAGGTGGACCGACTGCTGGCGCACCGGATCTCCGGCCGCCACGGCATGGGCGCGCTGCTGGCGGACTTCATGAACTCCCTGACCCGGCACGCCCCCGACTGCGGCCCGGCCGAGCTGGGCCGGCTCGGCACGGTGGCCGTGGACCTCGCCGCCGCCTGCCTCGCCCAGCAGCTGGACGCGGCCGACGAGCTGCCCCCCGAGACCCGCAACCAGGCCCTGCTCCAGCGGATCGACGCCTTCATCGACCACCACCTCGCCGACCCCGACCTCGACCCCCCGGCCATCGCGGCCCGGCACAACATCTCCGTCCGGACCCTGCACCAGCTCTTCCGCGACCGGGCGCGGCGCGAGCCCGGAGGTCCGGGCAGCGAGAGCGTGGCGGCCGCCGTGCGCGGCCGCCGGCTGGAGCGCTGCCGCGCCGACCTGGCCCGCCCCGAACTCGCCGACCGCCCCGTGTACGCGATCGCCGCCCGCTGGGGCCTGCCCAACGCCGCCGCCTTCAGCCGCTCCTTCCGCGCCGCGTACGGGCAGACGCCCAGCGAGTTCCGTGCGCTGAACGTCAAGGAATCCTGCGCGCTGCGCACAACGTCGGCCCCGCCGCCTTCCTAGTGTGGTGATCACGCCGGACGGAGCCCACCGACCGGTGACCCACGGAGGACGGAGGATCCATGTCAGACCACGCCAGCGCCGACCGCGCCAGCGGTGGCACGGCCGGCACGGCCGGCACCGACGGCACCGACGGCACCGAGATCCGCCCCTTCCGCATCGACGTCCCGCAGGACGCCCTCGACGACCTGCGCGAGCGGCTCGCCCGCACCCGGTGGCCGGACGCCGCGCCCGACGAGGGCTGGGCGTACGGCGTCCCGCTCGACCACGTCCGGCAGCTCGCCGAGTACTGGGGCGGGGCGTACGACTGGCGGGCCCACGAGGCGAGGCTGAACGCGTTCCCGCAGTTCATCACCGAGGTCGACGGCGCCGACGTGCATTTCCTGCACGTCCGTTCGCCCGAGCCGGACGCGCTGCCGCTGGTGCTCACGCACGGCTGGCCCGGCTCCTTCGCGGAGTTCGCCGACATGATCGGCCCGCTCGCCGACCCCCGCGCGCACGGCGCGGACCCCGCGGACGCCTTCCACGTCGTCGTCCCCTCCATCCCCGGCTACACCTTCTCGGGCCCGACCCGCGACCGCGGCTGGAGCTCGCGCCGGGTGGCCGCCGCATGGGACACCCTGATGCGGCGCCTGGGCTACGAGCGGTACGGCGCCCACGGCGGGGACGCCGGCGCGCTGGTGGGCCGCCAGCTCGGCCTGCTCCACCCCAAGGGGCTGGTCGGCACGCACGTACTGCAGCTCTTCTCCTTCCCCTCCGGTGACCCGGCGGAGATGGCGGGCCTCAGCGAGGACGACATGGCGCGCCTCGCGGTCCTCGCGAACTTCCAGGACAAGGCGGGCTTCTCCGCCATCCAGTCCACCCGTCCGCAGACCCTCGCCTACGCGCTGACCGACTCGCCCGTCGGCCAACTCGCCTGGAACGAGCTCATCATGGGCATGGGGGAGGGCAACGGCCTGACCGCCGACCAGATCCTCACCCACGTCACGCTGTACTGGCTGACCGCCACGGCCGGCTCCGCCGCCCGCCAGTACTACGAGGACGCCCACGACGCCGGCGCCCTCGAGGGCCCCAACACGGCGCCGACGGGCGTGGCCGTCTTCGCGGGGGATTTCCTGTCCATCCGCCCCTTCGCCGAGCGCGACAACACCGACATCGTCCACTGGGCGGAGTACGACCGCGGCGGCCACTTCGCCGCCATGGAGGTGCCGGACGTGCTCACCGAGGACATCCGCACCTTCTTCCGCGCCCTGAGGTGACCCCACGAGGACGTCCTGAGGTGACCTCCCACGGGGGTGGGGGTCATCCGGGAAACCCGCGGACGCGGGTCCGGCCCGATCGCCGGATCCGCGTCGCGCCGGACCCGTGACCGCGTACGGCCCGCCCACGGGGGTGCGGGCCGCACGCGGCTCACGCGTGCCCGGCCGCCGGCGAGGGCAGGCCCGTGAGCCGGGGCGACATGGGTGACACCGACGCTCCGGGCCTCATGCGTGCCCGGCCGCCGCCGGGTTCTCGAACTGCGTGCGGTGCAGCTCCGCGTACCGGCCGTCCCGCGCCAGCAGCTCCGCGTGGGTGCCCCGTTCGACGATCCGGCCGTCCTCCACGACGAGGATCAGGTCCGCGGCGCGCACCGTCGACAGCCGGTGCGCGATCACCACCGCCGTGCGCCCTTCCAGGGCCTCCGCGAGCGCCTCCTGCACGGCCGCCTCCGAAGTGGAGTCCAGGTGCGCCGTGGCCTCGTCGAGGATCACCACCCGCTGCCGGGCCAGCAGCAGCCGGGCGATCGTCAGGCGCTGCCGCTCACCGCCCGACAGCCGGTACCCCCGCTCGCCCACGACCGTGTCGAGCCCCTCGGGCAGCGCGGCCACCAGCCCGTCCAGCCGGGACCGGCGCAGCACCTCCCACAGCTCCTCCTCGGTGGCCTCCGGACGGGCCAGCAGCAGGTTCGCCCGGACGGTGTCGTGGAAGAGGTGCCCGTCCTGGGTCACCATGCCGAGCGTGTCGCGGATCGACTCCGCCGTCAGGTCGCGCACGTCCACCCCGCCGATCCGCACGCTGCCCGCGTCGGCGTCGTACAGCCGCGGCAGCAGTTGCGCGATGGTGGACTTGCCGGCCCCCGAGGAGCCCACCAGCGCCACCATGCGGCCGGGTTCGGCGCGGAACGAGATCTCGTGCAGCACCTCGGTGCCGCCCCGGCCGTCGAGCACCGCCACCTCCTCCAGCGAGGCCAGGGAGACCTTGTCGGCGGCCGGGTAGCCGAAGCTCACGCCGTCGAACTCGACGGAGACCGGCCCCTCCGGGACGGTGCGCGCGTCCGGCCCGTACGCGACGAGCGGCTCCAGGTCCAGCACCTCGAAGACCCGCTCGAAGCTGACCAGCGCGCTCATCACGTCCACCCGCGCCCCCGCGAGCGCGGTCAGCGGGGCGTACAGCCGCGTCAGCAGCAGGGCCAGCGCGACAACCGCGCCGGGCTCCAGGCTGCCGCGCAGCGCGTAGTACCCGCCGAGCCCGTAGACCAGCGCGAGCGCGAGGGCGGAGACCAGGGTGAGCGCGGTGATGAACGCGGACTGCGCCATCGCGGTCCGCACGCCGATGTCGCGCACCCGGCGGGCCCGGTCGGCGAACTCGGCCGACTCCTCGGCGGGCCGTCCGAACAGCTTCACCAGCGTCGCGCCGGGGGCCGAGAACCGCTCGGTCATCCGGGTGCCCATGGCCGCGTTCAGGTCCGCCGCCTCGTGCTGCAGCCGCGCCATCCGCCGGCCCATCCGACGGGCGGGCAGCACGAACACCGGCAGCAGGAGCAGCGCGAGCAGGGTGATCTGCCAGGAGATGCCCAGCATGACCGTGAGGGTGAGGACCAGGGTGACGACGTTGCTCACCACGCCCGAGAGGGTGTTGCTGAAGGCCCGCTGCGCGCCGATCACGTCGTTGTTCAGGCGGCTGACGAGCGCGCCGGTGCGGGTCCGGGTGAAGAAGGCCACCGGCATGCGCTGGACGTGGTCGAAGACGGCCGTGCGCAGGTCGAGGATGAGCCCCTCGCCGAGGTTGGCGGACAGCCAGCGGCCCACCAGGCCCAGCCCCGCCTCCGCGACGGCGATGACGGCGATGAGTACGGCGAGCGCGGTCACGTGACCCGGGTCGGACCCGCCGACGATCGCGTCGACCACCCGCCCGGCGAGCACGGGAGTCGCCACCGCGAGGAGTGCGGACGCCACGCTGATCAGCAGGTACAGGCCGATCCTGCGCCGGTGCGGGCGGGCGAAGGTGCCGATGCGGCGCAGCACGGCGCGGTCGAAGGGCCGCCGCTCGGTCCGCTCGTTCATGGCGCTGTGCAGCGAGCGCCAGGCTGTGGTCTCCATGTCCATGGTCCGACGCTACGGCGCCCGCCCGGCCGGCGGAATCGGCCGTGCGCCCCGTCGCGGGGCGTCCGGAGTCCTAGGCCGCAGGTCGGTCCCGGGCCGCAGGTCGGTCCGGGGTGAGGTGCGGGTCGGTCCGGGTCGCAGGTCGGAGCCCGCCGGCCCCGGGGAGGGGCCGGCGGGCGCAGGAGCTCCCTCGGTCGGCCTACGGCTTGATCTTGCCGAGCGGGTCGCATTCCTGTTCGTGCTGGGCGGGGATCTCGCCGCAGATGGTGATGGTCTCCCACGTCTCCGTGGGCGACACCGCCAGCATGCGGGTGTACGTGTCGTGCTCCATGCGGATCTCGGCCGTGTCGGAGTTATCGCGCTTGTCCCGGATGGTGACCCGGTCGCCGATGTTGCCGCCCTCGATGCGGCCCCACACCGCCTGGCACGCGGGGCTGTAGCGGAGCTGGATGCTCATGCCCCGCAGGAACGTCCGCCGGACCGTCTTGGCGTCCCACTGGCAGTCCTCGGCCTGCGGTTCCCGCCGCCAGCAGGTGTCGCTCTTGCAGCCCGGCTTGGCTGCCCCGCCCGCGTTGGTGACCTTCTGGGCGCTGTCGCCCGCGTCGGCCGCCGCGTCGCCCCCGCCCCCACCGGGGGTGTCCGGTGCGTGGGAGGCCGTGGAGCCCCCCTTGGCGGAGTCCTTGCCGGCCTCCTTGCCGCTGCCGCCCAGGGCGAGCACGGTGAACAGACTGCCCAGGAGGGCGCCGGCCACCACGCACACCAGGAGCGGTACGGCCCCCCGCCAGCCGCCCGGCAGCCACCGCGCGAGGCGGGGAGCGGCGGGCGCCGCCGCGGCACGGGACTCCGGCGCCCCCTGCGCGCCGCCGCCCGGGCCGTGCTCCCCGTCCGCGGCCGCCGGGGTCCCGGCTGCCGCGGCGGTCCCCGACGCCGTCCCCGAGGCAGTCGCCGACGGGGACGCGCCGGGCGTGGCGGACTGGGCGGACAGGGCGGTCGTGACCGGTGTGCCGGTTGTGCTGGTTGCGCCGGACGTCCCGGTCGCGCCGGACGTGCCGGATCGCCTGGCCGAGGGCGAGGTGCCCTGTGCGTCCGGCACGCGTGCCGTGGTCGGCGTACCGGGCGCACCCGACGTCCCCGAGGTCCCCGGCCCCCCGGACATCGGTCCGGCGGCCTGCGGAATCGATTCCTCGGATGCGCTCGCCTCACGTGCCACGACGAGTTCGAGCAACGTCAGCAGCGGTGCCGGGTCCGCCCCGGCGGCCGTCGCGAACTCCTCGACGGCCACCCGGGTGGGCACCTGCTTGCCGTTGAGGAACCGCTCCCACGAGGAGCGGCTGTAGTGCGTCTTGTCCGCAAGCCGGTTGTAACTCAGCTGCGACGCCTCCTTGATGCGTCGCATCTCGGCGAAGAGGTCACCTCTGGAAGAGTCGTCTCCGTCGGCTATCCCTGCTCCCTGCGTCATCAGGTGGCCCCCTTGTGGTTCTCTGCTGTCGCGCGGTCGGCGTTGCGCGCAGCCGAGCCCCAATTATGAGCCAACTTTGAGCGTGCTCATGACGAGGGTCCCCCCGCGGCAGCAGGCCCGGATCAGGCGAGCAGCCGGCTCCAGGTGCGCGCGTCCACCACGCCGTCCGCGGGCAGGCCACGGGCCGTCTGGAAGGCCTTGACCTGTCCTTCGGTACCGGGTCCGAAGAGGCCGTCCACGTCGGCCGGGAAGCCGAGCGTCGTCAGCCGGTTCTGGACCGCCTTGACCGCCGCGCCGGCGCCGCCGCGGGAGACCGGCGCGCACAGCTGGAGCCAGGTCTGGTTGCCCGCCCAGCCGTCGACGGTCGCGGTGACGAACTTCTGGAAGGCGGTCACCGCGGCCTCGGTACCGGGCCCGAAGGCCCCGTCCACGGTGATCGTCGAACCGCGCTGCACCAGCAGGTACTGCAGCACCCGCACCCGCTCGCCCGAGTCGCCGTTGTGCAGCAGCGGCCACACCGGGGCGGTCGGGTCGCCGCCGATCAGCGCCGCGACGTCGGAGCGCAGCTTGGGCAGGAGGGCGTAGAGGCGGTCGCCGGGGCACAGGGTGCTGTTGAAGTCGCGGTGCCCGTAGATCTGGTAGGGGCGCAGCCCGTACTGCCGGCAGATGTACGCGCACAGGCCCACCAGGGCCTCGTACTGCTCGCCCCGCGGCTCCTCGGTCAGGTACGTGCCCTCGTTCTCGATGCCGACGGCGATGGTGTTCTGGCCGGTGCAGTGCGCCGACTCGACCATCTGCGTGCCGGAGCGCAGCCCCGCGAGGCTGCCGTGCCGGCCCTCGGTGATGTACGCGCCCCGGCTGATGGTGAAGTTCTGACCGGTGTCGATCCAGCCCCAGGTGTCCATCTGGTGCGTCTGCATGGCGCGGGCGAGGGCGACGGAACGTCCCTGCGAGTAGTCCGTGACGTTGTCCGTCCCCGTGTGGTGGACGATGATCTTCTGCGGGCCGGTGGCCAGCACCTTGATCGGGCTCTTGGACGGCCGGGCGCCCCAGGTGTCGCAGTCGGTGATCTGCGGTTCGTCCGCGGAGGTCCCCGGTTCGCCCGCGGCGTGGGCCGTGCCGGCCGTGCCGGGCAGACCGACGGCGGTGAGCGCGCCGAGCGCGAGGGCACCGGTGAGGAGGGTGCGGCGGCGCGGGGTCGGGTGCGGGTGTGCGTGCTCGTGCGGGCGGCTCGGCGTGGGCGACGTGGGCGACGTGGGCGACTTGGGCGACGGCATGAGAGGTCCGTTCGGGTCGTGGCGGCGGGGTCGGGAGAGGCCTGGGCCGGGACCGGACGCGCACCGGCACTGCCGTGTTCCAGGGTCCGGTACGGATGCGTGACGGCGTATCACCCGCTGGATGGCATACGGGTGATCCGCCGTCGCGACCGCTGGCAGATGTCCGGCACCCCCGTGACCGGACAGCCTTCCGACGGTCCTGAACGCTAGAGATCGAACCGGGGCGCCTTCAAGCGCGGCAGGCCCCCGGGACGTCCCGTGGCGTCCCAAGGGACCTCGTGGGACACCGTGGGACGGCCCCCGCACCGACTCCCGCGGAACGCTCCCGCCCCGCGCCGACGCGGCTGCCGACACCGTCGTGGCCGCAGGTCACGCCCCGTGGCGGGGGCCGCGGACGGCACGCGCATCCGGGACGCCCCCGGGACGCCCGGGACGCCGGGACGCCCGCCCGCGCACCTAGTGTCGAGACGACGCCCCCCGTACACCCCGCACTCCGGTGGTGCCGGAGCAGCACTGCCGCACGGCACGGCGGGCACAGCAAGATGAGCAAGGATCCGTCATGCCCCCACCCCGCCGCCGCCGTTCCGGCTTCCACGCCCTCGCGCTGACCGCCGTGCTTCTGGCGGCCGGCTGCTCGGCGGCCCCGGAGGGCGCGGTCCCGTACGCGGCCCCGGCCGCCCCGCCCCAGGCCGTCGCGCCGGACGGGCGGCCCGCGGACCCCCGCTCGTCGGACGGCGGGTGGCTGGAGGGGCGGGGGTCGGACGGGTGGCGGTCGGAGGGGCTGGGGCCGGACGGCCGGTGGCCGGATTCCCCGGGGCCGTACGCGGGTCCGGACCCGGCGGCGAGTGCGGCCGCGGCGGCCGGCTCCGCCCCCGACACCTCAGGCTGGACGCTGCCCCTGCTGGCGTACCAGCCGACCGACGCCGAGCGCCGCCTCCTCGTCCGCGCCGAACACACGCTCACGCGCACCTGCATGGCGGACTTCGGCTTCGACTGGCAGCCCCCGGCCGACCTGCCCGTCGTCGGGCCGCGCAACGTCATGGACTGGCGGTACGGCAGTCATGACGCCGAGCTCGCCGCCACCCGGGGCTTCCAGCCGGACGCCGCCGAGCAGGCACGCTACGCGGCGGCCCTGCGCGCCGAGGACGCCCGGCCTCCCCTGGCGCCGGAGGCCCGGATCGCCCTCGACGGCGTGGTGGCGCTCGGTGGGGTGGGGGCCGGGGCCGGGGCTGGTGGTGAGTCAGGTGCTGGGTCTGGGTCTGGGTCTGGTGCAGGGGGTGGTGTGGGTCAGGGTGAGGGTGTTGGTGTCGGTTCGACCCGTGCCGCGGCACCCCACGTGGTCCCGGCCGGGCGGCTGCGCGGCATGCCGGTCCCGGTCGGGGGCTGCCGCGGCGAGGCCCGGGTCCGGCTCGGCACGAGCACGTACGGGAGCTCCGCGCTGGTCGCCGAACTCCTCGCCCGCTCCCTGCGCGAGGCGGCCGAGACCCCGGCGGTGCGGGCCGTCTTCGCCCGCTGGTCGGCCTGCATGCGGGCCGCGGGCCATGCCTACCGAGACCCGCTGGCGCTCCGCGAGGACCCGGCCCTCTTCGGCGCCGGGGCGGCCGGCGGGGGCGGTGCGCACGTGGTCACCGCACGGGAGACCGCGACCGCTCTGGCCGACATCCGGTGCCGGGGTGCCCTGCGGGTCGCCGAGTCCTGGCACGCGGCCGAACGCTCGGTACAGCAGCGCTACATCGCCGTGGGCCGGGTCTACCTGGCGGCCGAGCGCCGGGCCCTCGACGACGCCCTGCGCACCGCCCGGGCGGTGGACGCCCACCCGCGCACGTACGTGGCGGCCGGGGCGGGCCCGGGGCGACTGCTTCCGGCCGCGGCGGAATGATCGGGACGGGTCGCGGCGCGGGCGTCGTGTCCGCGCCGGGCGGCTGCTAGCTTCGAAGATCCGGTCGGATCTGACAAAGGCGGTTGTACTGTGACGCACCACGTACGAGGTGTCATCGCGCGGTCCAAGGGCGCACCGGTGGAGACCACCACGATCGTGGTCCCCGACCCCGGCCCCGGAGAGGCCCTGGTCAAGGTTCAGGCGTGCGGTGTGTGCCACACCGACCTGCACTACCGCGAGGGGGGCATCAACGACGAGTTCCCCTTCCTCCTCGGCCACGAGGCCGCGGGTGTCGTCGAGGCCGTCGGCCCCGACGTCACCTCCGTCGCCCCCGGCGACTTCGTCGTCCTGAACTGGCGGGCCGTGTGCGGCAACTGCCGCGCGTGCAAGCGCGGCCGCCCCTGGTACTGCTTCGCCACCCACAACGCGACCCAGCCCATGACCCTCGAGGACGGCACCCCGCTCTCCCCGGCCCTGGGCATCGGCGCCTTCGCCGAGAAGACCCTGGTGGCCGCCGGGCAGTGCACCAAGGTCGACCCGGCCGCCTCGCCGGCCGCCGCCGGCCTGCTGGGCTGCGGCGTCATGGCCGGCCTCGGCGCCGCCATCAACACCGGTGGCGTGGGCCGCGGCGACTCGGTCGCCGTCATCGGCTGCGGCGGTGTGGGCAACGCGGCGGTGGCCGGCGCCCGCCTGGCCGGCGCGGCGAAGATCATCGCGGTGGACCTCGACGACCGCAAGCTCGAGCTCGCCCGCGGCCTGGGTGCCACCCACACGGTCAACGGCGGCTCCGAGGACGTCGTCAAGGCCGTCCAGGCCCTCACCGACGGCTTCGGCGCCGACGTCGTCATCGACGCGGTCGGCCGCCCCGAGACCTACCGGCAGGCGTTCTACGCCCGCGACCTGGCCGGCACGGTCGTGCTGGTCGGCGTACCCACCCCGGAGATGCGGCTCGAACTGCCCCTGCTCGACGTCTTCGGGCGCGGCGGCGCGCTCAAGTCCTCTTGGTACGGCGACTGCCTGCCCGAGCGGGACTTCCCGGTCCTGATCGACCTCTATCTCCAGGGGCGCCTCGACCTCGACGCGTTCGTCTCCGAGACCATCGCCGTCGAGGAGGTCGAGGAGGCCTTCGCGCGGATGGAGCGCGGGGAAGTGCTGCGGTCCGTGGTGCAGTTCTGAGCCTCTGCGTTTCTGAGCTTCTGAGTTTCTGGATTTCTGCGCTTCTGCGCCTGGGGTTCGGGCTTTTACCTACCCCTCTGCCTACCTCCCTCCGTACGGGGTGCCGGGTCCTCGTTCCTCCCTCCGGCACCCCGGTACGAGTACCGCCGCCGAAAGAGCCCCCTCATGACCAGCAGCTACCGCCAGCCCGGCGTCGTCCTGACCGACCACCACTTCACCGTGCCGCTCGACCACGACGACCCGGGCGGGGAGACGATCGAGCTGTTCGCCCGCGAGGTGACCGCCTCCGGGAAGGACCCCGCCGGGCTGCCGTGGCTGCTCTACCTGGAAGGCGGCCCGGGCTTCGGCGCCCGCCGCTTCACCGGTCGCCAGGCCTGGATCGGCCGGGCCGTCCAGGAGTACCGGGTCCTGCTCCTGGACCAGCGCGGCACCGGGCGTTCCACGCCCGCCAACCGCCAGACCCTGCCGCTGCGCGGCACGCCGGCGCAACAGGCGCACTACCTCGGACACTTCCGCGCCGACTCCATCGTGCGTGACTGCGAAGCCGTCCGCCCGCGGCTGACGGGCGGCGCCCCCTGGACCGTCCTCGGCCAGAGCTTCGGCGGCTTCTGCACCACCCACTACCTCTCCAGCGCCCCCGAGGGGCTGGAGGCCGCCCTCATCACCGGCGGCCTGCCCTCCCTGGACGCCACCGCCGACGAGGTCTACCGCGCGGCCTATCCCCGGATCGGGCGCAAGAACCTCGACCACTACGCCCGCTACCCCATGGACATCGCACGGGCCCGGCGCGTCCACGAGTACCTCCACGAACACGGCCTCACGCTGCCCAGCGGGCGCCGGCTCACCCCGGAGGCCTTCCAGTCGCTCGGCCTCGTGCTGGGAACCGGCGACGGCAGCCACCAGCTGCACTACCTCCTGGAGGGCGCCTTCGTGCGCACCCCCGGCGGGTACGAACCGTCGGACGCGTTCCTCGAGGGCGTAGAGGCCGCCCTGTCGTTCGCCGGCCATCCCCTCTACGCCCTGCTGCACGAGGCGATCTACGCCCAGGACCCGGCCCGGGCCACCGGATGGGCGGCCGAGCGGGTGCGCGCGGAGTTCCCCGAGTTCGACGCGGCCAAGGCGCTGGCCGGGGACGGGCCGGTCCTGTTCACCGGGGAGACCGTGCACCCCTGGCACTTCGAGTCCGACCCGGCGCTCGTCCCGCTGCGCGAGACCGCCCACCTGCTCGCCGAGCGCACCGGCTGGCGGCCCCTCTACGACCGGTCGCGGTTGGCGGCCAACGAGGTGCCGGTCGCCGCTGCCGTCTACCACGACGACATGTACGTCGACACCGCCCACTCCCTGGACACCGCCCGTGCCATCCGCGGTCTGCGCACCTGGGTCACGGACGAGTACGAGCACGACGGCGTCCGCGCCGGCGGGCCCGTGGTCCTGGACCGGCTGCTGGGGTTGGTGCGGGGAGAGCTCTGAGGGGGTTGAAGGCTGAGGAGCAAGGCTCGGGGGCGAGGGGCGCTTTGAGGGGGATATGGTGTCTGAGGTCCTCACCCGGGCTGTTTGTACGCTTTCCATGAGTACTTGTCGGCGCTTCGGGGGCCCAAGTTCATGATGTCACTGAAGTAGTCCGTGTAGCCGATGGACGGGCTGAATACCACTTCTGGGTAGACTCGAAGGACCATTCCATCCGGGATGAGTGCAGAACCGAGCGGCACCTGGGGGTGCGTTTCCTCCTGGGGAAAGTTCTCCGGCCCGACGACCCGAGCGGCGCCAGTCATTTGCGGACCTTCGTAAATGACGATCTTTCTGATCTCGGGCGGAGGGTCAGCCGCTTTGTAGACGACGG
The DNA here is from genome assembly GCF_000719335.1 of Streptomyces sp. NRRL S-87. Classification (GTDB taxonomy): domain Bacteria; phylum Actinomycetota; class Actinomycetes; order Streptomycetales; family Streptomycetaceae; genus Streptomyces. Next base: position 117,877 of record NZ_JOGB01000001.1, read on the forward strand.
CCGAACTCGCTCTCCTCGCCCACCCGCCGAGGTCCGGGACATCTTGACTGATGTCCAGATGGCCACCCTGGAAGTGCCAGTGCTCATAGAGGCGCACTACCAAACCTGAGGGCACCTTGACGGAACAGACTGCGTCGTTTCCGATACTCAGATCCGATGCGTCATAGGACCCTTCGGCGAGGAACTGGCCCAGGCCGAGGAAGTTCTTGTCCGCGAAGAGGATGACACGATCGCCGGATTCGATGCCAGGCATGCCGATGCTCCAAGCGTGGGATGGGCACCGCTCGCAAAGACGGTCAGGGCTTTTTCGACTACTGCTCTACTGCACCGCCGCCGGCTCGGTTCCGCCTCGCGGGCCCTCTGGCAGGAAGCCCTCCATCGCAGGATACGTTGCGGGTTCTCCGATGTCGATTTATGCGGTCCCGGCCTGGGGTGGGCACCTCGTTCAGTGGCGGGTAACTCGGATGAGGAAGGGGGTACTTCGGTCGTCGGACAAATTGACGGGAGATGGCCTCCAACTGATCGTTTCAGGTTTCCGTCCTGCGGAGACGCTGGCGGCTCATGGAACAATCCCTGCAGCCACGGGCTCAGGGGGGCGACGCTGTATGGAACGGGTGGGGGCTGCACGGGAGCTCGTGCTTGGTTACGTCGAGGCTCTGAAGGCGGTTGACGAGGCCATGAAGGCCGCGATCCCGTCGCTTGAGCGACTCGCAGATGTCCTCGGCCTGGTCCGCTCGCGCCGAATCGTCAGCCGGAGTGGGCACGGAGCCGTTTGAACTGGTGCAGCCAGGCGAAGGCGCGCTCGACCACCCGGCGCACCTCGTCCAGTCCGGAGCCGTGGGCGACGCCGCGTCGCGCGATCAGCGGCTTGATGCCCCGCTTCCACAGCAGGCGGGGGATGCCGGCGGCGCCGTTCGGGAGGCGGCGGCAGAAGGGGGCCACCCGCTCCCGCAGGTCGTCCGGAACAAGATCAGCACGCACCCGGACACGCTGCCGACCAAGATCGGCGAGTGCAGGACCCGCGGCTCAACTCATTCTGAAACGATCAGTAAGGCTCGACGAACGGGCGGGTCAGGTGCGGGGTTCCCAGGAGGGCGCCGCGGCGGCGGGCGCGGGCCAGGAGCTCCTCGCGCGAGCGGCGGGCGAGGGCGGGGTCGACCTCGTGTACGTACGGGACGCCGGGGCTCACCAGTTGGACGGCGTGGACCAGCAGGTCGCCCGTCAGGACCAGCTCCCGTTCGCCACCGGTGACGACCACCGACTGGTGGCCCGGCGTGTGGCCGGGGGTGGGGACGAGGGTGACGTGGCGGCCGATCCGGTGTTCGCCCTCGACCTCCCGCAGGACGCCGGCCCGGCGCAGCGGGTCGACGACGCGGACGGCGGCCGGGGCGTCCGGGGGCAGCGGGGCGGTCTCGGCGCGCTGGAGGACGTACTCGGCCTCGGTGAACCAGGGGGCCCCGTCCGGGCCCACCGCCCAGCCCACGTGGTCGCCGTGAAGGTGCGTCAGTACCACCGTGTCGACGTCGGACGGGGAGATCGCGGCCTCCGCGAGGAGCTCGGGCAGGCGTCCCGGGACGGGTGCCCAGTCGGCGGCGGGCGCGTCCGCCGGGCCGACGCCGGCGTCCACCAGGGTCACGCGGCCGCCCGGGCGCACGACCGCGAAGCAGCGGAACTCCAGGAGCCAGGAGTCCGCCGGGCCGAAGGCCTCCGGGTCGGCCGCGTGCGCCAGTGCCCAGTCCTCCTCCGTGGCCTCCGGGAAGGCCTTCCGCGCCGTGTCGAAGAACGTTCCCGCGGCATCGGCCAGTGCCACCACCCCCGGTGCACCGGACCGTGCGGCCGTCTCCGCACGCGTGCGTGAATCCGCCACTGCGCAACCCCCGTCGCTCGGCCGGCCGCCACGTGCCGGCGGCCGGTGGGGCGCACCGGGGGGCGCGGACCTGCGTCAACGCCGGCCCCGGTGCGTCCGTTTCGCCTATTGTGCCGATCATGACGGAGCAGCTGAAGCCCATGCCCACCGACTGGACCCGTGCCCTGGCCGTCGTGGCCCACCCCGACGACCTCGAGTACGGCTGTGCGGCCGCGATCGCCGACTGGACGGACGGCGGACGCGAGGTGGTCTACGTCCTCGCCACCCGCGGGGAGGCCGGCATGGACACCCTCGAGCCCGCCGCCTGCGGCCCGCTGCGCGAGGCCGAGCAGCGCGCCAGCGCCGCGGTGGTCGGCGTGCGCACGGTCGAGTTCCTCGACCACCGGGACGGCGTCATCGAGTACGGTCCGGACCTGCGCCGCGACATCGCCGCGGCGATCCGCCGGCACCGGCCCGAGCTCGTGATCACCCTCAACCACCGTGACACCTGGGGCAGCGGGCCCGGTGCGTTCTGGAACACGCCCGACCACCAGGCCGTCGGCCGGGCGGTCCTCGACGCGGCCGGCGACGCCGGCAACCGCTGGATCTTCCCCGAGCTCACCGAGCAGGGACTGGAGCCGTGGGGCGGCGTCCGGTGGGTCGCCGTGGCGGGCTCCTCCTCGCCCACGCACGCCGCCGACGCCGGCCCGGGCCTTGAGCGTTCGGTACGGTCGCTGCTCGAGCACCGCGCGTACATCGAGGCGCTCACCGACGAGCACCCGGAGACGTACTGCCGGAACTTCCTGACCGGCAACGCGCAGGCCGTGGCCGAGCGCTTCGGCGGCCGCCCCGCCGTCTCGTTCGAACTCTTCGGCCGCTGACCGGTTCAGTTCCCAGGCCCCACCCCCTAACCTGACGCGTCGTCATGTCAGTGCGCGGGGGAGGGGAGCGCGGCCGTGATCGACACGACCGGCACGGACATCGCCGAGGGTGAGGAGCGCATCCGCCTGGAGGTCGCCGACGGCCTCGCGGTCCTCACCCTCTGCCGCCCCGAGAAGCTCAACGGCTGGAGCTGGGAGTCCACCCGCCAGCTCGGGCTGCTGGCGGACCGCATCCGCTTCGACGGGTCGGTCCGCGCGGTCCTGCTGTGCGCCGAAGGCAGGGCCTTCTGCGCGGGCATCGACGTGACCGCGCCCGGCGGCGCGATCACCGGTGACTCGGCGGCCGCCCGCACCCGCAACTACTACGAGGGCATCCGCTGGGTGCACGAGCGCTTCGCCGTGCTCGCCCGGCTGCCGCAGCCGGTGGTCGCCGCCGTGCAGGGCTACTGCCTGGGCTTCGGGTTCGAGCTCGCGCTCATGGCGGACGTACGGGTGGCCGCGGACAACGCGGTGTTCGCCCTGCCCGAGGCCCGGCTCGGCGTGGCGGTGGACGCGGGCGGCGACCTGCGCGTCGCCCGCGAGGCGGGCGCCGGCTGGGCCAAGTACCTCGCGCTGACCGGCCGCCGCATCGACGCGGCCACCGCGGAGCGCCTCGGCCTCCTCCAGCTCGTCGTGCCCGAGGACGAACTGGCGGAGGCGGCACGGGCGTTGGCGGCCGAGATTGCCGCCAACGCCCCGCTGGCCGTCCAGGCGGTCAAGCGGAACGTCGACGCCTTCGCCGACGCGCAGCTGCCCGCGGCCCTCGAGCGCACGGCCATGAACGCGGCCCTCACCCTCACCTCCGACGACTGCCGCGAGGGCTACACGGCCGGCGCCGCCCGCCGCCCCCCGCACTTCCACGGCCGCTGACCGACGCCCCGGACGGGTGCCGGGCCGGCTCGGTCAGCGCGGGCTGAGGAGGCAGAACTCGTTGCCTTCCGGGTCGGCCAGGACCGTCCAGTGGATGGCGGACTGGTCGATGCCGGGGTCGGTGGCGCCCAGGGCGCGCAGCCGGGCGGCCTCTGCTGCCGGGTCGTCACCGGGGTAGGGGCGGACGTCGAGGTGGACGCGGTTCCACCCGCTCTTGGTGTCGGGGGTGCGGACGAACTCCAGGTAGGGGCCGACGCCCTTGGCGGAGCGCATGGTCGCGTGGTCGTCGGTGACCTCGTGCACCGTCCAGTCCATCGCCCCGCCCCAGAAACGGGCCATCTCCCGTGGGTCGGTGCAGTCGACCACCACCGCGGCGATCGGCCCGGTGTCCCCGTAGACCGGGCGGGGCTCCAGGACGCAGAACTCGTTGCCCTCCGGGTCGGCCATGACCGTCCAGGGGACGTCGCCCTGGCCCACGTCGGCGAGCGTCGCGCCGAGGTCCTTCAGGCGTGCGACCAGCTCCTCCTGATGGGCGGCCGAGGTGGTGGCCAGGTCGATGTGCACCCGGTTCTTCGCCGTCTTGGGCTCCGGGCGGGCGATGACGTCGATGCAGACGGCCGCGGGGTCGGGGTAGGCGAAACCCACGGGTTCGAGGTTGGTCACGCCGGGCCCCTCGCTGTCGACCCCCCACCCGAGTGCCTCAGCCCAGAACCGGCCGAGCGCGGAGTCGTCATGCGCCTTCATGTTGATCTGCACGAGTCGTGTTGCCATGTCGAAGATCATAGGAGCTTCCGCCCGGCCCGGACCGATCCTCTCCGACCCCCTGTCCCGGAGCGGTCCCACCGCCTCGGAGGTCGTTTCGTCGGGAGTCCTCAGGGGGTGAAGGGTCCGCGGCCCAGTTGGGTGCGGACCGGGACCACGTCGGGGTTGACCAGGGCCCGGCGCTGCCAGTTCGCGCCGTCCACGACGAGGGTGTGGCCGGTGATGAAGCGGGCGTAGGGGGAGGCCAGGAAGGTGGCGGCCCAGCCGAGTTCGCGGGGCGCGCCCACGCGCAGCGCGGGCTGGCGGGCGTCCGGGGCCGCGGCCGCACCCGCGGCAGCGAGGCCGGAGCGGATGTCCGGGGTCATGTCCGGGTGCGGGACGAGGCCCGGGACCAGGCCGTTGACCTGGATGCCGTACGGGCCCCACTCCACGGCGAGCGTCTCGACCAGGCTCTTGACCCCGGCCTTGGCGGCCGCGCTGTGCGCGAAGCCGGGGCCGCCCGTCCAGGCGTACGAGGCGCCGATGTTGACGATCGAGGCGGGCGTGCCGCCGGAGAGGTGGCGGCGGCCGAACTCGCGGCTCGTGAACCAGGTGCCGGTGAGGGTGACGTCCACCACCGCCCGCCAGGCGTTCGGCGACATGTCCTCGGCCGGCACGGGGAAGTTGGCGGCCGCGTTGTTGACCAGCACGTCCGGCCGGCCGGAGGCGGCCTCCGCCGCGTCGAAGACCTCGGCGATCCGCTCCGGGTCGCGGATGTCGCAGACCGCCGCCGTGACCCGGCCGCCGCCGACGGCGGCCAGTTCGTCGCGGGCGGCCGCCAGCCGGTCGGCCCGCCGGCCGGCGATGACGAGGTCCGCGCCCAGCCGGGCGAACTCGGCGGCGATCGCCTTGCCGAGCCCCGTGCCGCCACCGGTGACCAGCACGACCCGGCCCTCGTAGGTGCCGGGCGGCAGCGCGCTGGCCCCGAGCGGCGGCGGCCCGGGCAGGCCGGTCAGGGCCGGTCCGGCGGTCCGGGCGGCCGGTGTCCGGCCGGCCGCCCGCCCGGCGGCCGGGGAACCGGCCCCGGGCCGGTGGGGTCTGCCGGGCCCGGCGGCCGGGTCGGGCGGCTCGGCGGCGGGGTCCGTGGGCTGCGTACGCTCCATGCGCGCATCGATAGCGCGCCGGGGCTCGGATCGCCAGTCCCACGACCGGGGCGTCCGCGCTACGGCAGGTACGCCTGCTTGGTCGCGCAGGTCCACACCACGGACTGGCGCACGCCCTTCGCGTCCACCGCGGAGCCGCCGGCCCGGTCGTCGTCCGTGACCGCCTCCGCCGCACTGGCTCCGTCGGGCGCCAGCCGCGGCAGCGCGCGCACCGGGCCGGAGCCCGCCCACAGCTGCGCCTGGTCCGGCCGGGTCGGGTTGTCCGGGTGGTACTTGGCGGTGCCGACGGCCACGTCCGTGGTCCGGCTGATGGCCTCGAACGTGCCGTAGGGGAACGTGCCCAGCAGGCCCGGGGAGCCGCCCGGCTCCTCGTACGGGGCGTCCCACACCATCGGCCGGTACTCGTACCAGGGTCCGTGGAACCAGTGGCCCACGACCCGGCCGCTCTCGTCGATGTCCTGGACGTACGGCATGTTGAGGCTGTTGCCGACCGGCTCCAGGGTCTTGGCGGGCCCGCCGTCGGCCGGCCAGACGACCGGGTACCACCTGTCCACCTGCTCGCCCGTCTCGGGGACCTCGTAGATCTCCTCGGCCGTGCCGAGCACGTCGCCCCGGTCGTTGATCGCGGTCACGTAGGTGACGTGGGCCTCCGGCCTGCTCCCCGGCGGCAGTGCGAGCCGGCGGACCACCGCGCCGTCGCGCCAGACCAGGCCCCCCCGGCCGTGGTCCTCGTCCATGACGACGTATCCGGAGTCGTTGACGTCCATCTCGCGCCAGCCGGCCGACTCGCCCTCCGGCAGGGTGGTCACGGCCGCGTCCCCGATGCGGTAGCTGAACGCGCGTGACGTGGAGGCGGCCTCGTCGCGGTAGGTGCCGACCATCAGGCCGCTGCTGTTGACCGCCAGCACCTCGCCCCGGGTCCTGCCGGCCGGCAGCGGGACGGCGTGGACCCGGCTCCCCTTCCAGTACACGGGCCGACCCGCGGACTGGCCGACGGCCACGTCGCCGGCGCCGAGGTCCCGGACGCCGTCGTCGTCGTGGTCCCGCGGGTCCGCCGGCCCGAGCGCTCCCAGGACCTTCAGCTGCGGCTTGCAGCCGGCCGTGGCGGCGGCCGGACCCGCTGCGGACATCAGGCCGGCCACGGCCGCAGCGGCCGCGCAGACGGCAAGGCTCTTCCTCACGTGGTGTCCCCCCATGGATCACGGTGTCGTGTGGGGAACATGATGCACGCCGTGCGGACGTTCGGGGGCGGAACGGGACATACCACTTGAAGACCTTGGCTGGTTCGCAGACCTCGGGAGTGGTTCCCCTGGAGGCAAGCGACCGCTTAGTATGCGGTCCGAGCACGGTCCGTCGACGGCGGCTGGAGGCCCCCGATGAAGGCATGGCAGGTACACACCCACGGCGAGCCGCGAGCCGTCATGCGGCTCGACGAGGTACCCGAACCCCGGCCCGGCGACGGGGAGGTGCTGCTGCGGGTCCGCGCCGCCGCCGTCAACTTCCCCGACGCGCTCCTGTGCCGCGGGGAGTACCAGATCCGGCCCCCGCTGCCCTTCACCCCGGGCGTCGAGATCTGCGCGGAGACCGAGGACGGGCGCCGGGTCATCGCCAACCCGGGCCTCCCGTACGGCGGTTTCGCCGAGTACGCCGTCGCCCGCGCCGACGCCCTGCTGCCCGCGCCCGCGGTCCTGGACGACGCCCAGGCGGCCGCCCTCCACATCGGCTACCAGACCGGCTGGTTCGGCCTGCACCGCAGGGCCCGCCTCCAGTCCGGCGAGACGCTCCTGGTGCACGCGGCGGCGGGCGGGGTCGGCAGCGCCGCCGTCCAACTGGGCAAGGCGGCCGGCGCCACGGTCATCGGCGTCGTGGGCGGCAAGGCCAAGGCCGCGGCCGCCGAGGCGCTCGGCTGCGACCTCGTGATCGACCGGACGTCCGAGGACCTCGTCGCCCGCGTCAAGGAGTTCACCGGCGGACGCGGCGCCGACGTCGTCTACGACGCGGTCGGCGGGGCCGCGTACACCGCCTCCGCCAAGTGCGTGGCCTTCGAGGGGCGCATCCTGGTCGTCGGCTTCGCCAGCGGGACCGTCCCGGCCCCCGCCCTCAACCACGCCCTCATCAAGAACTACGCGATCGTCGGCCTGCACTGGGGCCTGTACGCGCAACGGGATCCGGCGGCCGTCCTGGCCTGCCACGAGGAGCTGACCCGGCTCGCCGCCGAAGGCGCCGTCTCCCCCCTGGTCAGCGAGCGCCTCCCGCTCGACGCGGCCGCCGACGCCGTCCAGCGCGTCGCCGACGGCACCACCACGGGCCGGCTGGCGATCCTCCCCACCGGTGGTGCCCGATGACCACCGCCGCCGAACTCGACGACCGCGTACGGGACTTCCTGGCCGCCCACCCCCCGGCCGGGACCGAGCGCACCGCCTTCCTCCGCGCCCGCTTCGACGCCGGACTCGCCTGGGTCCACTACCCCGAGGGCCTCGGCGGCCTCGGCGCCCCCCGCACCCTCCAGGCCGGCGTCGACGCGGCCCTCGAAGCCGCCGGCGCCCCCGACAACGACCCCCGCCGCATCGGCATCGGTCTCGGCATGGCCGCGCCCACGATCCTCGCGTACGGCACCGAGGAGCAGAAGCGGCGCTTCCTGCGCCCGCTGTGGACCGGCGAGGAGGTGTGGTGCCAGCTCTTCAGCGAGCCCGGCGCCGGCTCCGACCTCGCCGCCCTCGGCACCCGCGCCGTCCGCGACGGCGAGGACTGGATCGTCACCGGCCAGAAGGTCTGGACGTCCAGCGCCCACCTCGCCCGCTGGGCCATCCTCGTCGCCCGCACCGACCCCGACCTCCCCAAGCACCGGGGCATCACCTACTTCCTGTGCGACATGACCGATCCCGGCGTGGAGGTCCGGCCGCTCCGGCAGCTCACCGGCGAGGCCGAGTTCAACGAGGTGTTCCTCACCGGCGTGCGCATCCCCGACGCCCACCGCCTCGGGGCCGTCGGCCAGGGCTGGGAGGTCGCCCGCACCACCCTGATGAACGAGCGGGTCTCCATCGGCGGCATGCGGCTGCCCCGGGAGGGCGGCATGATCGGCCCGGTGGCCGCCACCTGGCGCGCCCGCCCCGAACTGCGCAACCACGCCCTCCACCAGCGCCTGCTGGAACTCTGGGTCGAGGCCGAGGTGGCCCGCATCACCGGCGAACGACTGCGCCAGCAACTGGCCGCCGGCCAGCCGGGCCCCGAGGGCTCCGGCATGAAGCTCGCCTTCGCCCGCCTCAACCAGGAGATCAGCGGCCTGGAGGTGGAACTCCTCGCCGAGGAGGGCCTGGCGTACGACGACTGGACGATGCGCCGCCCCGAACTCGTCGACTTCACCGGCCGCGACGCCGGTTACCGCTACCTGCGCTCCAAGGGGAACTCGATCGAGGGCGGCACCAGCGAGATCCTCCTCAACATCGTCGCCGAACGCGTCCTGGGCCTGCCGCCCGAGCCCCGCGACGACAAGGACCTCCCCTGGAAGGACCTGGCCCGATGACGGACCTGCTCTACTCCGACACCGAGGACGACCTGCGCGCCGCCGTACGGTCCCTGCTCGCCGACCGCACCACCCCCGCCGCCACCCTCGAGCGCGCCGAGGCCGGGCACCCGCACGACCCCGACCTGTGGCGCACCCTCGCCGGCACCGGGGCCGTCGGACTGCTCGTGCCCGAGAAGCTCGGCGGACAGGGCGCGGGACCCCGCGAGGCCGGGGTGGTCCTGGAGGAGCTCGGCCGGGCCGCCGTCCACCTCCCCTACCTCACCTGCGCCGTCCTCGCCGCCGAGACCCTGCTCGGCTGCGACACCGCCCTCCCCGCCGTCTCCCGGCTGCTCGGCGAACTCGCCTCCGGCGCCGCGGTGGCGGTCCCGGCCTGGCCGCTGACGCTGGCTCCGGGCGCGCCGTGGCACCCGACCGTGCGCGACACCTGCGGGGGCCGGGACGCGGGCGACGGCGACGGCTCCGGCGGCGGCCGGCTCACCGGGACCGTCACCGCCGTCGCGGACGCCGTCGGCGCCGACGTGCTGCTGGTCCCGGCCGACACCGGGCTCTACGCCGTCCCCGCCGACCAGGTCCGGATCGGCCCGCAGGTCCCCCTCGACCTCACCCGCCCGCTCGCCACCGTCACCCTGGACGGGGCGCACGGGGAACGGCTCGCCGACGCCGACACCGCTCCCGCCGTGCTGCAGCGGGCGCTCCTCACGGGCGCCGGGCTGCTCGCCTCCGAACAGCTCGGCCTCGCCGACTGGTGCCTGACCGAGACCGTCGGGTACGTCCGCACCCGCCACCAGTTCAACCGCCCCGTCGGCTCGTTCCAGGCCCTCAAGCACCGGCTCGCCCAGCTGTGGCTGGAGGTCGCCCAGGCCCGGGCGGCCGCCCGCAACGCCGCCGGCACCCTCGCCACCGGGGCCGCGGACGAGGTCCCGCTCGCGGTGTCGCTGGCCCAGGCCTACTGCTCGCCGGTGGCCGTCCGGGCCGCCGAGGAGTGCGTACAGCTGCACGGCGGCATCGGCATGACCTGGGAGCACCCCGCGCACCTGTACCTCAAGAGGTCCAAGGCCGACTCGCTGGCCCTGGGAACCGCCGGGCACCACCGGGACCGCATCGCGGAACTGGCGGCACTCCCCGCGCCCTGACCGGGCCGGCCCCGCACACCCCCTGCGGGCGGGCCAGCCCCGCACACCCCCTGCGGGCGGGCCAGCCCCGCACACCCCCTGCGGGCGGGCCGTCGCCGGCCCGCCCGCGGACCCACGATCTTCGACGAGGGCGTGCCCCAGCCCGCCCCGGAGCGTTAGACCGTCAGAGGCGGTTGACGGTCCGCGGAGCCGAGGGAGCACACGATGAGCGCCACCAGCGGGAACATCGGAACCGGGGGACCCGCCACCGGGTCCCGCGGCACCGTCGTCGGCCGACGGCTGGCGCTGCGCACGGCGTTCACGGCGGCCGTGCTCACCGCCACCGCGGCCGCCCTGGCCCCGCTGGTGCGGGCCGGCCGGTCCGCCCGGCGCCGCACCGCCGAGCCGCCCGTACCGCTCTTCGAGGAGACGTACCGCGGGCGGCACATCGCCGCGGTCCGACTGCCCGCGCGCAGCTCGGACGGCACGCACGCCGGGGGCGCCGCGGACGCCGTGGACATCCGCATCGACGGCCGGCCGCTGCCCGTGATGCGGCGCGCCGACGGCAGCTGGCTCAGCGGGATCAACCACTACGAGTCCTTCGCGACCCCCCGGGACCTCGCACGCGCCGCCGTCGACGAGCTCGGCACGGCCCGGCTGGCGGCGAACCCGGCGCACCACGGCTGATCCCCGCAACCAAGGCTGAAAGGGCCCCGACCCCGTGTACACCCGCCAGAACCAGAGGAACCTCACCCGCGCGCAGAAGAAGCGCTTCACGTCCGCGTTGATCGAACTCAAGCGCGACGGCACGTACGACGACTTCGTCCGCACGCACAACCGCTGGTTCGTGCCGGACGGCGCGAGCCGGCGGCGCGTGGGCCACATGACCCCCTCGTTCTTCCCCTGGCACCGCTCCTACCTGCTGCAGTTCGAGAAGGCACTGCGCGCCGTCGACCCCGGCGTCACCCTCCCGTACTGGGACTGGACCACCGACCGCAGCCCCGTCGGCTCGCTGTGGGCCGACGACTTCCTCGGCGGCACCGGCCGCGACGGCGACCGCCAGGTCACCACCGGCCCGTTCGCGTACGACCGCGGCAACTGGGCCGTCACCGTCGGTATGACCGACGGCGTTGCCCTCACCCGCAACCTCGGGCGCCCCGACCGGCCGATCGAACTGCCCACCGCGGCCGAGCTGGATTGGGCCCTGGACGACCCGGTGTACGACACGGCGCCCTGGGACTCCACCGCCGCCCAGGGCGGCTTCCGCAACAAGCTGGAGGGCTGGGCAGCGCCGCGCAGCGAGCGCTGGCGCAACCACAACAAGGTCCACCAGTGGATCGGCGGCCACATGACGGGCGGCACCGCCCCGAACGACCCCGCCTTCTGGCTCCACCACGCCTTCGTGGACCTCCTGTGGGACCGCTGGCAGCAGCGCCACCCGGAGTCCGGGTACCTGCCGGCCCGCAGGCTGGAGCGCGGCGACCCGCAGTACGGGCGGGTGCTCAGCCTGGACGAGCCGATGCCGCCCTGGGGCGTCACCCCGCGCGAGATGCTCGGCCACCAGGACACGTACCGGTACGAGTAGCCCGGCCCCGTCCCGGCCCCGTTCCCGGGGCCGGGGCGGGGGCGGGGGCGGGAGGCAACGGAACGGGCCCCCACCGCACCGCGGTGGGGGCCCGCTCCGCGGGGGGACCGGCATCAGCCGCCGTAGCCGCCCTCGACGTCGTCGTGACCGCCACCGTTGACGCAGGTGTTGCCGAAGGCGGGGTTCAGGAGACCGATCACGTTCACGGAGTTGCCGCAGACGTTGACGGGCACGTGGATCGGAACCTGGACGACGTTGCCGGAGCCGACACCGGGGGAACCGACCGCGGCGCCGTGCGCTCCGGAGTCCGCGGCGGCCATGCCCGCGCCGGCGGCCAGAACGGAACCGGCGGCAGCGGTGATGGCCGCCGCCTTCGCGATACGCGACATCGATATCTCCTTGAGATTCTTGAAGCACCGCAAGATCTGCGGCGATGACATGCCGTACAACGCCGCGGCCGCCCTGGGGTCACGGCCACTGGCCCTACCTGGTGACGCCGAATTCCACGGACCCGAAGCCGAAGGACGTCGGCGCGCTGCCGCCCGCCGGGACCCGGCCCAGGACAGCACCGGTGCAGCCCGGCCCCCGGTAGAGCACGGCCTCGCGGGCCGTGTGGTTGACCACGCCCGTGCCGGGCGCGCCCACCGCCTCGACGCAGCCGGCCGGGCGGCTGGCGGCGTGCACCTGGTCGTCGGTGCCGACGTACTGGAACTCCGGGCCGCCGGCCGCCGCGGCCGAACCGGTGCCGGCCGCCGCGGCCGCCAGAAGGAGTACCGGCGCCGCCGCGGCCCGGAGAGTGCCGTTGATACGCATGAAAGCCTCGCGGTGTGGGTCGGGGTGGGGCGGACGCCCCGTCCGGCTCAACCCGTGCCACCGGTGTGGGTCACGCCACGTCACCCTCACGGGCAACCCGACGCGGCATTTCTCCCTCTTCACGTCCGGGCGCCGTCACTCTGCGCCGAGCGAGACAAGAGAGAAGGAACGTGGCACTCACCTCCAAGACCCTGCTCTGCATCCTGATGGCGGGCACCCTCGTGGTGAGCGTCCTGATCCTGTGGCTCTGGCCGCGCGCCGCGCGGCCGGGCCCGGCGGGGTGGGCCGCCCGGCTGGGCATGCTCGCGGTGGCGCAGCTGTGCCTGCTGTCGGTGCTGCTGGTCGCGGCGAACCGTTCCTTCGGCTTCTACTCCTCATGGGACGAGCTGCTGGGCCGCTCCTCCACCGTCCAGGCGCTGGAGGCGGCGCCCGCGGGCGGGAAGCTGCCGCCGGCCCTCACGGTCAAGGGACCGCGGTCCATCGGCCTCAAGGGCCCCGCGCCGGTGGCCGGGCAGGTCGAGGAGGTCGCGATCCGGGGCCGGCTCACGGGTCTGTCCATGACCGGCTACGTGTACCTGCCCCCGCAGTACTTCCAGGCCGCTTACCGCACCCGGACGTTCCCGGTCGTGGTCGCGATCACCGGCCAGCCCGGCATATCGAAGAACCTGATCACCCAGCTGAAGGTCCCGCAGGCGGTGTCCGAGGCCGTGATGGCCAAGACCGTCCGGCCCACCATCTACGTCCTCGTACGGCCCTCCGTCGTGCCCGGCCGGGACACCAACTGCACCGACGTGCCCGGCGGCCCGCAGGCGCTGACCTTCTTCAACCAGGACCTGCCGGCGGCCGTCAGCGAGCACTACCGCACCACCGACACCCCCGGCAGCTGGGGCGCCGTCGGCAACTCCACCGGCGGCTACTGCGCGCTCAAGCTGCCCATGACCAACCCCGCCCGCTACGGGGCCGGGGCCGGCCTGTCCGCCGACTACTTCGCCCGCAAGGATCGCGACACCGGCGACCTCTACGACGGCAGCAGGAAGCTCCAGAACGAGAACGACCTCACCTGGCGCCTGAGGCACCGGCCCGCGCCGCCGGTCTCCCTGCTCGTCAGCTCCAGCAAGCAGGGCGAGCCGAACTACCGGCCCACGCTGGAGTTCGCCGCCGCCGCCAAGGCGCCCACCCGGGTCGCCAAGCTGATCCGCGAGGAGGGCGGGCACAACTTCCAGACCTGGCGCGAGGAGTACCCCGAGGTGATCCGCTGGCTCGACGCGCAGCTCCGCGACCGCGCGGCCCCGACCCCGGCCCCCTGACCGCCGCCGCCCCCGCCGGGCGGGGTCACGCACCCCCTGAGAGGATGGCCGTCCGGCCGCTCCACCGGCAGGCGGACGGCGACGCACGAGGACGAAGGACCCCGGCATGGACACGAGGAACGCGGCCGACGCCGTCGCCGCCGTGACGGCCACGACCCGGCAGGGGGCGGTCCGCGGCACGCGTGAACACGGCGTCGCCGTCTTCCGCGGGATCCCGTACGCCGCCCCGCCCGTCGGCGCCCTGCGGTTCGCCGCCCCCGCCCCGCCCGCGCCCTGGGACGGGGTCCGGGACGCCACCGCCTTCGGCCCCACCGCCCCCAAGCCCCCGTACGAGGAGCCCTTCGCCACCCTGCTGGACGACCCCGTCGTCCCGGGCGAGGACTGCCTGAACCTCAACGTGTGGACCCCCGAGCCCGGGCCCGGCGCCCGGCTGCCGGTCATGGTGTGGATCCACGGCGGCGCCCTGACCCGCGGCTCCTCCGCGGTCCCGGTGTACGACGGGTCGGCCTTCGCCCGCGACGGCGTCGTCCTGGTGTCCCTCAACTACCGGCTCGGGGTGGCCGGCTACGGGCTGTTCCCCGACGCCGTGCCCAACCGGGGCCTGCTCGACCAGATCGCCGCGCTGGAATGGGTCAGGGACAACATCGCCGGCTTCGGCGGCGACCCCGACCGGGTGACCGTCTTCGGCGAGTCCGCGGGCGCCATCAGCACCGGCGTGCTGCTCGCCTCGCCCCGGGCCGCCGGCCTGTTCCGGCAGGCGGTGCTGCAGAGCGGCGCCCCCGAGGCACTGCCGCGACCGCACGTACGGACGATGGTCCGCCGGATGGCCGCCCGGCTGAAGGTGCCCGCCACCGCGGCCGCCTTCGCCGCGCTCCCGCCGCAGGCGCTGCTCGCGGCCCAGACCGTCGTGCAGCGGCGTTCGAGCCCGCTGCTCGGCGGGCCCGCGTTCGGCATCGTCGAGGACGGCGACGCGGTGCCCGGGGACCCCCTGGAACGGCTCGTCACCGGGCGGGCGGCCGCCGACGTCCCGCTCCTGATGGGCTGGACGAGCGAGGAGTACCGGCTCTGGGTGGCCCCCACCGGCCTGCTCCGCCACATGGACCGCCTCGGTCCCGTGACGCTCGCCTTCGGTGCCCTGCGCGGCCGTGCCACACCGGCGGAGATACGTTCCGCCCGCGCGGCCCGCCCCGGCGCCGCGGCCGGCGAGGTGGTCGGCCAACTGCTCACCGACCGCCTCCTGCGCGACCCGCTGCGCCGCCTCGCCGCCGCCCCCCGACGGGCCACCGCCCACCTCTACGAGTTCGCCTGGCCCTCGGCGGTCCCCGGCCTCGGCAGCTGCCACGCCCTGGAGCTCGGCTTCGTCTTCGACACCCTCGCCATGCCCGGCGCCACCTCGCTCACCGGCCCCGGCGCCCCCCAGCCCCTCGCCGACGCCATGCACGCGGCCTGGACCTCCTTCGCCACCACCGGCACCCCCGGTTGGGCCCCCTGGCACCGCTCCGGTTCCCCCCACCGCTTCACCCACCCGGCGTAGCGCGGGATCGGACCGGACCGGGCCGGGCGGGTCGAGGGCGGAGCGCCGTAGCGGGCCGGCCACCCCGGGAGACGCCGCCCACCGCGGTCCCGTGGTCAGCCGATCCACGCGGGGGCGAGGGCGGAGTCCATCAGCCGCTTCGCGACGCCCGAGCCGTCCGCCGGCACCGCGTACAGGTCCGCCCCGAAGTCCCCGGGCAGCGCGTACGCGACGGTGTGCGCGTCGGTCCACACGGCCTGGTCGTCGACGTTGCGGGTCTCGGCGAGCGGCCGGTCGGTCAGGTCGGCCAGGTCCAGCACGTACAGCCGCCACGGGGCGTCGGCGGGCAGTCCGGGCACCCGCTTCTTGAAGGCGATCCGGGTCTCGTCGGGTGACAGGGACGGGCACTCCACGTTGGCGCGCAGGGTGGTGACGGTACGGGTGGCCAGGTCGCCCCGGACCAGGTACGTCCGCCCCTTCGTGCCGAGCGTGGCGTAGAAGTGCCGGTCGTCGCGGCTGAAGGTGACGCCCCAGAAGTTCGCGTCCGCCGAGCGGTACCGCTCGCCGTCCTTGATGACGGTGAAGTCCTCGAGGGTCGGCTCCAGCTTCCCGGTCCGGGTGTCGAGGACCGAGGCGCGGGTGGAGAAGTCCGTACCGGCGTAACTGTCACCGCCGACGAAGACCGTCCAGGCGACGTACCGGCCGCTGGGGGAGACCCGGGCCCGGGTGGGGATGCCGGCCAGCGGGTGGTGCGAGCGCTCCTTCAGGTGCGCGTCCAGCACCACCGCCCGGTAGGTGTCCTGGACCGCGCCCCGGACGGCCTGCAGGCAGACGCCGGTCCCGGCGGCGGCGTGGAAGCGCAGGCAGCGCACCCCGGAGGCGGTCCGCCGGCCGCCGGGCGTGGCGGCGGGTACGGTCGCCAGCTCGTCCCGGCGCGGCCCCCAGGCCATGTTGCGGAACACGATCCGGCGCCGCCCGTCCGCGACCAGGGAGAACCGGCCGGCCCGTACGTCGGGGCCGCCGGCCTGCGCCCGGTTCCGGTCGTCCGCCCGCTCGCCGGCCCGCCACACCGCGGCCCCGGCGACGCAGCCGAGGGCGAGGACGGCGGCCAGCAGGATCAGCAGCCGGTTGCGGTGGGTCATGCGGGGGTCCTTCCTGGAGCGGCGGCGTCGGGGACGGGGGAGGGTTCGGGGCCGGAGGGCGCCAGGCGGGCGGCGAGGAGGAGGCACAGGGCCAGTCCGGTCGCCGCGGCGAGCAGCGCCGGGCGTTCCCCCCACGCGCTCCAGGCGGCGCCGAAGGCCAGGGAGCACACGAACCGGGCGAGCGCCTGGCCCGTCTGTACGACGGCCAGTCCGCCCGCGCGCAGCCCTTCGGGCACGACGCCGGCCGCAGCCGCCATCAGCACGCCGTCGGTGGCGGCGTAGAACAGCCCGTGCAGGAGCAGGACGGTGTACGGGAGCACGGGGCCCCGCCAGCCGGAGAGCAGCAGCCCGTACGCCAGCAGCAGCGCGACGTGCCCGCCGAGGAACACCCGCCACCGTCCGATCCGGTCGGCGAGCCGGCCCAGCGGCAGGGCCAGCAGGAAGAACGCCCCCGCGGTGCCGAGCGGCAGCAGCGCGAACCAGCGGTCGGCGAGGCCGGTGCGGTGCTGGAGCAGCAGGAAGACGAAGGCGTCGCTGACGGTGGTCAGGCCCAGCAGCAGGGCGCAGAGGCTGATCCGGCGCAGGTCGCGGCGGCGCAGCAGCCCGAAGGAGGCGCGCAGCGAGGCCCGTTCACGCTCCGGCGGGTGCGCCGGGGCGCCGGCGGCCGTGGCCGCGGCGGCGGCGCGGCCGGGTACGAACAGGACGAGGACCAGCACCCCGAGCGCGGCCACGCAGGCGCTGACCGTGAACACGGCGTCGTACCCCTCGGCGGCCCGGCGCAGGATCACGAAGGCGACCAGGGGGCCGATCAGGGCGCCCGCGGTGTCCATGGCGCGGTGGACGCCGAAGGCCCGGCCGCGTTCGGCGGGTTCGCTGGCCAGGGAGATGAGCGCGTCCCGGGGCGCGGTGCGCAAGCCCTTGCCGGTCCGGTCGAGGGCCAGCACGGCGCCGATGCCGGGCAGCGTGTGCGCGAGCAGGAGCAGCGGCTTGGCGAGGGCGGAGAGCCCGTAGCCGAGGCCGGCGACGGCCTTGTGGCCGCCGGAGCGGTCGGCCAGGTGGCCGCCGGTGAGCCGGACGAGGGCGCTGACCCCGTTGTAGAGGCCGTCGAGCAGACCGAACCCGAGCGGGGAGAGGCCGAGGCCGGCGACGAGGTAGAGCGGCAGCACGGCCGTCACCATCTCCGAGGAGACGTCGGTGACGAGGGAGACCGTGCCGAGGGCGAGCACCGTGGGGGCGACGGCGGCGCGCCGCCCGGGGCGGGAGTCCCGGGCGGCGGCCGTGGGCGTCGTCACGGGCTGCGCGGGGGTGCCGCGGCTGTCCGCAACGTACATGGTCAGGAGGCCCAGATCCCCGTGATGTCCTTGGCGGTGGCGGCGTTGCCGGCGTGGGCCGTCAGACCCGCCAGGCCCTCGACGGTGCGCAGCACGTCGTAGTGGTTGTACGTGGTCGACGTGGTCGAGCCCGGGGTCACCGGCTGGCCGTACAGGACGGTCGGGATGCGGTTGCCGGCCAGGCGGTTGTCCTCGTCGAAGGTGACGATCAGCAGGCTGTTGTGGGTCTTGGCCCAGTCGGCGTACGCCTTGAGGTTGTTCTGCACCCAGGTGTCACCGGTGCCGACCGAGCAGTCGTGCATGTCGTTGCACAGGTCCGGCACGACGAAGGAGACCTTCGGCAGGGTGGTGAAGTCGGTCGGGAACTGGCTCATCGTCTTCGCGGTGCTGGTGGGCACGTTGGAGAACGCGAACCAGGGGTTGTGCTTGCGGGCGTAGCGGCCGCTGGAGCAGGTGGTGGAGCCCTGGCTGGGCAGGCCCTCGTTGTAGCTGCCCCAGCTCTTGCCGGCGGCGATCAGCTCGGAGGCCAGGTTGGCGGCGGAGCTGAAGCCGGGGGTGTAGCAGCTGTCGCTGGTCACGCCCTGGTTGCCGCCCGAGAACAGCTGGAGGTAGTTGGGCTGGCTCGGGTGCGTGATGCCGTACGACTGCGAGAGGCTGGCACCGCCCGTCCTGAGCGAGTTGATGTAGGGGGCGCTCGAGCTGCCGATCACCTGGCTGTAGGCGTGGTTCTCGAACACGGCGACCACGATGTGGTCGGGCTGGGGCAGGGCCGCGGCGTGTGCGTCCTGCGTGCCGCCCAGGCCGGTCCAGATCCCCGCGGCGGCGAGGCTGAGGCCGAAGGCCGAGGCGAGGGCGGTGACACTGCGGCGGGGCCGGGAGAGCGATATGCCGAGCACGGCATGACCTCCGTCAGACATGGTGTGGGGTTGGCGGCGCGACGTAAAGGTAGGGGCGGCGGGTCCACCGGTCGGCACGGTACGGGTGAAGATCAGGAAAACGGTCGGTGCGGGTCCGGTGGGGACGGGGCCGCCCGTGTGCCGCCGGAACCGTACCGGCCGCCGTGCGCGCAGGCCAGAGACCTGCCATACCTCCTGGGAATGGCTCGGTGGGCCCTGGTGATTGGGCCGTGCGGGCGGCATATCCGGGCGGCCTCCCGGGAGGTGGCGGGGCATCAGCCCGGTGCACGGCCTCTGCGGCCCGGCGGCCGACGTGACACGCGTGGCACACCCCGTATCGCGCACGTCGGCGCCGGGTTCTCCGACCAGGCCGGCGACCACGACCCGCAGGTGGTCCGGCCGGCCCCGGAGCGGCCGCGGGGCGGCGCGGGGCGGCACGGGGCGCGGCCGTGCGCCACCCGCGGAAGCAGTCGTTCCGTCCCATGCGCCCGCCGTCACGCGCAAGCCGGTACCAGGTCAAGAAACGGTAAAGGAAGCAACGTATCCGGTCGGATTGTCATCTTCACGGCCGGATGACAGTTCGCCCCCGAGGGGCATCACCAGTCGGAGCATCGCGATGTCCTACGGACCCAACGGGTCGAACACCCCCGCCCAGGGCCACGGCCGCCAGGGGAACCCCGAGGGGTACCCGGAGCACGGCGACCACCCGCCGCACCAGGCCCCCGGCCAGGTGTACGGGCAGCAGCCCCACGGCGGCCAGGGGCGCCAAGGGCAGGGCCAGGCCTACGAAGGGCATGCCCACGAAGGGCAGGCGTACGAAGGCCAGGCGTACGGCGGCGGGCCCCAGGGCGCGCCGGCGTACGGGGCCCGGCCGCCCGGTGGCCCGGGCCGCGGGCAGCAGTCGTACGGCGACCAGGGCACGATGCACCTGCGCGGCGTCGGCCAGGGCCCGGGCGGCCCCGGCGCCGTGCCGCCGGTCGCCGACCAGGGGACCGTGCACCTGCGCGCCGGCGACCCCGCCCGGGCCCAGGGCTACGCCCAGCGGCCCCACCCCGGCGCCCCGCAGCAGGCCGGGCACGGCGGCGCGGCCCCCCGCGACTACCCCGGGTACGCCGCGCCGCGGGCGCCGTACGAGGACCGGGCCCCCTACGGATCCCCGGCCGCGCACGAGGCCCGGGCGTCCTACGGCTCGCACGCCCCGGCCCAGGCCCCCGCGCAGGCCCCGTACGAGCCCCCCTTCACCTACGACCAGGGCCGCCCGTACCGCCCCGCGCCCGACCGGGCGGCCTCCGGAGGCCCGCACGGCCACGCCGCCGACGGATACGACCGGGGGCGTCCGTACGACGCCGACAGCGCGTACGACGCCGGCCGCGGCCACGACGGCGGTCGCGGCCGCGACGACGACCGCGGGCACGACGACGAGCCGCCCCGCCGCCGCTCCCGCGCCCGCCGCTGGCTGATCGGCTCCGCCGTGGTCGCGGTGCTCGGCGTCGGCGCCTGGCAGACCATGAGCTACTACGAGATACCCCCCTTCACCGACAAGGGCGACCCGGTCTCCTTCGACCAGACGCCCTCCGGGGGCGACTCCGGCTCCGACGCCGGCGGCGCGTCCAAGGCCAAGCCGGCCGACTCCAAGACCCTCATGCCGACCGGCCCGAAGGCCGCGTTCAAGGTCGCCAACACCCTCGACGACGGCACGAAGATCGGCGTGGTGACGTACGAGGGCAGGAAGTCGGGCTTCACCGGCAAGGTCTGGGTCTGGGCCCCCAAGGAGTACTCGGACCCGAAGTACGCCAAGAGCGGCTTCCCGGTGCTGATCGCGCTGCCGGGCGGCGCCGGCTACCCCATGAACTACTGGATGGGCACCGACCTCAAACTCCAGTCGAGCATCACCCAGTGGTACCAGGAGGGCAAGAGCAAGCCCTTCCTGCTGGCGATGCCCGTGCAGAACCCGCAGCCGGACACCGACGGCACCTACTGGGACGGCAGCGACATCCCCGGCCAGCCCAAGATGGGCACCTGGCTGACCGAGGACGTCCCGCAGCTGATGAAGGAGAACTTCCGCACCATCAAGTCCCGTGACGGATGGGCGTTCATGGGCTCCTCCACCGGCGGGTTCAACGGCCTCAAGGCCGTGCTGCAGAAGCCCGACCAGTTCAAGGCCGTGGTCGCCTCCGGCCCGGACGTCGTCCCGGACTCGCGGCTGTGGAAGGGCCACGAGAAGGAGAAGCAGGAGAACAACCCGCAGGTCCTCGCGCAGCGCCTGATCGACCGCAAGGGCCCGGACGTCTACCTCGCCTTCCAGGTCGGCACGAACGAGAGCAACCCCAGGACCCTGCCCGACGTGCAGAAGTTCATCGCCACGTACGGCAAGGGCCCGATCCACACCAGCCTGCGGATCATCCAGGGCGGCAAGCACAACGCGGCGACCTACGTCCCCAACATGGGCGAGGGGCCGATCCAGTTCATCAGCGAGCACATGGAGGGCCCCACGCCCTCCTCGTGACCCCCGGACCGCCGCCGCGCCCGCCGCCCGCCTCCCTCCCCCCGGAGCGCGGCGGGCCGGCGGCCCGCACCACCCGCACCCGGGGGCCGGGGAGGATCCGCAGGGCCCCCGGGTGTCCGAGAACGGACGTTCGATCCTATGATCGGCTGCCATGACTGAATCCGGTTGCTGGTCGGTCGCGGGCGTCGACCTGCACGTCGACCTCGACGCGGCGGGCGGCCGGCGGGCGGCCCTCGAACACGGCCTGCGCGACGCCATCCGCACCGGCCGGCTGCTCTCCCGGGCCCGGCTGCCCTCGACCCGCCGCCTCGCCGCCGAACTCGGCCTCTCCCGCGGCACCGTGCAGGCCGCCTACGACCAGCTGACCGCCGAGGGATACCTGACCGCCCGGCGCGGCGCCGGCACGGTCGTCGCCGCCCCGCTCGCCGGGACCGGCCGGGCCCCCGCCCCGGAGGGCCGCGGCCCCGCGGCCCCCGCCCACGACCTGCGCCCCGGCAACCCCGACGTCTCCACCTTCCCCGTCGCCGCCTGGCTGCGCGCCGTCCGCCGCTCGCTGGGCTCCGCCGCCCCCGAGACGTACGGCTACGGCGACCCGCGCGGCCGCATCGAACTGCGCACCGCCCTCACCGAGTACCTCGGCCGCACCCGGGGCGTGGTGGCCCACCCCGGCCGGATCGTCATCACCTCCGGCTACGTCCAGGCGCTGGCCCTGCTCGCCCGCCTGGTGGCGGAGCGGGGCGGCCGGACCGTCGCCATGGAGGACCCGGGCCTCGGCTTCCACCGGGAGGTGGTGCGCCGCCGCGGCCTGGAGGTCGTACCGCTGCCCGTCGACGGGCGGGGCGCGCGCTGTGCGGAGCTCGGCGCGGCCGACGCGGCCGTGGTCACCCCGGCCCACCAGTACCCGACCGGCGTGCCGCTGCACCCGGCCCGGCGGCGCGAGCTCACCGAATGGGCCGGGGCCCGCGGCGCCTTGGTGGTGGAGGACGACTACGACGGCGAGTTCCGGTACGACCGCCAGCCGATCGGTGCCCTCCAGGGCACCGCACCCGCGCAGGTGGCCTACCTGGGCACGGTCTCGAAGTCCCTGGCCCCGGCCCTGCGCCTGGCCTGGATGGTGCTGCCCGAGGAGCTCGTCGACCCCGTCGTCGACCTCAAGCTGCACGCGGACCACCACACGGAGACCCTCGGCCAGCTCGCCCTCGCCGAGATGATCACCGGTCACGCCTACGACCGCCACATCCGGGCCGCCCGGATGCGCTACCGGCGCCGCCGTGACCAGCTCGTGGCCCGGCTGGGCGCCGCCGGCCGCGTCCAGGGCATCGCGGCGGGCCTGCACGCCCTCGTGATGCTGCCCGAGGGCGGCCCGGTGGAGGCGGACCTGCACGCCCGGGCCGCCGCGGCGGGCCTCGCCCTCGGCTGGCTCGACGACCACTGGCAGGCCCCGCACGCAACCGCCCCGGACCGCCGCCAGGGCCTGGTCGTCGGCTACGGCACTCCGCGCGAACGCGACTGGCCGGCCGCGCTCGACGCACTCGCGGACCTGCTCGACGGGGCCGGGTAGCGGAGCGGCGGGCGCCCGGCCCGGCGGGACGCCGGGTCGGGCGGGAAGTGGCCCGGTCGCACGGGTCGCGAATGGACCTGGGGGCCGGGCCACCGGGTCCGTAGGGTCGAAGTACCGGTCGAGCGGGGGCGGTTGGCGCCCGCCGCCCCCGCCGCTGGCGCCCGGCGCCCCCGCCGGCGCCCCCGGCCCGGTGACCCGACCGCCCCGCCCCGCTGCCCCCGGAGATGCCCCCCCCCGATGAGGATCCTGCCCCCGCCCGGCCCCGCCCGGCTGCTGATCGCCGCCCAGCTGGGCAGCTCCGTCGGCGACGGCGCGTACTACGTGACCTCCGCCCTCTACTTCACGACCGTCGTCGGCCTGTCGCCCGCGCAGATCGGCCTGGGCCTGGCACTCGGCTGGGCGGTCGGATCGCTGGCCGGGGTCCCGCTCGGCGCCCTCGCCGACCGGCGGGGGCCGCGCGGCACCTCGGTGCTGCTCGCCCTGGCCACCGCCGCGGCCGTCGGGTCCTTCCTCCTCGCCCGCTCCTACGCCGCGTTCGCCGTGGCCGCCGTGGCGTACGCGACCGCCCAGTGCGGCCTGGCCGCTGCCCGGCAGGCCCTGCTGGCCGCGCTGGTGGACCGGGCCGGACGGACCGGTGTACTGGCCCGGTTGCAGGCGACCGGGAACGCGGGGCTGGCCGTGGGCGCGGCCCTCGGCGGACTGGCCCTGCACGCGGGCACCCGCGGCGCGTACCTGGGGGTGTTCGCGCTGGACGCGCTGGCGTTCCTGCTGTGCGCGCTGCTGCTGCACCGGCTGCCGGTCGCGTCGGCCGGCGGAGCGCCGGCGGCCGACCCGGCGGGGACCGCGACCGGGGTGCGGAACGCGACCGCGGCGCCGGCCGGACCGCGGATCGCGGTGCTCCGGGACCGCCCGTACACGGTCCTGACCCTGCTCAACGCGGTGCTCCTGCTGCGGATGCCGCTGCTCACCCTCGCGCTGCCGCTGTGGATCGTCCGGCGCACCGACGCCCCCGGCTGGCTGGTCTCGGGGCTGTTCGTGCTCAACACCCTGGCGGTGACGCTCTTCCAGGTGCGCACGGCCCGCGCGGTGACCGACCGGACCACCGCGGTCCGGGCCGTGCGCAGCTCGGGCCGGCTCATGCTGGCCGCCTGCCTGGTGTACGCCGTCTCGGCCGCGGGGCTGCCGGGCTGGGGCGCGGCGGCCGTGCTGGTCGCCGGCTCCGTACTCCACGTGGTCGGCGAGATGCGCCACTCCGCGGGCTCGTGGCAGCTCGCCTTCGACCTGGCGCCCGCCGACCTGATGGGGCAGTACCAAGGCTTCTTCGGCACCGGCCTCGCGCTGGCGCGCACCCTCGGGCCACTGGTGCTGACCTCCCTGCTGCTGGTGTGGGGGATCCCGGGCTGGGTGCTCCTCGGTGGCGTCTTCGCCGCGGCCGGCTGGGCCGTGGGCCCGGTCGCCCGCTGGGCGGCGGGCGGCGCTGCCGACGGCGGACCGGCCGTGGGGGCGCGGGCCGGGCGGGTGCTCGTCCCCGGCCCTGCTACGCCGGCGGGGGCACGGCCTTCTCGGCCGCCCGGCTGACCCGCTCCCAGCCGGCCCAGGTCGCCCTGCGGCGCTCGGCGACGTCGAAGGCGAGGTCGTACGCCGTGCTCCCGAGGAGCAGTCGCAGCGGCGGCTCCTCGGCGTCGACCAGTGCGAGCAGCGCCTCGGCGGCCAGCCGTGGCTCGCTGTCGACCGAGCCCTCCGCCCACTGCCGCTCCAGTTCGGCCCGGAGCGGGGCGTAGGCCGCCAGCGGCGTGGTCGTGCGCATCGAGGTGTAGAGGTCGGTCCAGTAGCCGCCCGGCTGGACGATGCTGACCTTGACGCCGAACGCGGCCCCCTCCATCGCCAGGGCCTCGCTCATGCCCTCCAGGGCGAACTTGCTCGCGCTGTACAGGCCGGTGGACGGGAAGCCCGCCAACCCGCCGATGCTGGAGATCTGGACGACGTGGCCGCCGCCCCGGGCGCGCAGTACGGGCATGGCCGCCTGGCTGACCCACAGCGCGCCGAAGAAGTTCACGTCCATCTGCGCGCGCGCCTCTGCCTCCGTGAACTCCTCGACCATGCCCGCCGAGAGCGTGCCGGCGTTGTTGACCACGACGTCGAGCCGGCCGAAGTGCTCGGCGGCCGCGGCGACCGCCGCGAACGCGGCGGCGCGGTCGGTGACGTCCGCGGTCAGCGGCAGGACGCGGCCGGGGTGGGCCGCGGCCAGTTCGTCGAGCGCGGCGGTCGTACGGGCGACGGCCGCCACCCGGTCGCCGGCGGCGAGCGCCGCCTCGGCGAACGCGCGCCCCAGGCCCCGGCTGGCCCCGGTGACGAACCAGGTGCGAGATCCGCCCGTGGCGGGCGCGGCAGCAGCGGCGGCGGCCGCGGCTGCGGTCGAAGGCGCGGTGGTGGTCATGTGGATCCCCCTTTACGGAATGAGAGACGAGACGATCCGTCTCGCATTGACGGGCGTCATCGTGCCACGGCGTTCCGCACCATGCAAGACGGACCGTCTCGTCTCCGGTGTTGATAGGGTGCCCGCATGACGACGCCGCAGCCCAAGGCCCCGAACGCCGCCCGGCGCAACCAGGCCTCCCGCCGGGCGATCCTGACCGCCGCCTTCGACCTCGCCGGAGAGCTCGGCTACGGCAAGCTCAGCATCGAGGCCATCGCCGCCCGCGCCGGGGTGGGCAAGCAGACCATCTACCGCTGGTGGCCCAGCAAGGGCGCGGTGCTCTTCGACGCGTTCCTCATGCTCAGCGAGGGCGGGGAGGAAGACGGAGAGCCCGCCGGCCTCCCGGACACCGGGGACCTGGCGGCCGACCTCAAGACCGTCCTGCGCGCGACGCTGGCCGAGCTCGCCGACCCCCGCATCGCCGAACCCATGCGCGCGCTCACCATCGAGGTGGCGGGCGACCCGGACCTCGCCGCCCGGTACGCCGAGAGCCTCGACGAACCCGTCCGCGAGATCAAGCGCCGCCGCCTGCGGGCCGCCCGGGACGCCGGCCAGCTCGCCGCCGACGTCGACCTCGACGTCGCCATCGACGGCATCTGGGGCCCGCTGCTGAACCGCTGGCTGCTGCGGACCGGACCGCTGACGCCCGCGTACACCGACGCGCTGGTCGACACCGCGCTCCGCGGCCTGCGCCCCGCCTGACCCGCCCCCGCGGCGTGTGCGGCCCGGGGCCGGCGGGTACGCGCGAGGGGTGACCCGGGGGGCCCGTGCTGCGGAAGGAAGCCAGACCATGGACGTCGAAACGCCGGTGCGGGCCCCCGCGGCCGCCACCGCGGGACTGCCGCGCGGCCGGGGTGCGCTCTCGGGCGCCGTACGGACCGCGCTGCTCGCCGGTGAGCCCCGCGAGCTGCCCGGCGAGGCCGAGGTGGCGGCCGCGGACCCGTACGGCGAGGACCTCCAGCTCGCCCTCCACCTCTGCTACGAGCCGCACTACCGCGGTTTCCCCGGGGTGGCGGACGCCGCGGAGTGGGACCCGGGACTGCTCGGTTTCCGGCTGCTGCTCGAACGCCGCTTCCTCGACGCGCTGCGGGCCGACGTGAGGGCCGAGGACCGGGTCGACCGGGCCCTGCGGGAGATCCTGTCCGAGCCCGCGGACGCGTACGGCGTCTCGCACTACCTGCGCGACGAGGGCGGGCCGACCCAGCTGCGCGAGTACGCAGCCCTGCGCTCGGTGCACCAGCTCCGCGAGTCCGACCCCTACGCCTGGGTCCTGCCGAGGCTGCGCGGGCGCGCCAAGGCCGGCATGGCGGCGGTGCTGTACGACGAGTTCGGCGGCGGCCGCGCCGAGCGCGTGCACGCCGAACTGTGGGCCGGCCTGATGACCGACCTCGGGCTCGACCCCTCCTACGGCCGCTACGTCCCCGCGGCGGGCGCGGCCACCCTCGCCGCCGCGAACCTCATGTCCCTCTTCGGCCTGCACCGTTCGCTGCGCGGCGCGCTGGTCGGCCACGTCGCGACCGTGGAGGTCACCTCCTCGCCGGCCGCGGCCAGGATGGTCGTGGCCCTGCGGCGGGCCGGCGCCGGGCCCGCGGCCCTGCTGTTCTACGAGGAGCACGTCGAGGCCGACGCGGTGCACGAGCAGCTCGTGCGGCGCGAGGTGGTCGGCGGACTCCTCGCCGAGGAACCGGAGTTGGAGGCGGACGTGGCCTTCGGCATCGCCGCCACCGTCCAACTGGCGGAGTGGGAGGCCGACCGGCTGCTCACGGCCTGGCGGTCCGGCCGCTCGGCGCTGCGGGTACCGCTGGAGGAGTGAGCCCCGGAGGGAAGGTGGGGGAGTGAGCCCCGGAGGCGGTACGGAGCGGGGCGACCACCGCGTGGTGGTCGCCCCGCTCCGCCGGGTCCCGGCCGCCGCCGGTGGGACGGGCGCGGTCAGCGGCGGACCCGGCCGCGGTGGCTCGTGTCGCAGAAGGGGTAGCGCAGGCTGCGCCGGCAGGCGCACAGCGCCACGACCGGCCGGTCGGAGCGGCGTACCGTGCCGTCCGGCAGGACGACCTCCACCGGGCCCTCGATGAGCACCGGCCCGCCGAGGACCGCGGTCGCCCGCGGGACGGGGGCCGATCGGGAGGGGGGTCCGGGGGCCTCGCCTCGCGAGGGGGGTTCGGCGGCCTCGCCGCCGCTCCCGCGTCGGTGGTCGCTCCGACCCCCGCGCCGGGCGTCGACCCGACCCCCGTCCCCGTCCTCGGCTCCGGACCGGCCGTCGACCCCGCTGCGGGGCCCGGCCTCCGGGGAGTCGGGCAGGCGTTCGGCTTCGGCGCACACGGCAGGTCACCGTCCTCGGTCGTACGTCTCGTCTCGTCGCCGCGCCTGCCCGGTTCCGGCCCCGCCATGCGCGCCCCGGCCGGGGCGGCGCCGGTTCCGCGGGCGCGCGCAGGGTAGACGCGCGCCATGACCAGTGCCCTGCCGCAGCCCCCCGAGGTGCCCGTGCCGACCATGGGCGTGGAGGAGGAGTTCTTCCTCGTCGATCCCCGCACCCGGGCACCCGTACCGCGCGCCCCCGAAGTGATCCGGACCCTGGAGCCCACCCTCGGCGACCAGGTCCAGGCCGAGTTCTACCGCTGCCAACTGGAGCTGTGCACCACGCCCACCGCCTCGCGCACCGACCTGCGCGACCAGTTGACGGCGCTGCGTGCCGCCGGCGCCGACGCGGCCCGCGCCGCCGGCTGCCGGCTCGTGGCCTCCGGCACGGCCGTCGTCCCGCCGCCCGCGCCGGTCCCGGTCACCGACACCCCCCGCTACCGGCGGATGGCCCGCCGGTTCCGAGGGCTCGTGGACGGACGCCTCGGGGTGGTCTGCGGCTGCCACGTGCACGTCGGCACCGCCGACCGCGCCCAGGCCCTGGCCCTGGCGAACCTGCTGCGCCCCGACCTCCCCGCCCTCCAGGCCCTGCTGTCCAACTCCCCGTACGACGCCGGCCGGGAGAGCGGGTTCGCGGGCCGGCGCTCGGTCGTGTTCGGGCGCTGGCCGACGGTCGGACCGCCGCCGCTGCTCGACGTGGACGCGTACGAGCACACCGCGGCGGAGCTGGTCGCCTCGGGGACCGTCATGGACCGGCGGATGATCTACTGGTTCGCCCGGCCCTCCGAACACGTACCGACCCTCGAGGTCCGGGTGGCGGACGCCAACGCCGACGTCGACATGACCGTGCTGCTCGCCCTGCTCGTACGCGGCCTGTGCCTGACGGCTCTGCTGGACGGGGCGGAGGCGGCGGAGCAGCCGCCCGTCACGGAGCAGCGGCTGCTCGGGGCCCACCGGTACGCCGCCCGGTACGGCCTGCTCGGCGAGGCGCTGGACCCGCGCACCGGGGCCCGGATGCCGGCGGCCGAACGCATCGCGGACCTGTTCCGGCGCGCCGCCCCGGGACTGGTCGCCGCGGGCGACCTCGGCGAGGCGGGCCGGCTGCTGGAGAGGGCGTTGGACCGGGGCGACGGCGCGACGCGCCAGCGGGCCGTCTACCAGCGCCGCCACCGGCTGCGCGAGGTCGTCGACGCGCTCGTCGTCGCGACCGCCGCCACCTGAGGCATGCCGGAGCCGGGAGCGGGTAGCGGCGCGGCACCGGCCCCGACCACGAGACGGAGGAGACCGTGCCCAGAGGATCCAGCCCCAAGCGGGAACGGCAGTACGAGCACATCAAAGAGAGCGCGATGGACCGCGGCGAGAGCAGGAAGCGCGCCGAGGAGATCGCCGCCCGGACGGTGAACAAGGAACGGGCCCGCGCCGGTGAGTCCGAGACCGCGAGCAAGACCTCCCTCCAGGACATGTCCTCCTCCAGGCGGGGCGGACAGCGCTCGCACAGCGGCGCCCAGGGGCCCACGTACGACCAGCTCTACGAGGAGGCCAAGCGGCGCAACCTGCACGGCCGCTCGCAGATGAACAAGGCCGAGCTGAAGCAGAAGCTCGGCAAGTGACCGGCTGGGGTCGACCCGGGCAGCGACCGACGGAGGGGCCCCGACATCGGGGCCCCTCCGTCAGCTCCGTCAGCCGTCCCCGTCCCCCAGGTGGTAGACCGCGAAGGCCCGGTCGATGACCGGCATCGCGACGTTGCGGACCCGCACCCCGCCGGCCGTCAGACCGTGCTCGGTGCCCCGGTGGGCGTGCCCGTGCACGACGAGGTCCGCCCCCGCCTCGTCGACCGCCTCCGCCAGCAGGTACGTGCCGAGGAAGGGGTAGATCTCCAGCGGTTCGCCGACCAGGGTGTCCGGCACCGGCGAGAAGTGGGTGAGCGCGATCCGGGTCCGGCAGCCCGCGTCCGCCAGCTCGCGCAGCGCCCGGAACAGGCCCTGCGCCGAGTCCCGGGCGTGCCGTACGAACGCCTTCATCTCCGGTTCGCCGAACTCGCCCGCACTGCGTCCCGCGAAGCCGCCGCAGAAGCCCTTGGCGCCCGCCACGCCGACCTTCCGGCCGTCGAGGTCGAGCAGCACGCTCTCGCCCTCCAGCACGCTGACCCCGGCGTCCTTCAGGATGCGCGTCACCGCGTCCGGCTCGTCGCTCTGGTAGTCGTGGTTGCCCAGCACGGCCACCACCGGAACCGGCAGCTCGGCGACCTCCGCGGCGACGACCCGGGCCTCGACGGCCGTGCCGTGCCGGGTGAGGTCACCCGCGAGCAGCAGGACGTCGGCGTGCCGGGGGAGCGTCTCGAAAGCGGGGCGCAGCAGGCCCTGGCCGTCCGGCCCGAGATGGATGTCGCCGACCGCGGCGACCCGGATCACGGGAGCACCTCCGGACGGTCCGGCGGGTCCGCGCGGGTGACGACGAGGTCGGTCAGCAGCGGCACGCCCGCCAGTTCGGCCTCGGCGATGACCCGCACGCGCTCCCGGCACTCGATCGTGGCCACGCTGCCGGTCAGCACCACGGTGTCGCCGCGCAGGTCGATGCCGATGCCGAGCTCGGCGGTCTCGCTGTCGGCGAGGCGCCGCCGCAGGTGCTCGACGCGGTACTCCACGGGCTCCTTCATCGGTCCTCCTCGTCCGCGGCCCGGCCCCCCGTCGCCCGGCCCTCCGTCGTTCTGCCGTCCGGGGTGATGACGTCGAGGCGTTCCAAGAGGAAGAGGAACGCGTCCGGCATGGGGGCGCGGCCGTGACGGCGGCGCAGGTACCCCCAGTCGATGCGCTCGCGCAGCAGCCGGGCCATCGGGAGCAGGTCGCCGAAGTCGCAGTAGTGCTCGGACAGGGCGGCGAGCCGGCTGTCCATCAGGTCGGTGGGGGCGAGGACCGGCATCCACACCGAGTCCACGGGGCGGGTCTCCGCCCGCTCCAGCAGGTCCAGGTCGACCGGCCGTCGGGCCAGCTCGAAGATCAGGTCGATCTCCTCGCCGGCCGCGCTGCCCTTGAGCAGCCAGTCCTCCGGGGCCTGCCGCATCGCGATGCCGCCGTGCTCCAGAGCGGCGACCACGTCGTCCGAGTCCTCGCGCCGCACGCAGAAGTCGGTGTCGTGCTGGAAGCGCGCGGGGACGCCGTGGGCGTACGCCGCGACGCTGCCGGCCAGCGCGAACGGCCGCCCGGAGGCCTTGAGCAGCGAGGCCACGCGCTTGGTGGTCTCCAGGATGGCCTGGGTGTGGTCATGGGGGAGGGCGTCCCGCCCGCCGTCGGCGGCGGGTGCCGACCGGTCTCGGTCCGTCACCCCGGGCGTGTGCCCTGACCCGCCCCGAACATTCGGGGCCGGGCCCCGCGTCACGTTCGGACACCCGCCGGGCCCGGGGCGTCGGCCAAGGCCTCCGCCGCCGTCCGCAGGTCCGCCACCAGGCCGCCGTACACCGCGTCCCGGTCCGCGGCCCGCAGGACGGCGGACGGGTGCACGGTGGCCAGGCCCCGGCCGTGCGGTGGGACGCCGTCGAACTCGGGCAGCGGCACCAGCAGGCCGCGTCGCTCGCCCACCCGGAAGCCCGGCCCCCACAGCGCCCGCCCGGCCGTGGCGCCCAGGGCCACCACCAGGTCCGGGTCGACCAGCCGGAGTTCGGCCTCCAGCCACGGGCGGCAGGCGGACAGCTCGCGCAGGCTCGGCGCCTTGTGGATGCGCCGCTTGCCGCCTCCCGGGGCCGGCACGTACTTGAAGTGCTTGACGGCGTTGGTCACGTACGCCGCCTCGTCGTCCAGTCCCGCGTCGGCCAGCGCCCGGTGCAGCAGCTGCCCCGCCGGGCCGACGAACGGCTTCCCCTGGCGGTCCTCCTGGTCGCCGGGCTGCTCGCCGACCAGCACGAGCCGGGCGTGCGGGTCCCCGGCGCCGAAGACGGTGCCCGTCGTGCCCTCGTACAGCGGGCAGCCCCGGCATCCGGCGGCCGCGCGCCGGTGCGCCGGGATGCCACCGCGCCCCGGCAGGAAGGGCCCCGCGTCGTACGGGGTGTCGGCTTTCGTGCCCATCGACCCGCTCCTTCCGCTCGCCCCCCTTCGCGTCTGCACCGGCGGCGGGGAGGGGAAACGGGTGGCAGGGTGGGGGTAGGCGACGGCGAAGGGAGCCCATCGTGAGCAGCACCGAGGTGACGGTCGTACTCAGCGACTGCGACGAGGACGACGCGCGGGTCGTGCTCTCCACCCTGGAGGAGACGTTCACGCCGGAGCGTGCGGTGGCGGCACGCGGGGCGGCGCCCGCCCGGCCCGGCGGAGCGACGACGGTCTGGGCGTCGGTGTTCGACGTGGGGCATCCGCGCGAGCGGGCGGCGGCGGCCGGCCCGGTGACCCTGGAGCACCCCGTCAGCGTCGAGGCGCAGGGCGGCTACCAGGCGGTGGACCGGCTGCTGGCGGAGCTGGGGACGGTGTTCGAGATCGAGGCGGCGGGCACGGCCGCCGGCGACCAGGAGAAGGACGTGCACCTGCGCATCCGCGGGCGCTGAACCACCGGCGCCACCGGGCGGCCCGTCACGAGCGCGCCGGCGGCCGGGAGCCGGAGCGCGGCTCCTGCCGGCCCAGGGTCGCCGCCCACCGCCGGCACCAGGCGACGACGAGCTTCAGCAGGCACCCCAGCGTCAGCGCCCACATCGCGGCGAAGGCCCAGATCAGGGCCGGTTCCGGGGCCGATACGGCCAGGACGAACAGGGCCACCGAGGCGGCGCCGAGCAGCCAGGCGACGGCGCCGAGCCGGTGGCGCCGGAGCGTGTGCCAGGGGCCGGAGCAGCGGTGCATCCGCATCGTGCGCAACCGGTGGTCCAGCCGGGGGTCCTGACCGCGCAGCCCCTGCTCGATCTCCGTGAGGACCGTCCGCTCGTCCTCCGGGACGTCCGAGCCGTCCATGGCGGCACCTCCTCCCGCGCTGCCGGCCGGTCCCGTCCGGCCGTCCGGCTCCTGGACGGCGCCTACCCCGCGGTGCCGGTGCCAGTCGCCCCCGGCCCGCCGGCGCCGGGGGCCGGATGCCGGTGCAGGGTGATGAGCAGCCGCCAGACCTCGCCCGCCAGGTCCTGCGGTGTCCCCTCGACCGCCCCGTGGAGCCAGTCGGCCAGTACGGCGCGGAAGGTGCCGCTCACCGCCGAGGCGATGAGCTCCGGGGAGTGGCCGCCGGCCAGGGCCCGTTCGGCGCGGCTGCGCTCGCGCAGCTCGCGGTGCAGCGCCTCGCCGAGCGGCCCGGTGCCGCCGGGTGCCAGCAGGGTGCGGTGGAGGTCGGCGTGGCGCGCCACGCCCTCGAGGAAGTCGGTCAGCGGTGCCGGCGGCCGGGCGGGGTCGGGGACGCCCCGC
The DNA here is from genome assembly GCF_000719335.1 of Streptomyces sp. NRRL S-87. Taxonomy (GTDB): domain Bacteria; phylum Actinomycetota; class Actinomycetes; order Streptomycetales; family Streptomycetaceae; genus Streptomyces. The sequence goes on from NZ_JOGB01000001.1 coordinate 150,903, forward strand.
CAGGCGTGCAGCGCCTCCACCGCGTCCCGTGCGATGCCGGCGCAGGTGTCGACGGCGAGGGCCGGTACGTCGGCGTAGTGGAGGTAGAAGGTGGCCCGGCCGACGCCGGCCCGCCGGACCACGGCGGCCACCGTGATCTCGCCGAGCGGCCGCTGCGCGCACTCCTCGAGGAGGGCCTCGCCCAGCTTCCGCCGGGTCCTGGCGGCCCGCGGGTCGGCGTCGGGGCTCACCCGGCCGCCACCACGGCCGCCAGCGCCAGGGCGCCGGGCAGGGCCTGGACGAAGAGGATCCGGCGGTTGGCCGTCAGCCCCCCGTAGAGGCCGGCGACCACGACGCAGCACAGGAAGAACACCCGGACCCGGTAGCCGGTCGGGTCGGACTCCCACAGTCCCCAGGCCAGACCGGCGGCCAGGAAGCCGTTGTACAGGCCCTGGTTGGCGGCCAGTGTCGCGGTGGCCCGGGCCATCTCGGGGTCGTAGCCGGACAGGGCGCGGCCGCGCGGGCCCTCCCACAGGAACATCTCCAGAACCAGGACGTAGGCATGGAAGAGGGCGACCAGTGCCACGAGGACGCTCGCAATAATGGACATGTGTCCAGAATATCTGGACACATGTCCAGAAGCTAGCGCGGGTTCCGGACCGGCGACCGATGAGTTTGCGCCCCGGAGGGAGTCGGTACACCTAGGACGCACTTCAGCGAGGAGGCAGTCATGTCCAGCGACGGCAGTGACGGATTCACCACGTGCCTGTGGTTCGACGGCCGGGCCGAGGAGGCCGCGAACTTCTACCTCTCGGTGTTCAAGGACGCGAAGCTCGGGACGATCGCCCGGTACACGGAGGCCGGCCCGGGACCCGAGGGCGAGGTGATGGTCGTGGAGTTCGAGCTCAACGGCCAGAAGTTCGTCGGGCTCAACGGCGGGCCGGAGTTCCGGTTCAACGAGGCCGTGTCGTTCCAGATCCGCTGCAAGGACCAGGACGAGGCCGACTACTACTGGGACCGGCTGACCGACGGCGGTCAGGGCGTGGCCTGCGGCTGGCTCAAGGACCGGTTCGGAGTGTCGTGGCAGGTCTTCCCGAGCGCGCTCCTCGACCTGGTCGGGGGCCCGGACCCGGAGGGGGCCGCCCGGGCCACCCGCGCCATGCTCGGCATGGTGAAGATCGACCTGGCTGCCGTGGAGCGCGCCTACGCGGGCGAGTAGCCCCGGTACGCCGCCACCGGGCGCGCGGGCCGTCACTCCTCGGGGTGGCGCGCCCGGGCGCCCGACCGGGTCCGGCCGGCGGCCGGCATCCGCTCGGGGTGGCGCCGCAGGTACTCGCCCTCGAGCTCCGACATCCGCTGGGTGTGCGTGCGCAGGGCGTCGTCCGAGCCGTGCAGCAGGGTCTCGTGGCGGGTGCGGTGGATGGCTTCCAGCTCCTTCAGCAGGCGGTCCTCCGCCAGCTCCTCGGGGGCCACCCCGCCGTCGTGCTCGGCCATGTCTCGCTCCTCGGTGCAGAGGATCGTTCCTCCACATCAGCGTAGATCCCGGCACACTGATCCGCCGGACACCCACCACCACCCCCGGACGGCCCGATGAGCACCCTCGACACCCCGGCCCCGCCGCCCGCCCCGGCCCCCGAGGCCGAACGGCACGCCGGCTGGCTCGAACTCTTCTTCGATCTCGTGTTCGTCGCCTTCGTCGCCCAGCTCTCGCGCTCCCTGCACGGCGACCCGAGCTGGCACGACTTCGGCGTCTTCCTCGCCCTCTACTTCCCGCCCTGGTGGATGTGGGCCAACCTCACCGTCTCCGCCAACCTCTTCCAGGACGACAGCCCGCGGCGCCGGCTGGCCATGCTCGCCGCGATGCTCTGCCTCGCCGTGATGGCCGCCGCCGTCCCCGAGGCCACCGGCGACCGCGGCACCGCGTACGCCCTCGGCTACGCGGGCACCCGGCTCGTCCTGCTCGCCCTGTGGTGGCCGGCCACCCGCTACCCGGCCCCGCACGCCCTGCCCCGCTGGCGGCCGCTCACGTACTGCCTGCTCTTCGCGGTGCTGTGGGCGGGCGCCGCCTTCGTTCCCGCGCCCTGGCGCTACCCCGTATGGGCTGCGCTGCTGGCCGCCGAGATGCTCCTGCTGCTCACGGCGCGCGGGCGCGGCGTACCCGCCCGGGTGCACACGGGGCACCTCGTCGAGCGGGTCGGCCTCTTCGTGATCATCGTGCTCGGCGAGTCCGTCCTGGGCCTGATCACCGCCACCGACGACACGTGGACGGCGTCCGCCGCCCTGGTGGCGCTGCTCGGGTTCCTGCTGCTGGCCGCGCTGTGGTGGTCGTACTTCGACTTCGCCACCACCGCCGCGGAGATCAACTTCGCCTCCGCCACCCCGGGGCAGGCCTACCTCCTGGCCCGGGACGTCGGCGGCTTCCTGCACTTCTTCGTCACCGCCGCCGTCATCTCGATGGCCGCCGGCCTCTCCACCGCCGTCGGGGAATCCGGCCACGACCACCTGCCGCGCGGCGCGGTCTGGGCCCTCGCCGGCGGCCTCGCGCTCTACCACGCGGCGCACGGTGCGATCGCCCTGCGCTTCGGCAGCTCCCTGGCGCGCACCGCGACCTGGGCGCTGCCCGGCATCGCCGTCCCGCTCCTGGTGGTGGTCGTCGCGGACGCGCTGCCGCCGTGGGCGGTCGTCCTGCTGCTCGCCGCCGAGGCCGTCGGACACCTGGTGTACGCCAAGCGCCTCGCGCGCCGCGCGCTGCCGCCCGCGGCGGCCTGAGCGGGGTCCGGCCTGAGCGGGGTCCCCCGGGAGGCGCCCCCCGAACGGTCGCCTCCCGGGGAGGTCTCAGTGCTCGCGCAGGCCCCACGGGGAGCCGTACTCGGTGAGCAGGTCGAGGAACGGCCGCGGCGGGAACGCCTCGGGGCCGAGGACGCCCGTGCCCGTCCAGCCGCCGGAGGCCACCAGCTCCAGCGCCACCACCGGGTTCACGGCCGTCTGCCAGACCACGGCCTGGGAGCCGTACTCCCGCATCGACCACTGGTTGTCGACCACGTGGTACAGGTACACCTCGCGCGGGGCGCCGTCCTTGACGCCCTTGACCCAGGTGCCCGCGCAGGTCTTGCCCGTCATCCGGTCCCCGAGGCCCGCCGGATCGGGCAGGCAGGCGGCCACCACGTCGCGGGGCGAGACCCGCACCGCGCCCGCCCCGCCCGGCACGGTCACCGGGGCGGTGCTGTCCAGGCCGAGCGCGTGCAGGGCCTTGAGCTTGCCGATGAAGTCGTCGCCGAGCCCGTACTTGAAGGTGACGCGCTTGGCCGGCACCCACCGCGGGATCAGCAGCACCTCCTCGTGCTCGACGTTCACGCACTCCACCGGGCCGATGCCCTCGGGGAAGTCGAACACCTCCGCCTCGCTGAACGGCGGGGTGGTGAACCAGCCGCGGCCCTCCTCGTACACCACCGGCGGGTTCAGGCACTCCTCGATGGTGGTCCAGATGCTGAAGGAGGGCGCGAACTCGTACCCCTCGACGGACAGGTTTGCACCGTCGCGAATGCCGATCTCCTCGATCTCGTCGAACAGTTCGTCCGCCGCGTACCGGGCGAACACGTCCGACAGCCCGGGCTCCACGCCTATCCCGACGAGCGCGAGCCGGCCGGCCCGCTCCCACCGCTCGGCCTGCTCGAACTGGGCGTCGCCCAGCTTGACCCCGCACTCCTCGTACGGGCGGTCCGGGTGCGGGTAGGACAGGGACATCGCCATGTCGAGGTAGTGCGCGCCGGCCTCCAGGGCAGCCTCGAACAGCGGCATCACGAACCGCGGGTCGGTCGCGTTGAGCAGCACCCCGCAGTCGTGCTCGGCCAGCAGCCGCACGACCGCGGCCCGGTCAGAGGCGTCGACCCGGCAGGCGCTGAACCGCTTCTCGTCCGCCCCCAGCGCGGCCACCGCGGCCTCCGCCCGCCCCTGGTCGTAGTCGGCGACGACCATGTGCTCGAAGAACGCCCGACGGGCCGCGATCTTGGTGATCGCGGTTCCCACGCCGCCCGCCCCGACCAGCAGAACACGCATGACAGAACCCTCTTTCCGGGAGGCGCCTCGCCCCTTGCGGCACGATCAAACGCGCTGGCCCGCGATAAGGTCAATGGCGTTGGCATAAGGATCGGCCCCCCGGCGGGGCAGGAGGAGGGCGTCGCGATGGCGAAGCAGGTGGTACCGGAGCCGGCGCGCAGGCGCCGCCGCCCCACGAAGCAGGGCACCGTCCTGTCCGAGCGGCTGATCGTCGAGACCGCGCTGCGGATGCTGCGCGAACACGGCAGCGACGGACTGAGCGCCCGCCGCCTCGGCGCCGCCCTCGGCGCCGACCCCAGCACCCTCTACCGCTACTTCGCCGGCATGGACGACCTGACCCGGGCCATCGGCGAGGAGCTCACCGGCCGCGCGCTGGAGGGCTGGGCGGCCACCGGTGACTGGCGGGCCGACCTCCGCGCCCTCGGCCTGCGCATCCACGGCGCCTACCTCGCCCACCCGCAGGCCGCGGTCCTCACCGCCAGCCGCGTCACCGGCAGGCCGCGCGAGATCGCCGCGGACGAGGCGATCCTGGGCGTGCTGCGCACCGCGGGCTTCCCCGATCCGGCCGCCGTACGGACCTACCACGCGTTCGTCGACCAGAGCCTGGCCTTCGCGGCGCTGGACGCGGGCTCGCTCGCACTGGCCGCCGAGACGCGCGCCGCGGACGAGGAGATGTGGGAGACGACGTACGCCCGACTGCCCGCGGACCGCTACCCGCACCTGGCGGCCACGGCCGGGCTGCTGGCCGCCCGGATGAAGGACAGCGCGTACCCGGTGGCGCTGGAGATGCTCCTGGAGAGTGCGGAAGCCCAGCTCACGGCCGCCGGGAGGAACGACCCGACCGGCCGGTAACGCTCTACACTCGCGCGGGTGACGCAGGCACAGGGGGAGGCGCGGTACCGCCGGGAGGAACTGGCGGAAGCCGCCGGGGTGAAGGAGCGCAACCTGCGCTACTACCAGGAGCGCGGCCTGCTGCCGCCACCCCGCCGCGAAGGCCGGATCGCCTGGTACTCCGAGGACCACCTGGTCCGGCTGCGGCTCATCGACGACCTGCTGGGCCGGGGCTACAGCGTCAACGCCATCGCCGAACTCCTCGGTGCCTGGGAGCGCGGCGGCGGTCTCGCCCAACTCCTCGGGCTGGAACGCGCCATGACCCGCGACTGGTCCCGCGAGGACCCGGTGACCATGCCGCGGGCCCGACTGCGCGAGCTCTTCGGCCCCGGCGGCACCTCCGAGGACTCCCGGCGGGCCGCCGAGCTGGGCTACCTCTCGGTCGACGGGGACGACGTCACCCACCGCAGCGCGCGGCTGCTGGAGGCCGCGCTGATCCTGGCGCGGCAGGGCGTACCGGTCGCCGAGGTCCTGGACGAGGGGGAGTTCCTGCAGCGTGCGGCCGCCGAAGTGGCCGACCGGTTCGTGGGGTTGTTCCGGCGGCACGTGATCGGCGAGGGCGGCCTGGAACGGCTGTCCGCCGACCGGCTGGGGGAGGTCGCCGAGGCGGTGGCGGCCCTGCGCCCGGTGGTCGGGGAGGTGGTGACCACCGAGTTCGCCCGGGCGATGGCGGCGCGCGTCAACGCGGAACTGGAGCTGCTGCTGGGGCCGATGGGCGGTCCTGAGGCGGGGTCCGAGTAGGCCGAAAACCACCGTTGCAGCAACCTTGCCAACGGCCATTGGCACTCATACGTTCAACTCGTCGGTAACAACCCCGACATCCTCCGCACGGCACGTTCACCTCACTGACAAGGGGACATGTCACCATGCAGGAAGCCCAGTTACCACCCGGCCCCGACGCCGGGTCGGCCGCCGGCCCCGGGCCCGACGCCCCGGCCGGGACCGTCGGCAAGGTCGGCTGGAGACGCTTCGCCGTCCTGACCGTACCCGCCCTCGCCGTCACCGCCGGCCTCGCCATCGCCCTGGCCAACGGCGCGCTCGCCGCGTCGTTCGCCGTCTCCGGACAGCAGTTCAAGGTCTCCGCCGACAGCCTCACCGGCACCGGCTTCGCCCAGTACGGCGGCATCGACACCAACGCCCGCGAGGACCTCCTCCCGGTGGCCGTCACCGCCATCAAGAAGGCCGAACTGCACAACCTGTGCCAGTCGGTGGTCACCACCCTGCCGGTCATCGGGGACATCTCCCTCAACCTCACCGCCGGCAAGAAGACCCCGGTGCAGGCCACCGACCTCTTCGTGGACGCCACCCAGCTCTCCGGCGACGCCCTCTTCCACAACATCGAGATCGGCCGCGACGCCTCCACGATGGACAAGGGCCCCGACGGCGCGCAGGGCATGCAGGACCTCTTCGGCCAGCAGGCCGACGACGTCTCCATCACCCACCTCCACCAGACGGCCTGGGCCACCAACGCCGGCACCTTCTCGCTGAGCGGCCTCAGCATGTCCGTCTCCAAGGGCAAGAAGGAATGCTTCTGACCCCGTCCGGCGCCTCCGCCCCAGCCGTCCCGTCCCCACCGGTCCGCGCGGTGCGCGCGTGGCGCCGCTGGCGCCGCAGCCGCCCCTTCTGGGGCGGCCTGCTCACGGTCCTGGCGGGCCTGGAGATCTGCGCGATCCCCCTCGCCCCGCTGAAGGTCATGCTCCACCAGGGGGTTGCGGGCATCCCGTCCGTCCTGATGGGGCTCATCATGATCGTCATGGGCCTGGCGGGCTGGTTCGCGCCCCACCACCGCTCCCTGGCCGGCATCGTGACCACGCTGCTCGCCTGCGCCGCCCTCGTCCTGTCGAACCTGGGCGGCTTCCTGATCGGAACCGTCCTCGGCATCGTCGGCGGCGGTCTGATGTTCGCCTGGCGCCCGCTCCCCACGGCCGCGCCCGCTCCCCCACCTCCCCAAGGAGACCCCTCATGACCACCGGCACCCGCAGTCGTACCGCCCTCCGAACCACCCTCGCGTTAGGGGCGGCCGCGGGCCTGGCCCTCGCCACCCCCGTGGTGGCCGGCGCCACCGCCCAGGGCCCGCTGGCCGGCTCCACCACGGTCACCCCCGCCGGACACGCCTTCAAGGCCGCGCTCACCGGCAAGGCCACGCTCAAGGCCGGCTCCGTCACGGTGACCTGCTCCGCCTCCGTCTCCACCGGCTCCGTCCCGGCCGCCCCCGGCAACCACAACGCCGCCGGCCCGGTGAGCAACACCATCTCGGCGCCCACCTTCACCTCCTGCACCACCAGCATCCCGGGCGTCTCCGCGACCGTGACCACCAGCGGGACCTGGGCGGTCTCGATGCAGAACGGCGCACCGATCGTGGGCTCCATGACGGTGCCCACCGGCGGCCTGGTCGTACGCACCAGCGGCCTCGCCAGCTGTACGGTCACCGCCGCGCCCACCGCCCCCGCCGCAGCCACCGGCACCTGGACCAACGGCGCCCCGCCCGCGCTCGCCTTCGCCGGCGCCGCCGTGCCGGTCAAGGTCGTCGGCGGCTTCGGCTGCCCGACGAGCGCCACCACGTCCAGCTTCACGGCCACCTACCTGGTGACCGACACGACCGACCCGGCCCAGCAGATCACCGTCACCGGCTGACCCCCCGGTTCCGCCCACCCCGCTGTCCGGCCCCCGGGCCGGACAGCGGCATACTGGCTGCCCGTGAGCGCGATCCTCGACCGACTGGCCGCCGTCGGCCCCTACTTCGCACTGGCCCACGGCACGCCCCCGGCGGACTCCGGCCTGCGGCCCCTCACCGAGCTGTACGGCGAGCTACTCGCCCCGTACGTCGCCGAGGTGGCCCGCCGCATGGGCACCCGTGACCTCCGCGTCGCCGCCTCCACCGCACACCTCGGCCTGGCCTCGCGGCTGTGCTCCCTCGCCCTCGGCTCCGCCGCGCTCGGCGGCCGCGTCCTCGACCTCCCGCCCGACCGCCTCCTCTGGCGCCACCCGCCCGGCGAGTCGCTGCAGCTCTGGCTTCCGGAAACCGCCCTGCGCCACGAGCCGCCCCCGCGGGCACTGGCCGCCACCGTGCTGGAGGCCAACCTCGGCGTGCTGGACCCGGCCCTGCGCGCCGGGTACGGGCTCTCCCCGCAGATCCTGCGCGGCAACGCGGCCTCCGCCCTCGTCGGCGCCCTGCGCGTGCTCATGAACCGGGCGCCCGGGGCCCCGTACCCGCCCGGCGGCACCGTCGGGGAACTCCTCGGCGACGACGGCCCGCTGGCCGGCACGGCGGCCCTCTTCGTCCACGACGACGAGCTCGGCACCGCCTTCGTCCGCCGCAGCTGCTGCCTCTACTACCGGGCGCCCGGCGGCGGGCTCTGCGGGGACTGCGTCCTGCGGACCCGCAGGTCCGAGCGGGTCTGAGCCGTCCGCACCGGGGGCTGTCGATCATCGGCTGACCGTCTCGGGCCGGGCCGGACCAAAAGGTTCCGGCCCAGCGTACTGATTTTCGGCATGTTCCGATGGAAATTGCCAGAACACCCCATCGGGCCGTGGACGTTGAGTAGCGTCTGAGTCGCCGCCCGTACGCATCCGTCATCGCGCACGGTCGGCGGGGAGGGGAGCCCGCGTGCCCGGAATCGATGAGTGTCTGCTGCAAGCCATGGCGGTGCCGGGTGCCCGCGGTGCCGCCCTGGTCGACTGGAGCAGTGGCCTCGCACTGGGCACCATAGGCGAGTCGCCCGTCGGCGACCATGAAACCACCGCTGCCGAGACCGCCGAACTGGCGCGCGCGGCAGCCGAGTACGAGACCTTCTCGGCGCCCGGGCCGCCCCCGGCCGCCCCGCGCGTCGCCCGGGCCGCGCTCGGCCCCGGCCCCAGCGCACGCGCCGCGATCGGACCGGCCGCGTCCGCGCTCGTACCGGCCTTCGTCCCCGGCGTGCCGCCCAAGCCCGTCGGCCCGCCGCCCCCGCCCCCGCCGTTCCAGGGCGGGAACAGGGCCCCCGCCGCGCCCGCGGCCGACCACGCCCCACCCGTGGAGGACGTCATCGTCACCACCCGCAGCGGTTACCACGTCCTGCGCTTCGTCGAGACCAGCTTCGACAGCAGTGTCTTCCTCCACCTGTGGCTGGACCGCGACACGGGCAACCTCGCCCTCGCCCGGATCCGACTCCGCGACCTCGCCGGGCGGCTGGTCCTGGGATGAGTACGCACACCGCCGCCATGACCGCCTCCCCCCTGCTGCACCGCCTCGCCGAGGAGCGCGCCACGGGCGCCCTCATGCGCGACCACGGCACCCTCTTCCTCGAGGACGGACGCGTCGTGCACGCCGAGAGCCCCGCCACCCCCGGCATCGACGTCCTGCTCACCGCCGGCGGCCGGCTCGCCCCCGAGGGCTGGCAGGAGGCCGTCAACCGGGCCGGAGCCCGCCGCGCCGTGGGCCGCTTCCTCGTCGAGAGCGGCCGTCTCGCCGACGGCGAACTGGAGATCTGCCACCTCGGAGCCGTCTTCGACGCGGCCTTCTTCGCCCTTGCCCCCAGCAGCGGCCCCTCCCGGTTCCGACGCGGCGCCACCCACTGGATGGGACCGGTCCGCTCCGTCTCCGCCGACGCCGTCGAGCGCGAGACCGTCCGGCGCCGGGAGCTGCTGGACACCGTCTGGCCGTACCCCGCCCTCGACACGGCGCCCGTGGTCCCGCGGCCCGCCGCACCCGGCCAGAGCGTCACCCCGCGCCAGCGGGCGCTGCTCGCCTCGGCCGACGGCAACCGGACCCCGGCCGCGCTCGCCTGGCTGCTGGGCCGCCCCGCGTTCCACACCCTCCTGGAGGTGCGCAGGCTGGCCGCCATGGGCCTGGTGCAGACCCCGTACGAACCCCCGCCACCCGCTCCCTCGACCCTGCCCGGATGGGTAACGCAGGTCGCCTCCCCGGACGTCGCCCTGCTCCGTCGGCTCCGTGACGCCTTGGAGGCAACCCTGTGACCGTCCCCTCGCCCGGCACCCGCGGCCAGGCCCCGTGTTCGCCGTCATGAGGCTCCCGATGCGACAGCGCACCGAGAGGAGACAGCATGAAAGGAAGCAGTTGATGACGGCAGAGCCCGAAGTCCTCGGTGAACTAAGGAGGTTGCGGGCCCGCCTGCCGCAGCTGACCGGAGCCCTCGCCGCCAGCGTGGACGGCCTCGTCCTCGCCCAGGAGACCCCGGCCATCGAACCCGAGGGCGTCGCGGCGCTGACCGCCGCCGCGCTCGGGGTGGCCCAGCGGCTGACCGATGCCACCGGCCAGGGCGACTTCCGGGAGCTCCTGGTCCGCGGCGCCGACGGGTACGTCGCCACCTACGCGGCAGGCGGCCAGGCCGTCCTCACGCTGCTCGCCGAGCCGCGGATCAACGTCGGCCGCCTCCACCTGGAGGCCCGCCGCTCCAGCGCCCGCATAGGCGAGCTGGTCGACCGGGCCCTCACCCGCCGCGAGTCCTGAGCCGCGGCGGCCGCGCCGGGCCGCCCTGCCCGACGCCCCCTCCACGACACCGTTCCCTCATCCAACGATGGTCCGACAGAAGGAAGTGCACGACTCATGGCGAACACCGAGACCGCCCTCAAGGAAGCCACCACAGTCATCGACGGCGCGATCGGCGCCGCGCTCGTCGACTACACCAGCGGCATGGCCCTGGGAACCATCGGCGGCGGCAAGGACCTCGACCTCAACGTCGCCGCCGCCGGCAACACCGACGTGGTCCGCGCCAAGGTCCGGACGATGGAGATGCTGGGCCTCAAGGACGACATCGAGGACATCCTGATCACCCTCGGCGGCCAGTACCACCTGATCCGGCTCCTCAAGGGCCGCGGCACCGACGGGCTGTTCCTCTACCTGGCGCTGGACAAGCAGCGGGCCAACCTCGCGATGGCCCGCCACCAGCTCAGGAAGATCGAGAACGAACTGGACGTCTGACCCGGCCGCCCGAACGCGCCCCACGCACGGGTGCCCCCGCCTCTCGATGCGGGGGCACCCGTGCGTCCGGACCCGTCCGGACCCGTCCGGAGCCGTTCCGGCCGTTCGACCCGTTCGACCCGTTCGACCCGTTCGACCCGTCCACGTGGGCGCGGCGGCTGCGGGGCCCGGGGCCCGTGTCCTAGCGCGCGCCGAACACCTGGGTCCAGTACGGGCCGCCCGAGGAGTGGATGCCGATGCCTATCTCCTTGAAGGAGCAGTTGAGGATGTTCGCCCGGTGACCCGAGCTGTTCATCCAGGACTCCATCACCTGCGAGGCCGTCCGCTGACCCATCGCGATGTTCTCGCCGTACGTCGACCACCGGTAGCCGGCGGCCGTGACGCGCTCGCCCGGGCCGTCGCCGTCCGGGTTGGTGTGGTCGAAGAAGTTGCGCGCCGCCATGTCGTCCGAGTGCCCCTGCGCGGCCCGCATCAGCTTGGAGTTGGCGGTCAGCGCACTGCAACCCGCCTTGGCGCGCTCGGCGTTGACGAGGTCGATCACCTTCTGCGCGGTGGAGCCCACCGAACCGGAGCCGCCGCCCGTGGACCTGGTCGGACGCGGCTTCGCCGTGGGGGAGGGCGCGCGCCGGGTGGGCGCCTTCGACGGCGTCGCCTTGGGCGTCGGGCTCTTGCTCGGCGTCGGGCTGGCGCTCGGCGTCGGCGAGGCCGAGGCGGACGGGGAGGCCGGCTCGGAGGGCGGGGCGGGCTCGGACGAGGTGGCGAGCGAGGTCGCCGGGGCGGCGGCCGCCCGGGTGGAGTCCACCACCTCCGCGTCCCCGTCCGGTCCGGTCACGAAGTAGAACGTGCCGCCGGCCACGGCCACCACGGCGATGCCGGCCGCCACGGCCGAACGGCGCCGGCCGCGCGCCTGCCGGCGCCGGGCCCCGCGCCCGCCGGAGCCGCCGGGGGCGTGGGTCTCGTACCCCGCCACGGCCTGGGTCTCGTACCCGTCGGGGGTCGGGGTCCCGTAGGTACTGATCGGCTGGGTCTCGTACGCGTCCAGGGGCCGGCCCTGGTACGCGCCCGGGGCGCCGGGCGCGCCGCCGTACGGGCCCCCGCCGGTCCCGTACGTGCCCCCGCCGGTCCCGTACGCGCCGCCGTCCGTCCCGTACGGGCCGCCCGAGTACGGCGGCTGCGGCGCGGCCGCGGCGGTGAGCCCGAAGCCCGCCCCGTGCCGCACGCCCGCCAGCAGCGCCGCGGCCGGGGGCACCAGCAGCAGGCCGGCCAGCAGTCCCTCGGCCGGCATCAGGCCGGACCACAGGCCGGCGCAGTGCGCGCAGGACCGGGCGTGCCGGGCTATGCGCTTGCGCCACAGCGCCGACGGGCGCCCGTCCCACAGGCCGATCTCGCCGCGCAGCTGGGGGCAGAGCGGGTTCTCCGACAGGGCCCGGACCACCACGCGCGCGGTCTCCAGCTGGGCCTTCATCCGCTGGACCCGGACCGCGGTGTGCTGCGGGGACAGCTCCAGGGCCGCCGCCACCTCGTGCCGGGTCAGCTCGCCCGCGCACTCCAGCCACCACAGCGACAGCAACGCGCTGTCCTCGGGTTCCATCCAACGGGTGGCCTCCGCGGTCTCGCGCCGCTGGCCCGAGAGGTTCAGCTGCATCACGGTGAGGTCCACGAAGTCCGCGCCCGGGTCGGCGAGGTCGCGGGCCTCGTCGAGGGGGCCGGAGCCGAAGCCGGGCTGGGCCCCCTGCTGCACCTGCCAGTGGCTGCGGATGCCGTTCATGGCGATCGCCACGAGCCAGGACCGGAAGCTGTCGGGGGAGCGGAGGGCGGACAGCCCGTCGAGGGCGCGCAGCATGGTCTCCTGCACGACGTCGTCGACGTCGTGGTGGCCGTTCATCGCCCGGCCGACGATGTTGTAGACCAGCGGCAGGTAGGCGGCGATCAGCTCGTCCTGTGCCTTCAGGTCACCGTTCTGTGCCGCGATGACCAGTTCCGTGCCGTGCTGTTCTCTCATGTCCCGTTCCACCCTGCCTGTCCCGGACGTTGTCGATGCCCAACATCTGGGAGACGGCTGGCCACCGGCCCGATAACAGGAATGACGAAACTTTCTTCCGACCGGGCGGCGGACACGGTACCCCGGGATTCGGCGCGCCACAGCGCCCGGGCCCCGCGTGGGGCGGGGCCCGGGGACGTCCCGTGGGGGGAATCAGGGCGTCAGGGAGCTACCTGACGCGGTTCGGGGACGGGGCTCCCGGCCGCGGCCGGGCGGGGGGCGTCGGCCGGGTCGCCGTGGCCGTCGTCCACCAGCGTCGTCTCGTCGAACGGAAGCCGCCCGGCCAGCACCTCGGCCGCCCGCGCCCGGTCGAACTCCTTGGTCCACGTACCGACCAGGACCGTGGCCACCGCGTTGCCGGCGAAGTTCGTCAGCGCCCGGGCCTCGCTCATGAACCGGTCGATGCCCACGATCAGCCCGACCCCGTCCACCAGCTCCGGCCGGTGCGACTGCAGACCACCGGCCAGGGTGGCCAGGCCCGCGCCGGTCACGCCCGCCGCGCCCTTCGAGGCGATCACCATGAAGACCAGCAGCGACACCTGCTCGCCGAGCTCCAGCGGGGTGCCCATCGCCTCGGCCACGAACAGCGAGGCCATGGTGAGGTAGATCGCAGTGCCGTCGAGGTTGAAGGAGTAGCCGGTCGGCACCGTGATTCCGGTCACGGGCTTCGAGACGCCGAGGTGCTCCATCTTCGCGATCAGCCGCGGCAGCGCCGACTCCGACGAGGAGGTGGAGAGGATCAGCAGGAACTCGCGGCCCAGGTACTTCAGCAGCGCGACCACGCTGATCCCCGCCACCACCCGCAGCAGCGTCCCGAGCACCACGAAGACGAACAGCACGCACGTCGTGTAGAAGCCGATCATGATGACGGCGAGGGACTTCAGCGCATCGAGCCCGGTCGCGCCGACCACGGCCGCCATCGCCCCGAACGCGCCCACCGGCGCCGCCCACATGATCATCGACAGCACCCGGAAGACCAGCTTCTGTACGTGCCCGATGCCGCGCAGCACCGGCTCGCCCGCGCTCCCCATCGCCTGCAGCGCGAACCCGCACAGCAGCGCCACCAGCAGCGTCTGCAGCACCTCGCCGCCCGTGAAGGCGGACACCAGCGTGGTCGGGATGATGCCCAGCAGGAACTCCTGCGTGGACTCGGCCCCGCCCGTCTTCGCCTGCGCCTCGCCGGCGCTGCGCACCGCCTCCGTCAGGTGCAGGCCGCTGCCCGGCTCCAGCAGGTTGCCCACCAGCAGGCCGATCCCGAGCGCCACCGTCGACATCACCAGGAAGTAGCCCAGTGCCAGCCCGCCCACGGCCCCGACCTTGGCGGCCTTGCGGACCGACCCCACGCCCAGCACGATCGTGCAGAAGATGATCGGCGAGATCATCATCTTGATCAGGTTCACGAAGCCGGTCCCGATCGGCTTCAGCTCGACCGCCACCCCGGGCGCGGCCAGCCCGACCGCGATGCCCAGCAGCACGGCGGCGATCACCGCCAGGTAGAGGTAGTGGGTCCGGTCCCGCCGGGCTCTGCCCGGGCCGGTGGTGTCGGTGGTGTCCCGCTCGACGGCCACGGTGGCTCCTTCAGTCGTTTCGTTCGCCCGGACACCGTCCCGGGTGCCGGGGACCCGCCCCGCCGGACGCGGGTGTGCGGCTCGCGGCCGGGGAGGGGGTCCCGGCGACTATCCACCGGCGCTGTGACCGCGGTCACCCTTGCGTTCATTTCGTTCACGCGTCGGGGCAGACTGACGACCGTGTTCCGCATCCCCCGCCCGCGCCCCCGCAGCCTGGCCGGCCAGCTCTTCGCCATGCAGGCCGTGCTGGTCGCCGTGGTCGTGGCCGGGTGCGCGGTCTTCGGGTACGCCACCGCCCGCTCCCAGGCCGAGGAGTCGGCCCGCCTCCAGGCGCAGGCCGTGGCCCGGGCGGTCGCCGACGCCCCCTCCGTGCACGCCGCCGTCCGCGGCCCCGACCCGTCCGCGGCCCTCCAGCCGTACGCCGAGCGGGTCCGCGCCGACTCCGGCGTCGACTTCGTCACGATCATGGACCCGGCGGGCGTCCGCTGGACCCACCGCGACCCGCGGCGCATCGGCGAGCGGTTCCTCGGCAACACCGCCGCCGCACTGCACGGCCGTACCTTCAGCGAGACCTACACCGGCACCCTCGGACCCTCGATCCGGGTCGTGACCCCCATCCAGGACGGGGGCCGGATCACCGGCCTGGTCGCGGCCGGCATCACGGTGGAGGCCATCGGGGACCGGCTCGCCCGCCAGCTCGCCGTCCTCGCCTGGGTCGCGGCCGGCGCCCTCGCCCTGGGCGCCCTCGGCACGTACGTCGTCAACGCCCGGCTGCGCCGGCACACCCACGGCATGAACGCCGCCGAGCTCAGCCGCATGTACGACTACCACGAGGCGACCCTGCACGCCGTGCGCGAGGGCCTGCTCATGCTCGACGGCCAGCGCCGCGTCTCCCTCGTCAACGACGGCGCCCGCGACCTGCTCGCCCTCGGCCGGGCCGACGTCCGCGGCCGCAACGTCGCCGAACTCGGCCTGCCCGCCCCGCTCACCGGGGCGCTGCTCGCCGCCGAACCGCGGGTCGACGAGGTCCACCTCACCGGGGAGCGGGTGCTGGTGGTCAACACCTCGCCCGTCACCAGCGGTGGCCGCCGCGGCACCGTCGTCACCCTCCGGGACCACACCGACCTCCAGGCCCTGGCCGGGGAACTCGACCACGAACGCGGCTTCACCCAGGCCCTGCGCTCCCAGGCGCACGAGGCGGCCAACCGCCTCCACACCGTCGTCTCCCTCATCGAACTCGGCCGCACCCGGGAGGCGGTGGACTTCGCCACCGCCGAGCTCGAACTCGCCCAGTCCCTCACCGACCAGGTCGTCACCGCCGTGGACGAGCCGGTGCTGGCCGCCCTGCTCCTGGGCAAGGCGGCCCAGGCGCACGAGCGGGGCGTCGAGCTCGTGGTCGCCGCCGGCACCGGCGTGGCCGCCGGCGCCCTGCCCGCCTCGCTGCCCGTCCGGGACCTCGTCACCGTGCTCGGCAACCTCGTCGACAACGCGGTCGACGCGGTGACCGGCACCCCCGGCGCCCGCGTCACCGTCACCGCCCGCACCCTGCACGACCCCGCCGAGCTGCGACTCACCGTGGCCGACAACGGCCCCGGGGTCCCCGACGGCGCCGAGGTCTTCCAGGCCGGCTGGTCCGGCAAGGGCCCCGGGCGCGGGCTCGGGCTGGCCCTGGTCCGGCAGACCGTACGGCGGCACGGCGGGACCGTCGCGGCCGGCCGCGGCGTGCACGGCGGCGCCGAGTTCACCGTACGGCTGCCCCTGCGGGAAGGAGCGCCCGCGTGACCGGGCCGGACATCCGGGTCCTGGTCGTCGAGGACGACCCCGTCGCGGCCGACGCCCACGCCCTGTACGTCGGCCGGGTCCCGGGCTTCGCCGTGGCCGGGGTCTGCCACTCGGCCGCCGCCGCCCGCCGGGAACTCGACCGCACCCCCGTCGACCTGCTCCTCCTCGACCTCTACCTGCCCGACGGGCACGGCCTCGGGCTGGCCCGCGCGCTGCGCGCGACCGGCCACCCCGCGGACGTCATGGTGGTGACCTCGGCCCGGGACCTGGCCGTGGTCCGCGAGAGCGTCTCGCTCGGCGTGGTGCAGTACGTCCTCAAGCCCTTCGCCTTCACCACCCTGCGCGACCGCCTCCTGCGCTACGCGGAGTACCGCACGGCCGCCGCCGGCGAGGCCAGCGGCCAGGACGAGGTCGACCGGGCCCTGTCCGCCCTGCGCGCCCCGCAGCCCGCGGCCCTGCCCAAGGGGCTCAGCGCCCCCACCCTGGAGCGGGTCACCGCCCTGCTGCGGGCCGCCGCCGACGGCCTCACCGCCGCCGCCCTCGCCGAGGGCGCGGGCATCTCGCGGATCACCGCCCGCCGCTACCTGGAACACCTCGTCGACACCGAGCGGGCCGGCCGCAGCCCCCAGTACGGCCAGGTCGGCCGCCCCGAGTTGCACTACCGGTGGCTCCCGACGCGCTGACCCGGCCGGATCTCCCGTTGGCCGACGTCGCCCGGGGGTAGCGTTGGCAGTAGCAACCTGTTCCTGCCCGACGGGGGTGACAGTCGTGCCGACGACGAGCCAGGACGTGTTCGGCACGCCCTGCTGGATCAGCCTCACGGCGCGTGATCTGGAGGCGGCCCAGCACTTCTACGGCGCGGTCCTGGGGTGGCACTTCCGCCAGGGCCAGATGGGCGACGCGTTCAGCGTCGCCTTCCTCGACGGGGCGCCCGTCGCGGGGATCGGCGCGCTGGCCGAGAGCTTCGCGGTCTCCGTCGCGTGGATCCCGTACTTCGCCGTCGCCGACGCCGACGCGACCGCCGCACGGATTCGCGAGCGCACCGGGACCGTGGCCGTCGGCCCGCTCTCCTTCGGGCTCGGCCGGGCCGCCCTGGCCGCCGATCCGCACGGCGCGATCTTCGGGATCTGGCAGGGCCGGGTGATCCGCGACTGGGCCGTCGGCCACAGCCGCGCCCCCGCCGGCCTGGAGCTCTACACCCGGGACGCCTTCGCCGCGGCGATCTTCTACGGCGAGGTGCTGGGCTGGGCGAACGAGCAGAACGGCTGCTGCACGGTGAGCTACGAGGACGACCAGGTCGTCCTCTCGCACGCCGGGCAGCCGGTGGCCCGGCTGCGCGGCGGGGCCATCGAGGAGACCCCCGACCCGCAGGTGCGACCCCGCTGGCACGTGCACTTCCGGGTCCCCGACCTCGACGAGGCGGTCAACACCGCCACCCTGCTCGGCGGCACCGCGGTGACTCCCGTCCAGGCCGACGCGACCCACCGCTGGATCACCCTGCGAGACCCCGACGGCGGGCTCTTCACGGTGACCACGATGGTGACGGAGCGGGCCGAGGACCCCGACGGGGACCCGGGGGCGGAGCCGGCAGCGGCACCCATGGCTTAGCGGTCATGCGCCCCGCCGGGGCCTCCTGACCTGTGTCAGGAGGCCCTAGCGCCCGGGGCCGGGTCGCGGGCCTACAGAACCGCCGCTGACATGTTGACGACGACTCTCTGGTCGCTGTCTTCGAAGACACCCAAATCAATCGGGGCATTCGTGATTCCCTGGAACGGAATCCTGATGTCCCTGGAATTGCCGAGATCGTCGTCTCCGAAGTCGTCGTCCTCCTTCAGGTGGCCAGTGATCTGCAGGAATTCATCCTTGAAGATCATCAGCCGGACGGAATTCTCCACGATGAACGCCGTGCCCTCCACGATGTCCTGGGCGTCGCCCTCCGACCGGTCGAAGAGGTTGAACGAACCCAGCGGGACGAGTTCACCGGTGTCCTGCCTGAAATTGAGGCGCGTCACATCGAAGCGACCGTATATCTCCAGCGAGTTCCCGGGGTCGTCCCCCGTGTTGTCGTTGAAAATGTTGTGCAGCGTCACGACGACGGTCTTCGCGTCGTTGTAGTGCGGAAGCACGAAGGGGAAGCTGTCCTGCGGGGAGTGCCCGGCCGGGCTGCCGGGGCACGGGCCCCTGTGGGCAGGGTCGCCGTCCCAGAACATGGCCATGCAGTGTTCGCAGAAGCGCCATCCGTCCTGGGCGTTCGGTGTGGCCGGGACGTGATGCGGAAGGCTGAAGTCGAACGAGCCGGCCCCGTCGTGACCGCCCCCGGCCGGGCACACCCCCTTCCGGTCGGGCAGTCCGTCCCAGAACAGCTCGAGGCACTTCTTGCAGAACGCCCAGTGCCTCTGCACCGTCTGGCTCTCGGGCTCATCGAACGGCAGGTTGAATTCGAATCCGTTCGCAAAGTGGACGCCGTCGCTGCCTGCCCGACACACCCCCTTCCAGGGAAGTGCGTTCCAGAACATCGACGCGCAGTTGCCGCAGAAGCGCCACTTGTCTTGAGTACCCATGGTGTCCACCTTTGGTCACGCCCCCGCCAGGCGAGGGCTGTATCGGTCATGCCCGAAGTTTCGGAAGTTCGGGAAATTGGTTGCGCGACCGGGTCCGTTCTCCCGGCCGCTGCACCATTAGAGCCAGACGTCGGAATCGGCGTCAGGTCCCGTCAAGCCGGGACTTGACGTCCCGCTCGCCTTTCCGGTCCCCCGTGAAGTGGTGGCCCCGCCCTGCATGATCCACACGGGTTGGTGGGCGGTCCGATTGCGCCACGGCCGGGCACGTCGTGGTGCGGCTGCGGGCCAAGATCCTCATGCTGGGGGCGTGGAGATCAGCGTCCGGCCCGCGCGGGCCCGCACCGTCCCCGTCCTGCCCCACGGTCCCGGTTGGTGGTACGAGCCGGAGTTCACCGGGCAGCGCACGCTGCTGCACCGCGACCGGGACGGCGTGCACCTCTACGGGCCCACGGGGCGGAACGTCACTGCTGCGTGGCCCGACCTCGCGCGGGCCGCTGCTGCGCTGCCGGTCGGTGCCCTCCTCGACGGCGTGGCCGTGATCTGGCGCGACGGCTGCCTCGATCCGGGCGCGGTGCACGCCCGGGCGGGCGCGGGCGTGCTCGACGCGGCCGAGCTGGCCCGGTCGCGGCCCGCGGCGTACGCCGCCTTCGACCTGCTCGGCCACCCCCGTCACGGCGACGTGCGCGACCGCGGCTACGCGGCGCGCCGGGCCCTGCTGCTCGGGCTGCTGGAGGAGATCGGGCCGCCGCTGCAGGCCGTGCCGGCCACCGACGACCACGAGACCGCGCTCCTCTGGTACGACGCCCTGCGCGAGCAGGGCGTCGACGGGGTCCTGGCCAAGGCCGCGGCCGACCCGTACCGGGTGGGGGAGGAGGCCTGGCAGCGCGTGCGGCACCGGGAGACCGTCGAGCTCCCGGTCGTCGGCTACACCGGGGCGGCGGCCCGGCCCAAGGCCCTCGTGGTCCGGCTGCCCGACGGCCGGCACGTGCCGACCGAGCCGTTGGGCGACCCGCAGCGCGAGCAGGCCGTGCGCTTCCTCATGTCCGCGGGCCCGGCCGGTCGGGAGGACGCCGATGACGGTCGGCCGTACGCCGCCACCGCGGAGGGGCTGGCGGTCACGGCCCGCACGGGGCCGTCGCGGCACGCGGCCGTGCACGTCGTGGCCGTCCGCATCCTGTGAGCGGGTCTGTGACGGCGTAGTCTGGAAGTGGACTCGGGGCCCGTACGCCTGCCAGGAGGCGGTTGGCATGGCTGGAATACTGCGCCGGAGTTTCGACTCCCCTGACGAGACGCGCCCGTTCGAGGACGGCAGCGGCAGGCTCGACGTGCTGAACACGGACGGCGGCGCGGTGGGACGCGCGGTGTTCGAACCGGGGTGGCAGTGGTCGAAGCACATCAAGCCCCTTGCGGGAACCGACAGTTGTCAGTCGGCACACACCGGATACATGGTCAGCGGCCGGATGAAGGTCATCATGGACGACGGCGAGGAGGCCGAGTTCGGGCCGGGCGACTTCATGAGGGTCGAGCCGGGCCATGACGCCTACGTGATCGGCGACGAGGCCGTCGTCGCCCTGGACTGGACCGGCTTCGGCGACTACGCGAAGAAGGCCTGAACGCACCGGGACGGGCGCCCGGTGGCCGGGCGCCCGTCGCGGTGCTGCCGCCTAGAAGGTCAGGTTCCAGGCGTCGATCCTCCCGGTGTCCTGGGACGCGACGTCCTGGACCCGCAGCTTCCACGTGCCGTTGGCGACCTCCGAAGAGGCGTTCACGGTGTAGGTCTTGAGCACGTTGTCCGTGCCGTCGCTGTTCGGGAAGTCCTCGAGCAGGTACACCGAGCCGTCCGGCGCCACCAGGGAGACGACCAGGTCGCCGCGGTAGGTGTGCTTGATGTCCACGCCCACCTTGAGGGTGGTCGGGGCGTTGCCCGTGACGCCCGAGACGGTGATCCGGCTCTCCACCGTGGTGTTGTCGTTGATGGTGACGTCACCGGTGTTCTCGAAGTACTTGCCGGTCGGCGGGACGGTGCCGCCCACCGCCTTCAGCGCGTCCACCTGGCCCTCGCCGAAGAAGCCGTTCTTCGCGGTGGTACCGGTGCACCGACTGTCCGACGGGCAGGCGGTGTCGTTGGCCTGGGTGGACAGCGCGGCGCGGATGTCGGCCGGCGTGAACGTCGGGTTGGCGCCGGCGATCAGCGCCGCGACGCCCGCGACGTGCGGCGAGGCCATCGAGGTGCCGCTCTTGCTGCCGTACTTGCCGCCCGGGAGGGTGGAGTACACGCCGCTGGCGCCGTCGCCGCCCGGGGCGGAGACGTCGATGACGTCACGGCCGAAGTTGGAGTACGAGGCCTTGACGTTGCCGCTGCCCATCGCCGACACCGTGACGACGCCCGGGAGTTCGGTCGGGATGTCGAGGCAGGCGTTGCTGATGGTGCGGGTCACCGGGGTCGAGTCGTTGGGGCTCTCGGTGTCGGTGGTCTTGTTCGCCAGGTCGATGTTGGAGTTGCCGGCCGCGGCGACCTGGAGCGAGCCCTTGCTCTCGGCGTAGGCCTGGGCGCGCCGGACGCCCTCGATGATGGCGGCCTGGTCGAGGTTGTCCGGGCAGTTGAACTGCCACGGGTCCGTGTAGTAGCTGTTGTTGGTGACCTTGAAGCCGTGGTCGCCCGCCCACATGAAGCCGCAGACGGTGTTCTCGGCGAAGAACAGCGTCGAGCCCGGCTCGGCGATGCGGACCGAGGCGAGCTTCACGCCCGGGGCCACCCCGATGACGCCCTTGCCGTTCTTGGCGGCCGCGATGGTGCCGGCCACGTGGGTGCCGTGGGTGTCCACGTCGCGCCACGCACCGGTGCGGGTGTCGGGCTTGCCGTAGGCGCAGGAGGCGGAGTCGGCCGCGTCGAAGTTCGGCGCGATGTCCTGGTGCAGGTCGTCGACACCGGTGTCCAGGACGCCCACCTTGACCGTGGGGGAGCCGGTGGAGACCGCCCACGCCTGGTCGGCCTTGATCTGGGTCATGTCCCAGCGGTTCGACTCGGTCAGCGTGGTCGCGGACTGCGACGGGGTGGTCGGCAGCGCCGGGTTGTAGGCGTCGGCCGGGACGTCGGAGGTACGGGTCGCACCCACCTGCTGGACGCCGGCGACGGAGCGCATCGACGAGGCGAAGGACGCCGAGGTCGAGTGCGCGAGGACCACACCGATCTGGTCGTAGTAGTTGAACACCGTACCGCCGGCGTTCGTCACCGCCGTGCGGACGGCGGAGGTGTCGCCCGGCGCGGTGATGACCAGGTACGCGCGGGTGCCCGCGGCCCAGGCCGAAGCGGCCTTCGCACCGGCGGCGGACGTGGGGGCGGAGGTGGACATCGCCTTGTGGGGGCGGGGCGTGTCCGAGGCCTGGGCGGCGTGGGCGAGCCCCGCGGGGCTCACGAACGCGGCGGTGGCGCCGAGCACGGCGGCGGCCGCGGCGGTGCGCCGCAGCCGTCGGGATATGTGGGGAGTCAATGCGTCCTCCAGGGGCCCGTCGGCGCTGGTGGCGCCGGTCGGACCGGATCAATGACGGGGTGGACGCAAGATGTCACGTACATGCCCAGTTAGGGAAGTGGGTTGTTTTCCAGGCGACTTCCGGCCACCCTGGCGGGCTGGCCAGTGCTCCCCTCGCCGTCCCACCGCCAGGTCGGCACTCCCGGATCTTGCCGGACGCCGCCGGGCGGGCTCGGGCCGGAAGGGGCGGCCTACTCCGGGCGGGCTCCCTCCGGGGCCCCCGGTTCGGGCAGGGCGGAGTGCACACGCAGCAGCAGGGCCTGGAGCTGGGTCCGTTCCGCGTCCGTGAGCGGGGCCAGCACCCGCTCCTGCACCTCCAGCGCCTCCTCCCGCAGTTCCGCGAGGGCCGCCCGGCCCGGACCGGTGAGGGTCACCACGATCCGGCGCCGGTCCGAGGGGTCGCGTTCGCGTCCCACCTGCCCGAGCCGGCCCAGTTCCTCCAGCACCTTGGCAGTGTCGCTCGGGTGGATCGCCAGCCGCTGCGCGAGGTCGCGCTGCGCGTGCGGCCCGAAGTCCGCCAGTGCGGCCAGTACGGCCATGTGCCACAGCCGCAGCCCGCGCGCGGCCAGGCGGACCCCCAGCAGGCCGCGTGCCCGTTTGCCGGTGCGGGAGAGCAGATAGGTCGTCAGATCCGTGAGGCTCGGGGGTGATTCGTGCATGGCGGGAGTGTAGTAGAAGGTAGGGTCGAACCAATCATTGGTCAGCACCTACGAATTGTGCGCAGTCCCGCGCGCCCGCCCGAACGCCTCCGACCACGACTGGAGTGACCCGTGGACGCCCTGCACCCCCGCCTGCTGGTGGACCGCTTCCCCGAGAGCTTCCGCTTCTACGACGCCCTGCTCCCCGAACTCCTCGGCGCCACCCGGACCCGCGGCACCGCCGAAGGCCCCTACGCCTCCTGGGACCTCGGCACCGAGGGGCTGATCGCCCTCTTCGACCGTGCGGCGATGGCCGCGTCCATGGCGGTGGAACCGCCGCCCGCCGGGGGCGCACTGCTGGTCAGCCGGGTCGCGGACGTGGCCGACGCCTTCGCCCGGTGCGTGGCCCGGGGGGCGACCGAGGTGGGCCCGCCCACCCCGCGGCCGGCCTGGGGGCCGACGATGCGCACCGCGCACGTCCGCGACCCGGAGGGCAACCTCTGGGAGCTGCAGTCCTACTGAGAGGCGTGCGTTCCGGTCCCGATCGTGGTTCCGGTTCCGGTTCCGCTTGTCGTGTCGGTGTCGGTGTCGGTGCCGGTTCGGGTCGGCTCCGCGGGCGTCAGCAGCCGCTCGCGGAGCCGCTCGACCACCTCGTCCGCGACCCCGAGGTGCCCGGCGACGTACGCCGCCACCGAGCCGTACTCCGCCGCCAGATCGGCGAGGAAGAGCCGGATCACCTCCTCGGGTGCCCGTCCGTACGCCGGCCAGCGCAGGGTCCGGCCGGGGTTGGCCGCCCGCCAGTCGGCCCGCAGCCGCTCCGTGGCCAGCTCGGTGAGGGCGAAGTCCGCCGCCACGTCGTCCTCGGACACACCGAGCAGGACGAGCACGAGCGCGGCCAGCAGCCCGGTGCGGTCCTTGCCCGACGCGCAGTGGAAGACCTGCGGGGCGTCGGCCGCCGCGATCACCTCAAGCGCCGCCCGCAGCTCCGCGGAGCCGTCCAGGGCCACCTCCGCGTACCGGTCGGCCAGGTAGCGCCACGGGTCCAGCTCCGGATCGATCTCGGCCTGGTCGTACGGCCGGTGCTCGACGCTCAGGTTGAGGTACCGCAGGCCGAGGTCCTCGGGCACGCGGCCGCGCGCCTCGACCTCCCACGGATAGCGCAGGTCGATCACGGTCGAGACGCCGAGCTCCAGGAAGCGCTTCCGGTCCGCCTCCGCCCCGTGCAGCTTGGCCAGGGAGTCCGACCGGTACAGGCGGCCCCAGCGCACCGTCCGCCCGTCGGCGGTGCGGTAGCCGCCCAGGTCACGGAAGTTGTGCAGCCGCTCGAATTCCACGTGTCTGATCATCTGCCCACCCTAGGGTCGGGCCGTCGCGTTGCCGAAGGAGTTTGCCGGTCCCTCCCCGGCCCACATGCGGGAACGCACGAGTATGGGCGTCGGGCACATAGGGGCGCGTGTCCCGCGCGCCTACCGTCGGGCCATGACGAACGCACCCACCCCCGGCGCCCGCTCCGTCCCGTCCGGCGGTACCGGTCCGGCCGCCCCCGGCCCTGCGGCCGCCCCCGGCCCTCCGGTCGGCCGCCCCGCCCCGGCCGAGGGGCCGGGCCGGACCGACCGTACGCATCCCGCCGACGGCACGGGTCCCGCCGACGGCACGGATCCCGCCGACCGTACGGGTCCCGCCGACCGTACGGGCCTGGACGACCGTACGGGCCGGCGCGACCGTACGGGCCTGGCCGGCAGCACGGCGCTGGTCACCGGCGGCGGCAGCGGCATCGGACGGGCCTGTGCGGTGGCGCTGGCGGCCGCCGGAGCCCGCGTGCACGTGGTCGACATCGACGCCGCGGCGGCCAAGGCCGTCGCCGGGGCCGTCGGCGGCACCGCCCACGCCGCCGACCTCGCCGACCCGGCCGCCATCGAGGCGCTGCCCGCGGACGTCGACGTCCTCGTGAACAACGCTGGCCTCCAGCACGTGGCCCCGCTGCACGCGTTCCCGCCCGAGCGGTTCGCGCGGATCCAGCAGGTGATGGTCACCGCACCGTTCCTGCTGATGCGGCGGTGCCTGCCCCACATGTACGACCGCGGGTGGGGCAGGGTCGTCAACATCTCCAGCGTCCACGGCCTGCGGGCCAGCGCGTTCAAGTCGGCGTACGTCGCCGCCAAGCACGCCCTCGAGGGACTCAGCAAGGTGCTCGCGGTCGAGGCCGCCCCCCACGGCGTGACCAGCAACTGCGTGAGCCCCGGCTACGTCCGTACGCCCCTGGTCGAGGGCCAGATCCGGGACCAGGCCGCCGCCCACGGGCTGTCGCCCGACGCCGTCGTCGACGACGTGCTGCTGGCCCGCTCCCCGCTCAAGCGCCTGATCGAGCCCGAGGAGGTGGCGGCCGCGGTCCTCTGGCTCTGCGGCCCCCACACCACCTACGTCACGGGTACCTCCCTGCCCCTCGACGGGGGCTGGACCGCGTCGTGACCCCCGTGCCCGGCCGCGCCCCGCCCGCCTGTGCCCGCCCGCCCCGTGCCCGCCCGCCCCGCGGCGGCCGGGGGGCCCTACGGGCGGACCGGCCGCGTCCGTCCCCGCGTGCTCACCGCCGGACGGCGACCAGGATCTCCCGCGCGCCCAGCGCCAGGAGTTCGGCCGCCAGCGCCCCGCCGAGCTTCTCGGGGGCGTCGACCGGCCCGGACCCGGAGGCGGTGACCTGCCGGGAGCCGTCCACCGCGGTGACCGCCGCCGACAGCACGAGGTCGCCCTCGGGCCCGATCCGCCCCCAGGCCCCCACCGGCACCGAGCACCCGCCGTGCAGTTCGGCCAGCAGGGCGCGCTCCGCCCGCACGCACGCGTCGACGCCCACGTCTCCCGTCCCGGCCAGCAGCGCCTCGACCGGACTGCCCGCGCGGACCTGGACGCCCAGCGCGCCCTGCCCGGGGGACGGCGGGAAGACCGACGGGTCGAGCACCTGCCGCCGGCCCGACGGGGGCAGCATGCCCAGCCGGTTCAATCCGGCCGAGGCCAGCACGACGGCGTGCATCCCGCCCCGACCCACGTGCCGGAGCCGCGTCGGCACGTTGCCGCGGATCGGCACGACGTCCAGGTCCGGGCGCAGGTGCAGGAGCTGCGCGATGCGCCGCGGCGCGCCCGTACCCACCCGGGCGCCCTCCGGCAGGCCGTCCAGGGTCGCGCCGCACAGCACGTCCGCCACGTCCTGCCGGGGCCCGGGCGTGGTCAGCAGCCTCGTGCCGGCCGCCAGGGTGGTCGGCAGGTCCTTCAGCGAGTGGACGACGACGTCCACGTCGCCCTCGACGAGCGCGCGCTCCTGGTCGGAGGAGAAGGCCGACCCGCCCGCCGTCCGCGCGACCTCGGCCAACGTCGAGGTGGTCCGGTCCCGGTCCCCGCCCTCGGTCAGCAGCCGCCGTTTGATCCGTACGCCCGGAAGGCGCGGCTCGACCAGCGCCAGCCACTCCCTGGCCTGCTGCTTCGCCAGTGCGCTGGCCCGCGAACCTACCGTGATCACATCCATGCCGGTCAACTCCTCGCCGAGTACCGGGTGTTGACCTGGATCCTACGGGCCCCGGAACCATGCGGATTCCGACAGATTGTCACCAAGCGGCGGACCGGCCGCCCCTGGTGCGCCGGCCCCCGCGCGGAGGTG
The DNA here is from genome assembly GCF_000719335.1 of Streptomyces sp. NRRL S-87. GTDB lineage: Bacteria > Actinomycetota > Actinomycetes > Streptomycetales > Streptomycetaceae > Streptomyces. The sequence goes on from NZ_JOGB01000001.1 coordinate 177,515, forward strand.
CCGGCGCACGCGCAACGCACGGCGGCGCTCCCCGCGCGGCCGGCCGGTGCGGACCCGTCGGTCAGCCCTGACGGCCCACCGCGAAGGTGGAGCAGGCCGACCCCTCGGCGATGACCGCGCCGTTGATGACGGTGGGCCGGGCCTCCGTGACGGTCGCCTCCAGGTCGACGGTCAGGTAGCCCGGCGGCTGGACGATCCACCGGTCGCCGCGCAGCACCAGGTGCCCGTCCTCGTACGACCCGACCATGGTGAACGAGCCCGACGGCACGGTCGGGTTGTCCGGGTGCGCGGAGAACGCGAACACGGCGCGCAGCCCGTCCCCGCCCGCGCTGTTGATGGTGAGGTCGAGGGAGGTCAGGCCCTGGGTGCACCGGTAGGCACCCCGCCACACGCCGACCACCGCGGCCGTGCCCCCGTCCGACGGCGAGGGACCCGTCTGCCCGCCGGAGGACGAACCGCCCGGGTCATCAGGGCCGTCGCCGGAGGGCGACGGCCCGGGGTCGGGACTGCCGCCGTTGCGCGCGTCGGTCCGCCCCGTGCCGGTCCCGCTGCTCGTTCCGGTACCCGTGCCCGCCCCAGCGGTGGTCCCCGAGCCCGACCCGTCCCAGGCCCGCGGCAGGAGCCACGCCAGGAGGCCGATCACCACGGCCGCGACCGCCGCGCCGCCGACGGCCAGGGCGGTACGCCCGCCCGCCCCCGACCGCGGCGCGTTCGGGTGCCGGTGCGGCACCGGCTGCTCCGGGAAGGTGGGCGGCAGCGGGGGGACGTCCACGGGCGGCGGCCCGAAACCGCCGGGGCCGGGCGTCGGTGCCGGGTGCTGCGGCGCCCGGTGCTGCGGAGGCTGGTGCTGGGGGTGCTGGGGGTGCTGGGGGTGCTGGGGGTGCTGGTGGGGCTGTGGCGCCCGCGGCGCGGGCGGTTGGTGCGGCGGGGGCGGCTGCCGGTCCGGCCCGGGCTGCTCCGGCGCGGCCTCCGTGGCGGCAGCGGGATCGACGCCGCCCCGCCCGGGGGCGTGCGGGTCGACCGTCGTCGGGGTCCGCGGGTCGACCGTGGTCGGGACCGTCCCGTCGGGGCGTACGGCGCCCTCCGCGAACAGCACGGCGGCCAGGGCCGAGGGCAACCACCGCACTCCCGCCGTGGCCTCGGTCTCGCCCGAGAGCTCGTCCAGCAGCTGCGACACGGTGGGACGTGCCGCCGGGTCCTTGGCCAGGCAGCGGCCGACCACGTCGCGCAGCCGGGCGGGCAGGGCGGCGAGGTCCGGCTCGTGGTGCACCACCCGGTACATCAGCTGGGAGACCGTGCCGGCGCCGAACGGGCCCGTACCGGTGGCGGTGAAGGTCAGCAGTGCCCCCAGCGCGAACACGTCGGTGGCCGCGGTGACCGGCTCCCCGGTCAGCTGCTCCGGAGCCATGAACCCCGGTGTCCCCACCATGAATCCGGTGCGGGTGAGATCGGTCGCCCCGTCGGCGACGACCGAGATGCCGAAGTCGATGACGCGCGGACCGTCGGCGGAGAGCAGCACGTTGGCCGGCTTGAGGTCCCGGTGGACGACGTCCTGCGCGTGGATGGCCTCCAGGGCCTCGGCCACTCCGGCGGCCAGCGCGAGCACGGACTGCTCGGGCCAGGGGCCGTGTGCCCGTACCGCGTCGTTCAGGGAGGGGCCGGACACGTACGCGGTCGCCAGCCAGGGCGGGTTGCCGTCCGGGTCGGCGTCGATGAGCCCGGCCGTGAACACCCCGTTGACCTGCCGCGCGGCGGTGACCTCGCGGACGAAGCGGCGCCGGAACCCGGCGTCCTCCGCGAGCTCCGGCCGCACCACCTTGACGGCGACGGACCGGCCGCCCCGCGAGCGCCCGAGGTACACGGTCCCCATGCCGCCGCCGCCCAGCCGCCCGGTGATCCGGTACGGGCCGACCTGCACGGGATCCCCGGTCCGCAGTGCCTCCGGTTCGCGCTTCACGCAGCCCCCCTCCCGGGCCGGCCGAAGGAGGGCCACGGCCCGCCGTAGTGCCGTCATCATGGCAGTGCCGCGCGGGAGCGGGGGGCGGATTCCGGCCGTACCGCGTCACGGGTACGACGCCCACGCCCCGGCCTGCCGCGCCCGGCCCCGTTCCGGCCCTGCCAGGGCGAAAGATACAGGCCAACCGGAACCGTTGGCGCCGTTTCTCGTCGGCCCGACGGCGGGGCCTATCCGCGGGATCCAGGCGAAAGCACGCCGGTCACCAGCGCACCGCATGGCGTGCCCCGTGCGGATCACGACGAACAGCCGCTCCACGCCTCGTCGTTCGGTGCGGCCGTGACGCGCCCCGGCGTCCGAGCCGGCGTCAGGTGCCGTCCACGAGCCGCTGGAGACCGGGCGCGTACAGGTCGGCCAGCCGGTCGGCGCTCGTCCGCGCGCTGGCCCCGTCCGGCCGGTGCAGGCTCAGGGTGGCGCCCAGCCCCAGCAGCTGGCCGGCGATGAGCTCGGCCCGCAGGCCCGCGTCCGGTCCCGAAAGGGTGGCGGCCAGCCGATCGGTGACCTGCTCGCGGAAACGCGCCCGCAGCAGGGTGCGTTCGTCCTCGATGCCGAGGGAGAACACCACCCGCAGCAGCGGGTCCCCGCGCAGCCGGTCCCGCAGTTCCACCATCGTCAGGACCAGGTGCCGTCCGAGCTCCGGCGGCGGGGCGGCGAACAGTTCGTCGGCGGCCGGGCCGAAGTCGGCGACCGTGTTGAACAGGGCCTCCTTGCTGCCGAACCGCTTCACGATCAGTGACGGGCTCACCCCGGCGGCCGCCGCGATGCCGCGCATGGTGACCTCGGCGTACGGGCGCAGCGCGAACGCCCGGCGCGCGGCCCGCACGATGGCGTCCCGCCCGCTCCCGGCGCCCGCCCCGTCGCCCGGACCGCCGTCTTCGGTGAACGCCGCCGAGGCGGGTCCGTCGGTGGTGCTCATGCGCTCTCCCGGGCGGCGGTCACGGAGGCTGACCCCGTGACCGTACCGTCCTTCGCGGACCGGCGCGGGGCACCGCGTCCGGGCCGGTCCGACGGCAGGAACGCCGCGGCGACGAGCGCGGCGAGCGCCGTGCCGCCGGCGATCAGGAAGACCAGCAGGTACGCGTGCAGGGTCGGGGCGGTGCGGCCGCCGGCCACGAACGTCACGTGGGCCAGCACGGTGGCGACCACGGCGCTGCAGCAGGCCTGCCCGACGGAACGCATCAGGGTGTTCAGGCCGTTGGCCGCGGCCGTCTCGCTCACCGGCACGGCCCGCATGACGAGGGCGGGCAGCGCGGAGTACGCGATCGCCGTGCCGGAGGAGACCACGGTGGCACCGGCCACGATGAGCCACAGGCTGTGGCTGGTGAAGAAGCGCACCACGTAGCCGACCGCCATGACGGCGGCGGCGAGCGCGAGGGCGGTGCGGGGACCGTACGCGGCGGAGATCCGTGCGGAGACGGGGGAGAGGGCCACCATCGCCAGCCCGCCGGGCAGCAGGCACAGGCCGCTCACCACGATGGAGGCGCCCAGTCCGTACCCCGTGCTCGTCGGCTCCTGCACCATCTGGCCCGTGACGAGGGAGTTCGCGTAGAAGGCGAACCCGACCAGCAGGGCCGCCAGGTTGGTCAGCAGCACGGCGGGCCGGGCGGAGACCCGCAGGTCGACGATGGGGGAGCGGGTGCGCAGTTCGAACCGGCCCCACAGCAGGCCCACCACCACGGACGCGCCGAGCAGGCCGAGCGTGCGGCCGGACGTCCAGCCCCAGTCCGCGCCTCGGGTGACGGCGAGCAGCAGCCCGACGAGGCAGCCGGTCAGGCCGAGGGTCCCCGGGAGGTCGAAACGGCCGGGGGAGCGCACGGGGGACTCCGGCACGATCCGCAGCACCAGGAGCAGGTCGAGCAGCCCGAGGGCGGCCGAGGCCCAGAACATGGTGTGCCAGTCGAAGTTCTCCATGACCAGCGCGGCCACCGGCAGGCCGATCGCCGCCCCGATGCCGAGGGTCGAGCTCATGAGCGCGATCGAGGGCAGGACCCGGTCGGCGGGCAGCTCGTCGCGGATGATGCTGATGCCCAGCGGGATCACCGCGAGGGCCGCGCCCTGCAGGGCCCGGCCGGTGATCAGCACGCCGATGTCGGAGCTGACCGCGCACAGGACGGAACCCAGTGTCAGGACACCGAGCGAGGCCAGCAGCACCCGGCGCTTGCCGTACATGTCGCCGACGCGGCCGAGGACCGGGGTGAAGACCGCACCGGTGAGGAGGGTGACGGTCACCAGCCAGCCGGCGGCGCCGGGGCTCGCGCCGGTCAGGTCGGGGACGTGCGGGAGCAGCGGGACCACGAGGGTCTGCATGACGGCGACGACCATGCCGCAGAAGGCGAGGACAGGCACGACGTACCGGGACTGCGGGGCGGCCGCACCGGCGGCGGGCATCGCGGCGGACATGCTGCTCCAGGGGGAGGGAGGGGAGCGGGGACCCGAGGGGTGCACAGCTGTTCACCTCCCAGGGTAAACGACTGTGCACCCCGGTGGCCGGTGGCCGGTGGCCGGTGGACGGTGCCGTCGGCCGTCAGAGGTCGGCGGCGTGGTCGGGGACGTAGGTCTGGAGGTCGCGCGGGGGCCGCTCGTAGCCCGTGGCCCGCGGGCGTTCCGGCAGGTCGAGCACCGGCGGCGGCACCTCGTGGTACGGCACCGAGTCGAGCAGGTGGGCGATCATGTTCAGCCGGGCCCGGCGCTTGTCGTCGCTCTCCACCACGAACCAGGGCGCCTCGACGACGTCGGTGTGGACCAGCATCTCGTCCTTGGCCCGGGAGTACGCCTCCCAGCGGGTGATCGACTCCAGGTCCATGGGCGACAGCTTCCAGCGCCGGAGCGGGTCGTCCAGGCGGCGCTTGAAGCGTGCCTGCTGCTCGGCGTCGCTCACCGAGAACCAGTACTTCCGCAGCAGGATCCCGTCCTCCACCAGCATCCGCTCGAAGACGGGGCACTGCCGGAGGAAGCGCTGGTGCTCCTCCTTGGTGCAGAAGCCCATCACGTGCTCCACGCCGGCCCGGTTGTACCAGGAACGGTCGAACAGCACGATCTCCCCGGCGGCCGGGAGGTGCTCGACGTACCGCTGGAAGTACCACTGCGTGCGCTCGCGCTCGGTGGGCTTGGGCAGGGCCGCGATCCGCGCCACCCGGGGGTTGAGGAACTCCGTGACGCGCTTGATGGTGCTGCCCTTGCCCGCCGCGTCGCGGCCCTCGAAGACCACCACCAGCCGGGCCCCCTCCGCCCGCACCCACTCCTGCAGCTTGACCAACTCGATCTGCAGTGAACGCAGTTCCCTCTCGTACACCTCCCGCGGCAACCTCGCCGCCTTCTTGCCGGCCATACCGCCTCCGCCCTCGGGTGGCTGACGCGACGCCCTCGTCCCGAGCCGGGGAAGGGCGGGGCGTCACCTCCGTGATCTCTGACGGCAACAGTACGCCCGAGGGGTCCTCCCGTCCGCGGGCGCGGGGCCGCTCCTTCGGGTCGGCGCGCCCGCGGACGGCAGCCGGCCGGCGCTCGCCGCAGGCATCACCGACCGGCCGACCGACCGGGCGGGGCAGCAAATAGACTGGTGGGGTGAGTGAGAACCTGCCTTCCTGTCCCGAATGCTCCAGCGCGTACACCTACGAGATGGGCGCCCTGCTGGTCTGCCCCGAGTGCGGCCACGAATGGAGCCGCACGTCCGCCGGCACCGATGCCACCTCCGAGGAGCACGTCATCAAGGACTCGGTCGGCAACGTGCTCGCCGACGGCGACACCGTGACGGTCGTGAAGGGCCTCAAGGTCAAGGGCCACCCGACCGGGATCAAGGCCGGAACGAAGGTGCGCAACATCCGCCTCGTCGACGGGGTCGACGGCCACGACATCGACTGCAAGATCGACGGGTTCGGCCACATGCAGCTGAAGTCCAGCGTGGTCAGGAAGGGCTGAACGCCCTGAACGCCCCCGCCGGAGCGGGTCCCGCCCCGCCGGAGCGGGTCCGCGACGCTGTTCCGCGGCCGCTGGGCCGCGCACCGGGGGGCGTGCCGGGGGTGTGGTGCCGGGGGTGGTGCCGGCGCGGCAGGACGCCGTAGGAGCTAGTCGAGCGGGTCCGTGCCCGCCACCCGGTGCGCCTCCAGCTCCGGATCGGCGAGCAGGTCCGCGACCAGGGCCTCCGGCCCGCCCACGTAGGTGCTCTTCAGGTCGGTGTCGCCGCCCACGCACCAGGCACGGTCCCCGGGCCACCACAGGTCCGGGAGTTCCGCGTACGGGTCGAGCGACTGGGGCGAGGTGACGTCCGCCAGCGTCCCGGCCAGCAGCACCTTGTCGCGGTGCGGGGTCGCGAAACGCGGCACCGCGCCCCAGTCCCGGTGCCCGTAGCCGTCCCACAGTGCGTACCAGCACCGGTCGGCGGCGGCGGTGTGCCGGGTCAGGACGCGGACGAGGGCCCGGGCCACGTCCGGAGGCGTCGGCCCCTCGCCCGGCCACTCGTCCCAGACGCCCGGCAGGGACAGCCCACCGTACGACTCGTCCCGGGAGACCCCGAGAAGCTCGTGCCAGCGCGTACCGCCGTCCGGACTGCGCCCGTACGCGGCCCCGACGACCTCCCAGCGCACCGGCCGCTCGCCGAGGTGCGCCGGGTGCAGGATGCGTGCGTACGCGGGGAAGCCGGGGGCGGACACCCCGGCCACGGTGCCGAAGTCCCCCTGCCCCGGGCGTCGTCGGGTCAGCCAGTCCGCGGGGGAGAGGTCGTCCGTCTGGACGCGCAGACGGCCGTAGCGGCCCGGTCCGGGCACGCGGTGCGTCGATCCGTACATGGTCACCCGCCCAGTCTGCCCTCCGCCGGCGCCGGCCCGGCGCCGAACGACGCACCTGACCGGCCGGCGTCAGACCATGCTGGTCAGGGGTCGTCCCGCTGCCCGCCCGCCCGGTGGTGCGTGCGCGGCGCACGCCCCGGCGTCCGGGTGACGTTGTGGCACGGGCCCGGCGTCGCTCGGCGGTTCCCGTGCGCGGGGGGCCCTGCGTACGCTTGCGTACGGGACCATGAACAGTGCGAGGAAGGGCTCCTGGAGCGCGCGGGCGACGTGGGGGCTGCCGGCCGCGACCGCGGCGGTCTGCGGCGTACTGGCCCTGCCCACCGCGGCGGCCGCGGACGACGGCCTGTCGATCACCGGCGCGGAGGCGGCGCAGGTCGAGCTGGACGCCTCCGGGGGCCGACCCCACCGCATGCACGGCCCGCTGCGCGTCGTGCTCGTCAACTCCGGCGCGACCGCCGTCGCGCCGGTGCCGGCCGTGTACCTGGACGCACAAGGCGACGACGACGACGGCACCTGCACGGCGAAGGGTGCCGCCGGAGCCTCCGCAGCGGGCGGTCCCCTGACGGTCCCCGCACGCGGGGCCGCGGCGGCGGCGTTCGACATCACCGTGCCCGAGGAGTGCGCCGGCCGTGAGGGCACCCTGGTCCTCACCGCTCGCGGCGCGCCGCCGGCCGTCGCCGTCACCCCGGCGACGATGCGCTTCACCCTCGTCAAGGGCCAGGAGGAAGAGCCCGGCTACACGGCGGGGCTGTTGACCGCGGCCGCCCTCGCCGCCGTGACCACCCTCCTGATGCTCGTGCCCGCAGAGGGGTTCGGCCAGCCGCGCCCCGACTGGTGGAAGAGCCCCATGGACGGCATCGACTCACCGTGGTCGGTCAAGGACAGCTGGCTGACGAACATCACGGCGCTGGGCGCGGTGCTGGGCACGGTGCTCACCACCACCGGCTTCCTCGACGACTGGCTGCCCGGCGTGTCGCTCGGGCGCTTCCTCGGTATGAACCTCCTGTACGCGGGGCTGATCCTCTTCGCCCCGATCGTCTACTCCGCCTCGTGCCACTGGGGCTGGCCCGAGCGGCGGAACGCCGCGGGGGCGACCGTACGCGCGTTCGTCCCCGTCGCCCGCGGGTGGGGTCTGGTCACCGCCGCCCTCGCCACGCTGTTCGGCGTCTACGGACAGCTCGCGACGATCGTGGTCCTGACGATCGCGGCCGACGCCACCCAGCCCACGAAGTGGAGCCTCTACCTCCTCCTCGGCATCGCCGCCGCCTTCGTCGCCCTGTACTCCCTGCGCTTCGTCCGCGGAGCCCTGGCCGATCCACCCGTGGCCGCCCCGCACGCTGTTCCCACGAGCCGGTCGGGCACCTTGTAGGCCCTGGGTCGCCCGGGCCCGGCCCGGCCCGGCCCCGCCCGGCACGCGGGGCGGGACGGGACGGGCTGGGCGGGCGCCGCGCGGTGCGCTGCGTCGACGCGCTAGGCGTCGTAGGTGCCGAGGAGAGGCGGGGTCAGGCTCCGACCCTGCGCTTGTTGTAGACGTCGAAGCCGACGGCCGCCAGCAGCACCAGGCCCTTGATCACCTGCTGGTAGTCGGTGCCCACACCCACCAGCGACATGCCGTTGTTCAGCACGCCCAGCACCAGACCGCCGGTGAGCGCGCCGAGGACGGTTCCCACACCGCCGCTCGCGGAGGCGCCGCCGATGAACGCGGCGGCGATCGCCTCCAGCTCGAAGTTGATGCCGGCCTGCGGCGTACCGGCGTTGAGCCGCGCGGCGAAGACCAGCCCTGCCAGGGCCGCCAGGACGCCCATGTTCACGAAGGCGAGGAAGACGACCCGCTTGCTCTTCACCCCGGACAGCCTCGCCGCCGCCTCGTTGCCGCCGATGGCGTAGGTGTGCCGGCCGAGGACCGAGTTGCGCATCACGTACCCGAAGCCGACCAGCAGGACGCCGAGGATCAGCAGGACGATCGGCACCCCGTGATAGCTGGCCAGCAGCATCGTGAAGGTCACCACGGCCGCGGTGATCGCGCCGAGCTTCACCAGGAACAGTCCGCCCGGGAGCGGCTCCAGGCCGTACGAGACGGCCCGCCGCCGTCCGCGCACCTCCTGCAGGATCGCCACGGCCAGCACCGACAGACCCAGCAGGAGCGTGAGGTTGTGGTAGTCGGTGTGCGGGCCGACCGCGGGCAGGAAGCCGCTGCTGATGCTCTGGAAGCCCTTGGGGAACGGCGCCACCGACTGGCCCTGCAGGAGGATCTGGGTCCCGCCGCGGAACAGCAGCATGCCGGCCAGCGTGACGATGAACGAGGGGATCCCGAGGTAGGCGATCCAGAACCCCTGCCAGGCTCCGGCGAGGGCCCCGATCAGCAGCGCGGCCACCAGCGCCACGGGCCACGGCGTCTCGTGCTCGACCATCATCACCGCCGCGGCCGCCCCGACGAAGGCGGCGAGCGACCCGACCGACAGGTCGATGTGCCCGGCGATGATGACGATCATCATGCCGATGGCCAGGATGAGGACGTAGCCGTTCTGCTGGATCAGGTTGGTGATGTTGAGCGGCTGGAGCAGGATGCCGTCCGTCCAGAACTGGAACAGCAGCACGATCAGCGCCAGCGCGACCAGCATCCCGTACTGGCGCAGGTTGCCGCGCAGCGCGCGGGCCAGTACGGCACCGGCCGGCGAGCGCCGGCCCGGTGGCGGGGCGGCGGGCGCGGTCTTCGGGGTGGTCTCGATCTGGGCCATGCCTCACACCTGCTTGTCGGGGTACGCCGCGCTCATGGTCATGAGGCGCATGAGGGATTCCTGGGTGGCCTCGGCGCGGGTCACCTCACCGGTGATCCGGCCTTCGGCCATGGTGTAGATCCGGTCGCACAGGCCCAGGAGCTCGGGAAGCTCGGAGGAGATGACGAGCACGGCCTTTCCCCGGGCGGCGAGTTCGGCGATGACGGTGTAGATCTCCGCCTTGGCGCCGACGTCGATGCCCCGGGTGGGTTCGTCGAGGATCAGCACCTCCGGGTCGGCGAAGATCCACTTGCTGAGGACGACCTTCTGCTGGTTGCCGCCGCTGAGCTTGCCGGTCTCCGCGAAGACCGAGGGGGCCTTGATCCCCATCGTCTGCCGGAACGATTCGGCGATCCGCGCCTCCTCGTGCCGGTCGACCCAGCCCCGCCGGGCGACCTTGCCGAGGGCGCTCAGCGAGATGTTCCGGCTGATGTCGTCGTGGAGGTTGAGGCCGAGCTGCTTGCGGTCCTCGGTCACGTACGCGATGCCGTGCCCGATCGCCTCCGGCACCGTCCTGGTACGGATCTCCCGGCCGTGCAACCGCACCCGCCCGCCGGTCCGCCGCCCGTACGAGCGGCCGAAGACGCTCATGGCCAGCTCGGTGCGGCCGGCGCCCATGAGGCCGGCGATGCCGACGACCTCGCCGCGACGGACGTTGAGCGAGGCGCCGTCGACCACCTTGCGCCGGTGGTCGATCGGGTGCCGGACGCTCCAGTCGTCGATCTCGAAGGCGACGTCGCCGATCTGCGGCGCGCGGTCGGGGTAGCGGTGTTCCAGGTCGCGGCCGACCATGCCGCGGATGATCCGTTCCTCCGAGACGCCCTCGGGGCCGATCGCGAGGGTCTCGATGGTCCGTCCGTCGCGCAGGATGGTGACGGCGTCGGCGACCCGGGCGATCTCGTTGAGCTTGTGCGAGATGAGGATGCAGGAGATGCCCTGGGCCCTGAGCTCGAGGATCAGGTCGAGCAGCTTGCGGCTGTCCTCGTCGTTCAGGGCAGCCGTCGGCTCGTCCAGGATGAGCAGCTTGACCTTCTTGGCGAGGGCCTTGGCGATCTCGACCAACTGCTGTTTGCCCACGCCGAGATCGGCGATCCTGGTGTGCGGGCTCTCGTCGAGTCCGACCTGCCGCATCAGTGCGGCGGCGTGGGTCAGCGTCCGGTGCCAGCTGATGAGACCGCGAGTGGCGTGCTCGTTGCCGAGGAAGATGTTCTCGGCGATGGACAGGTAGGGCACCAGCGCGAGTTCCTGGTGGATGATGACGACGCCGCGCTGCTCGCTGGCCCGGATGTCCCGGAACCGGCAGGGCTCGCCCTCGAAGTGGATCTCGCCTTCGTAGCTGCCGTGCGGGTGGACCCCGCTGAGCACCTTCATCAGCGTGGACTTGCCGGCGCCGTTCTCCCCGCAGACGGCGTGCACCTCCCCCGCGCCGACGGTCAGGTTGACCTCGGAGAGGGCCTTGACACCGGGAAACGTCTTGCTGATCGACCGCATTTCGAGGACGGGTCGGGTCATGGTTGCGCATCCGTATCGTCGGGGCGGTGCGGGGGTGGGCGGTCTTCCGGACGTCGCACCGCCGGGCTTTTGCGGCGTCGCCGGACCTTCGGCCGGGGCCCGTGGGCTACTTGAGCTGGTCCGCGGTGTACTGGCCGCTGTCGACCAGGACCTTGCGGTAGTTCTCCTTGTCGACGCTGACCGGCTGGAGCAGCTGCGCCGGTACGGTCTTGACGCCGTTGTGGTACTGGCGCGTGTCGTTGACCTCGGGCTTGCCGCCGGTCAGCAGCGCGTCGCCCATCTGGACCGCGGCCTTGGCCAGTTGGCGGGTGTCCTTGTAGACGGTCTGGGTCTGCTCGCCCGCGATGATCGACTTCACCGAGGCCAGCTCCCCGTCCTGCCCCGTGACGACGGGCAGGGGCTGGCCGGAGCCGTAGCCGACGCCCTTCAGCGAGGAGATGATGCCGATCGAGATGCCGTCGTACGGCGAGAGCACGGCGTCGACGCGGGCGCCGGTGTACGACTTGCTCAGCAGGTTGTCCATCCGGGACTGGGCGAGACCGCCGTCCCAGCGCAGCGTGGCGATCTGGCTGAGGGAGGTCTGCCCGCTGCGCACCACGAGCTTCTTGTCGGCGATGTACGGCTTGAGGACGCTCATCGCGCCGTTGTAGAAGAACGCGGAGTTGTTGTCGTCCGGTGAGCCGGCGAACAGCTCGACGTTGAAGGGGCCCTTGCCGGACTTGAGGCCGAGCTTGTCGACGATGTAACTGCCCTGGAGGACACCGACCTTGTAGTTGTCGAAGGTCGCGTAGTAGTCGACGTTCGCGGTGCCGCGGATCAGCCGGTCGTAGGAGATGACGCGGATGTGGGCGTCGGCGGCCTTCTGCAGCACGTTGGTGAGCGAGGAGCCGTCGATGGCGGCGATCACCAGCAGCTTGGCCCCCTTGGTGATCATGTTCTCCACCTGGGAGACCTGGTTCTCCACGACGTTGTCGCCGTACTGGAGGTCGGTCCTGTAGCCCTTGGCCTGGAACTCCCTGACCATGTTGTTGCCGTCGTTGATCCAGCGCTCCGACGACTTGGTCGGCATCGCGATGCCGACCAGGCCGCCTTTGCCGTCCGGCCCGGCTGCGCCGGCGCCCGCTCCGTTGGCACTCTGGCCGCAGGCTGCCAGCGACAGCACCAGGCCCGCGGTGGCAAGGCCCGCTGAAAGCTTCCGCACAGTTCCTCCAGTGATGTTCCGCGACCGGCTCGGTGCGACCCGACCGGGCGACCGGAAGCGGTCGGGCGGGGCCGGGGGAGCGGTCTTCTCGCGCTGCGCGAAGTCGGGTTGGGGCGGCTCCGGCCTGGCGTTACCTGAGTGTTAACGCTCACAACTGAGTCGTCAAGGGTCTGTGCGGATCACTCTCGGGTCGAGGGTGTCGTGCGCGCCCTTGACCGCGTGCGGATAGCTCCGAGAGCCCCGGCGATCCTTTGACAGGTCGGATTGTTAGCGCTCACAATCCCCTCATGAGAGGCGAAGTGACGGTGACCCAGGAGACTGCCGCAAGGCTCCCGGACGGGCGGCGCATCAGCCGCTGGACGTTCGGCTCCCCGGCGGGCGTGACGGCGGAGGTGCTCAGTCTGGGAGCCCGCCTGCAGGCCCTGCACGCGCCGGACCGGGACGGGCGGCGTGCCAACGTCGTCCTGGGCTGCGAGGGCACCGCGGAGCTGTTCGGGGAGGCCGCCTACTTCGGCGCGACGGTCGGCCGCTACGCCAATCGCATCGCGGGCGGAAGCCTGCCGCTCGACGGTACGACGCACCGGCTGGAGACCCAGCGGGGCGGTCACACCCTGCACGGCGGACCGGACGGCTTCGCCACGCGCCTCTGGGACGGTTCGCCGGTCCGCGCGGGCAGCCGGGCCGGCGTCCGGTTCCGCATCGAAAGCCCCGACGGCGACCAGGGGTTCCCGGGCGCCCTCACGGCCGAGGTCACCTACCTGCTCGGCCCCGACGGCGAACTCTCCCTCACCTACGGCGCGACCACGGACGCCCCGACGGTCGTCAACCTCACCAACCACATGTACCTCAACCTGGCCGGCGAGGGCTGCGGGACGGTGCTCGGCCACCTGCTGCGGGTCGAGGCCGCCCGGTACACCCCCGTGGACGCGGAACTGATCCCGCTCGGCCCGGCCGAGTCCGTCACCGGTACGCCGTTCGACCTCCGCGAGGCCCGGACGATCGGTGACCGCATCACCGAGGCCCACCCGCAGATCCGCCGGGCCGGCGACGGCTTCGACCACAACTGGGTGCTCGACGGCACCGGACTGAGGCGGGCCGCCGTCCTGGGCGATCCTGCCAGCGGCCGCCGCGTCGAATGCCTGACGACGGAGCCGGGGCTCCAGGTCTACACCGGAAACCACTTCGACGGCTCGCTGACCGGCCGCTCCGGGCGCCCGTACGTCGCGTACGCGGGCATCGCGCTGGAGACCCAGCACTTCCCGGACGCGCCCAACCGGCCCGGGTATCCCTCCACCCGGCTGCGCCCGGGGGAGCAGTACCGCTCGACGACGCTGTACCGCTTCACGGCCGAGTAGGGACGGCGGCCCGCACGACGGGGCCCGCACGGCGGGGCGCCGGTCGCCCGGGGCCCGGCGGCCCGCCCGGCCGGGCACGAGGCGGGGCGCGCCCGGTCGAGGCGGGGCGCGGCCCGCCCGACTCGTGGCACCCCGGCTCAGCGGGCGCCGAGGAGGTGTTCGAGGGCGAGCTGGTCCAGGTGCTCGAAGGCCATGCCGCGACGGGCGGCGGCATCCACGTCGAAGTCCTCGAAGGCGGACCGGTCGGCCAGCAGCCCGGCCAGGCCGTCCTCGGCGGTGCGGAGGGCGAGTTCGGGCAGTCCGGAGGCGGTCAGCGCGGCCTGCACCTCCGGATCGGACCGGAAGGAGCGGGAACGCTCGGCCAGGAGCAGGTAGTTGCGCATGCAGGCGGCAGCCGAGGTCCAGACCCCGGCGGGGTCCTCGGTGCGCGGCGGCTTGAAGTCGAAGTGGCGGGGGCCGTCGTACCCGGCCGACTCCAGCAGGTCGACCAGCCAGAAGGCCTGGCGCAGGTCTCCCGCGCCGAAACGCAGGTCCTGGTCGTACTTGATGCCGCTCTGCCCGTTGAGGTCGATGTGGAACAGCTTGCCGTGCCACAGGGCCTGGGCGATGCCGTGCGGGAAGTTCAGCCCGGCCATCTGCTCGTGCCCGACCTCCGGGTTGAGGCCGACCCGCTCGGGCCGGTCCAACGCGTCGATGAAGGCCAGGGCGTGGCCGACGGTGGGCAGCAGGATGTCGCCGCGCGGCTCGTTCGGCTTGGGCTCGATCGCGAAGCGCAGGTCGTAGCCCTGGCTCTCGACGTACTCGCCCAGCAGGTCGAACGCCTCCTTCAACCGGTCGAGGGCGGTGCGCACGTCCTTGGCCGCCCCCGACTCCGCGCCCTCGCGGCCGCCCCAGGCCACGTAGACCGAGGCGCCGAGTTCCACGGCCAGGTCGATGTTGCGGATCGTCTTGCGCAGCGCGTACCGGCGGACGCCCCGGTCGTTGGCGGTGAAGGCGCCGTCCTTGAAGACCGGGTGGGTGAAGAGGTTGGTGGTGGCCATCGGCACCTTCAACCCGGCCGTGTCGAGCGCGCTGCGGAAGCGCTTGACCGCCTGCTCGCGCGCGGCGTCGCCGGCGGCGAAGGGGATCAGGTCGTCGTCGTGGAACGTGACGCCGTAGGCGCCGAGCTCGGCCAGCCGGTGCACGCTCTCGACCGGGTCGAGGGCGGCTCGGGTGGCGTCGCCGAAGGGGTCCCGCCCCTGCCAGCCGACGGTCCACAGGCCGAACGTGAACCTGTGCGCGGGGGAGGGGACGAGCGGGTTGCCGGTCATGTGCGCTCCGGATCGGGCCGAGGTCTATTTGTAATGTCGAAAAACAAATTAGTATGCCGAGACGCAAGAAGGAACCCCCACCGGAGGAATCCATGTCCGCACAGCGTGTCGTGATCGGTGTCGACAGCTCGACCCAGTCCACGAAGGCACTCGCCGTCGACCTGGAGACCGGCACTGTCCTGGGCGAGGGCCGCGCCGCCCACGCCGTCAGCGCGGGGCCCGGACGCGAGAGCGACCCGGAACAGTGGTGGCGGGCGCTCGCCGAGGCCACCGCGGGAACCGGGTGGGCGGATCGTGCCGCCGCCTGCTCGATCGCCGGCCAGCAGCACGGCCTGGTCACCCTCGACGCGGCCGGCCGGCCGGTCCGCCCGGCACTGCTGTGGAACGACGTCCGCTCCGCGCCGCAGGCCACCGCACTCGCGGCCGCCTTCGGCACGGCAGAGCTCGCCCGCCGCACCGGCAGCGTCCCGACGGCCGCCTTCACCTCCGCCAAATGGGCCTGGCTCCGTGCGCACGACCCCGCCGCCGCCGACCGCGTCGCCGCGGTGCGGCTTCCCCACGACTTCCTGACGGAGCGGCTCACCGGTGAGGCGGTGACCGACCGCGGCGACGCCTCGGGAACCGGCTGGTGGGGCCCGGACGGCTACGACCAGGAGGTCCTCGCCCGGATCGGACTCGACTCCGGGCTGCTGCCCCAGGTCCTCCCGCCGGGCGCCCGGGCGGGCCTCGTACGCGCCGGTACGCCCCTGCGCCAGGGCACGCCGGTGGCCGCCGGGACCGGGGACAACATGGCCGCCGCCCTCGGACTGGGCCTGCCCCCCGGGCGCCCGGCGCTGAGCCTCGGCACCTCCGGCACCGTCTACGCCGTCGGCCGTACGCGGCCCGCCGACCCGAGCGGAACGGTGGCCGGCTTCGCCGACGCCCTCGGCGGCTGGTTGCCCCTCGCCTGCACGCTCAACTGCACCCTCGCCGTCGACCGCGTCGCCGCCCTCGCCGGCCGCGACCGCGAAGCCGTCGAAGGAGGCGGCACGGTGGTGGTCCTCCCCTACCTGGACGGCGAGCGCACCCCCGACCTCCCGGGCGCCTCCGGCCTGGTCCACGGTCTGCGCCACGACACCACACCGGGACAGCTGCTCCAGGCCGCCTACGACGGCGCCGCCCACGCCCTGCTCACGGCCCTGGACGGCGTCCTGCGCGCCGGCGGCGAGACCCCCGCCCCTGACGAACCCCTGGTGCTGATCGGCGGCGGAGCCCGCGGCCCGGCCTGGCAGCGGACCGTCCTGCGGCTCTCCGGCCGGGCCGTCCGGGTGCCCGCCGCCAGGGAGCTGGTCGCCCTCGGAGCCGCCGCCCAGGCCGCCGCACTGCTCACCGGGGAGCCCGCGGACGCCGTCGCCCGGCGCTGGCGGACCGCCGAGGGCCCGCTACTGGATCCCGTACCCCGTGACGACGACGCGCTCGAACGGATCACCAGTACGCTGCGGCGGGCGAGGGCCCTGCAGGAGGTTCCGCCGGAAGGACGATAGGAAGGCCGGGTCGATGACCGTGATCGGCAGGGCGGGCGGGAGCGGGGAGACCGCGCCCGCCTCGCAGCAGGGGATGCGCCGGAGGAACCTCGCGGCGGTGGCCGGCGCGGTCGCCGCGCACGGCCCGCTCTCCCGGGCGGACGTCGCCGGACACACGGGCCTGACCAGGCCGGCCGTCTCCTCCCTGGTCGACGAGCTCATCGGCCGCGGCGCACTGACCGAGACGGAGACGGCACCCACCGGACGCGTCGGTCGACCCGGGCGGGCGCTGGCCCTCAGCGACCGGGGTCCCGCCGGCCTCGGCCTGGAGATAGGCGTCACCCACCTCGCCGCATGCGTCGTGGACCTGCGCGGTGAACCCCGCGTGTGGCGTCGGGCGGAGCGGGCCAACGCGGGCCGGCCGGCCGGGCAGGTACTGGCGGAGGCCGCCGTGCTGGCCGCCGACGCGGAGTCCGAGGCCGCCGCGCTCGGCCTGCGTGTCGAGGGCCGCGTCCTGGCCGTGCCGGGAGTGGTGCCGAACACCCCGGGCGGACTGGTCGCGAACGCCCCCAACCTCGGCTGGCAGGCCGTCCGCCCCGCCGACCACTGGCCCGACCACGACACCGTGCCCGTGCCGGAGAACGAAGCCAACCTCGGGGCGCTCGCCGAGCAGCGGCAGCAGGGACACCCCGCCGAAACCTTCGTCCACGTCTCTGCCGAGGCCGGAATCGGCGCCGCACTGGTCATCGACGGGCAGCTGTTCCGGGGTTCCCGTGGCTTCGCGGGGGAACTCGGCCACCTGCCCGTCCACCCCGAGGGAGCCCCGTGCCCCTGCGGTGCACGCGGCTGCCTGGAGCAGTACGCGGGCGAAGCGGCCGTACTGCGCGAGGCGGGTCTTCCCGGCACCGGCGACCCGGTGGCCCTGCTGGCCGAGCGGGCAGCCGCCGGGGACGCGTCGACCCTGCGCGCCCTGGACCGCGCCGGTCGGGCCCTGGGCCTCGCCCTCGCCTCGGCGGTGAACCTCGTCGACCCGGACGGCCTCGTCCTGGGCGGCGCCTACGCCGAACTCGCCGAGTGGCTCCTCCCGCCGCTGCGCGCCGAACTCACCGCCCGGGTCACGGTCCGGCCCTGGACCCCGGAGGCGGTACGCCCCTCCGCCCTGGGCCGGCGCGGACCGGTACTGGGCGCGGCATGGTCCACCGTCCAGCAGATCATCGCCGACCCCACCCGCCTGCCCCTCCGTTAGGCGGAGCGCGGCGGCCGTCCGCGGTGCGCGGGTCCCCCCGCCGCTCGGCGGGGGAGGCCTGCGGGCCTCCCCGGCTACCGCGGGGAGGTGCCCCCAGCGGCTCCCCCGCACCCCGCGGACGGCGCGTGCAGCTCTCCCGTCCGGGCCACCCGCGAATACCAGCGCGCGCTCGACTTGGGGGTGCGCTCCAGGGTGGCGTAGTCGACGTGCACGGCGCCGAACCGCTTCGCGTAGCCGTACGCCCACTCGAAGTTGTCGAGCAGCGACCACAGGAAGTAGCCGCGCACGTCCGCCCCGTCCGTGATCGCCCGGTGCACGGCGGCGAGGTGCGCGTGGACGTAGGCGGCGCGCTGCGGGTCGTGGACCGTGCCGTCCGGCCCCATCTCGTCCTCGTACGCGGCGCCGTTCTCGCTGATGACGAGCGGCAGGCCGGGATACCGGGCGGTGATGCGGGTGAGCAGGTCGTAGAGCGCGCCCGGGTCGACCGGCCAGCCCATCGCGGTGCGCTCGCCCGGGGCACGGTGGAAGGCGACCTCGTCCGCGCCCGGCCAGGGGGAGTGCTCGCTGTTGCCGTGGCCGTCGTCCTGCGGCCGTGCGGCCCCCGTCGCCACGTGCGAAACCACCGTCGGCGTGTAGTAGTTGACGGCCAGCAGGTCCAGCGGCTGGTGGATCGCCGCGGTGTCGCCGTCCCTGACGAAGCCCCAGTCGGTCAGGTGCGCGGTGTCGGCGAGCAGGTCCTCGGGGTAGGCGCCCTCCAGCATCGGGCCCAGCCAGATCCGGTTGCCCACGGCGTCGATGCGCCGCGCCGCGTCCCGGTCCCGGTCCGAAGGGCTCAACGGGCGGACCTCGTGGAGGTTGAGCGAGACCGCCAGCTGGGCGTCCGCGGGCAGGGCGGACCGCAGCGCCCGGACGGCGAGGCCGTGGCCGAGGTTGAGGTGGTGGGCGGCGCGGAGCGCGGCGACCGGGTGGGTGCGGCCCGGGGCGTGGACGCCGGAGCCGTAGCCGAGGAACGCGCTGCACCACGGCTCGTTGAGCGTGATCCAGCGCGTGACCCGGTCTCCGAGGGCGTCGGCGACGAGGGCCGCGTACTCGGCGAACCGCTCGGCGGTCGAACGCTCCGGCCAGCCTCCCGCGTCCTCCAGCTCCTGGGGCAGGTCCCAGTGGTAGAGGGTCAGGGCGGGCTCGATGCCGGCGGCGAGCAGCTCGTCCAGGAGCCGCCGGTAGAAGTCCAGGCCCTTCTGGACGGCGGGTCCGCGGCCGGTCGGCTGCACGCGTGACCAGGAGACGGAGAACCGGTAGGCGTTCAGGCCGAGTTCGGACATGAGCCGGACGTCCTCGGCGTACCGGTGGTAGTGGTCCACCGCCACGTCCCCGGTATGGCCCTCGAAGACCTTGCCGGGCGTGTGCGAGAAGGTGTCCCAGATGGACGGGGTCCGGCCGTCCTCGCGGGCGGCGCCCTCGATCTGGTACGCGGCCGTGGCGGTGCCCCACAGGAAGTCGGGCGGGAAGGTGCGGGTGGCGGTGAGTGGCCGGGTCTCGGACGCGGTCATAGGAGAGCGCTCCCAACGCAGGTTCGGATAGAGGGGTGCCGGGCGCATGCGTGCCGGACGGAGAGCCCGCACCGGAAGGGACACGGTGCCGGGGGCGGGACGCGAACGGGCCGACCGGGTCGGTTCCGTACCCGATGCTGACGGTGCCTCAGTTCTTGACGGCGCCGGCGGTGATGCCGCCCACGATGTGCTTGCCGAGTACGGCGAACACCAGGAGCAGCGGCAGCGTGGATATGAGCGCGCCGGTCAGTACGACGGCCTGGTCGACGGTGTGGTCGCCCGCGCCGAGGCCGGCCAGGGCGACCTGGAGCGTGGGGTTGCCGTCGGGGGTCAGTGCGATGAACGGCCAGAAGAAGTCGTTCCAGGCCTGGACGAAGACGAGCATCCCGAGAACCGCCATCGCGGGGCGGGCCACGGGGAACACCACGTGCCAGACGATGCGCAGGCTGTGCGCCCCGTCCACCCTGGCCGCCTCCACGAGTTCCACGGGGAGCGCCTCGACGAGGTACTGGCGCATGAAGAACACGCCGAAGGCGGCGACCAGCGAGGGCAGGACGACCGACTGGAGCTGGTCCACCCAGCCGAGGTCGGTGATGATCTGGTAGAGCGGGATCACGCTGAGCTGCGGCGGGACCGTCATGGTGGCCACCACGAGCGCCAGCAGGGCGTTGCGTCCCCTGAAGGGCAGCTTGGCGAAGGCGAAGCCGGCCAGGGTGGAGAACAGCACGGTGGACAGGGACACGAGCCCCGCCACGATCGTCGTGTTGACCAGCGCCTCGCCCATGTCGACCTGGTTCCAGGCGAAGGAGAGGTTGTCGAGGAGCCTGGTTCCGGGCAGGAGCGGGGCCGGGGCCTCGACCACGCGCTCGCCCGGGTGGGAGGCGGCGACGAGGTTCCAGTACAGCGGGAAGAGCGAGACGAGGGCGGCCAGGCCGAGCAGGACGTAGGCCAGCGGTCCGGCGTGGTGCTGGCGGCCGGCCGACGGGCGCAGCCGCCCGGGGCGCGGCGCCGCGGCGGGGCGCGTCGTGTCGGGTGTGCGGGCCATGGGGTCAGCTCCCCGCCTTCGTGCGTGGGTCGCGGCCGCGGCCGCGGCCGTGGCCGCGGTTGCGGTTGCGGTTCGAGCGGGTGATCAGGGCCTGGATCCCGCCGACGACCAGGAGGAGCAGCAGCATGACCCAGGCGATGGCGGAGGCCTGGCCCAGCGCGCCGGTGACCCAGCCCTTCTCGTACATGAGCAGGCTCAGGGTCTGGAACTGGTTCCCGCTGCCACCGCTGATGCCGACGCTGCCGCCGTAGAGCATCGGCTCGCCGAAGAGCTGGGTCGCGCCGATCGTGGAGACGACGACCGTGAAGAGGATCGTCGGCCGGATGGAGGGGATGGTGACGCTGAGGAACTGCCGCAGGCGCGACGCCCCGTCCAGCGCGGCAGCCTCGTACAGGTCCTGCGGTACGGCCTGCATCGCCGCCAGGTAGATGAGCGCGTTGTAGCCCGTCCAACGCCACGTCACGATCACCGAAATCGCGATCTGCGCGGGCCACTTGGAGGACTCCCAGGCGACCGGCTCGAAGCCCAGCCGGCCGAGGGCGGTGTTGATCAGGCCGTAGTCGGTGTTGAAGAGCTGGGCGAAGACGAGCGTCGCGGCCGCGATCGAGGTGGCGTAGGGGGCGAGGACCGCCACGCGGAAGAATCCCCGGCCGCGGAGTCGGTAGTTGAGCAGATGGGCCAGGCCGAGCGCCATCAGCAGCTGGGGGACGGTCGAGATCACCCCGATGGTGAAGGTGTTGGCGAGCGCGTTCCAGAAGAACTCGCTGGTCGCCAGTGCGCTGTAGTTCCCCAGGCCCCTCCACTGTGCGCTGCCGCCCAGTTCGACCCGGTGGAGCGAGAGCCAGCCCGTGTAGATCAGGGGGAAGAGGCCGAAGGCCGCGAAGGTGAGGAAGAAGGGGGCGACGAAGACGTACGGGACCGCCTTCAGGTCGAGGCGGTAGAGCGTGCTGCGCCAACCGCTCCGGCCGGCGGGCCGCTGCCTGTGGGAGCCGGGGCCGGCGCTGGAGCCCCGGGCTTGTGCGGCGGGCGGCGCGGAGCCGTCGCCCGCCGCCCGTACGGAGGTGGCCACGGGGGCTTCCTTCCAGGTCGATGGGTGCGGTGGTGCGGTGGTGTGGTGGTGCAGTGGTGCAGTGGTGCGGGGGTGCAGTGGTGCCGACGGTCGACGGCCCGCTCCACCCGCGGGAGGCGGCGGGCGGGGCGGGCCGTCGCGCTCCCCGTTACTGGTCGATCTTGTCGTCGACCAGCTTCTTGACGTTCTCCCAGGCTTTCGCCGGGTCGGTGCCGCGCTGCTCGATGTCGAGGATGCCGTTGTCGGTCAGGAAGGTCTTGACCTGGCCGTCCCAGCGGCTGATCGGGGCGGGCGTGATGCCGGTCGCGGCCTGCGAGTAGATCCTGCCGACCGGGGTGTCGCCGAAGTACGGCAGCTTGGCGTCCTGGACCGCCGGGGAGGCGAGGGTGTCCTTGGAGGAGGGGATGTTGCCGTTCACCGCGAAGACCTTGGCGTGCTGGGCCGGGGCGGTCAGCCACGCGGCGAGCTCGGCCGCCTCCTTGGCGTGCTTGCCCGCCTTCGGCACGGCGAGGAAGGAGCCGCCCCAGTTCCCGGCGACGGGCGGCGCGGCGATGTCCCACTTCCCCTGGTTCTGCGGGCCCGCCTGGTCCTTGATGATGCCCGTCATCCAGCTCGGGCAGGCGACGGTGGCGAACTTGGAGTTCTTGAAGGCCGCGTTCCAGGTGCCCTTCTCGTCGAACTGGCGGAGCTTGGCGGTCAGTCCGCCCTTGGCGGCGGTGACCGCTGTGTCCCAGGCCTTCTTCACGCCCGGGCTGTCCTCGTAGGCCAACTCGCCCTTGGCGTCGGCGTACTGGACGGCCTCGCTGGAGATCACGGCGTTGAACAGGCCGCTCGCGGAGTCGTGGAAGGCGGTCCCGGCCGGGGCGTTCTTCTTGTACGTCTCACCGGCCGCGATGAACTTCTTCCAGTCGCCCGCCCAGAGCGCGGAGACCTGGGCGCGGTCGGTCGGCAGCTTGGCCCGGGCGAAGAGGGCCTTGTTGTAGCAGATGGCCATCGGGCCGATGTCCGTGCCGAGGCCGATGACCTTGCCGTCGGCCGTGGTGGCCTGCTTGACTTTCCAGTCGAGGAACGCGCCGAGGTCCGCGCCGCCCGTCCTGCCCAGGTCGACCCACTTGTCCGCCATCGCGGGGCCGGTCGCCTCGGCGATGTACCCCACTTCGAGGGCCTGGATGTCCGCGAGGCCGCTGTTGCGGGAGAGCCGCAGCTTGAGCGTGTCCCAGTACTTCTGGCCGTCCGCGACGTTCGACTCCTCGATCCTGATGTTCGGGTGGCTCTTCGTGTACTCGGCGTAGAGCTTGGCCCCGGTGGCGTCGTCGTATCCGAAGGAGCCGAAGGTGCCGATCCGCAGCGTGATCTGCCGGCCGCCGGCCGCGCCGCCGCCCTTGCCGTCGTCGCTGTCACCGGCGCAGCCGGTGAGCAGTGCGGCACCGGTCGACACGACGGCAACCGCGGCGACCAGGTTGCCCGCGGTGCGGCGCCCGGGTCCGCGTCCGCGTCTGCTGCTGGAAGTACGCATTCCACTCTCCTCGTCCAAGGTGCTGCTCGTCGTGCGCCATGGGGACCGGGGGCTTGTTCGCGGCTCGGCCAGGGGCCCGTCCGGACCTGATGCGGAAGCGGGTGTCCTCCCATGAATGGGAGCGCTCCCACGTCGATGCCGGAAGGTTGCTGCCTGGCGGGTGCAAGTGTCAAGGGACGGGCGCGAATTCGTCGTGCGGGGGCCTTTGGCGTGCCACGAACCCTTTTCGGGTGCAGCCTGCGGCCGGGGATGCGCGGGCGTTGGCGCGGCCGGGGAATCGAGCGTACTGTGGGAGCGCTCCCACCAGGTTCTTCCGCGTACCGTGTGTCGCGCGCCGCGGTGGGGTCCATCATCTTGCCTGATGCGCGGACCGGCCGGCCGGGCCGGTGCGGAGTGCGATGCGCGAGGGGAGTTCGAGGGTCGTGAGCGGACGGCAGAACGGCAGGCCCACCCTGGAGGAGGTGGCGGCCCTGGCCGGCGTCGGCCGGGGCACGGTGTCGCGGGTGATCAACGGGTCGCCGAGGGTGAGCGAGCACGCCAGGGACGCGGTCGCCCGCGCCATCGCCGAGCTGGGCTACGTGCCCAACCAGGCGGCCAGGGCCCTGGCCGGCAGCCGGACCGGCGCGGTGGCCCTCGTGATCCCGGAGACCGAGGCCAGGGTGTTCTCGGAACCGTACTTCCTCGACCTGATCCGCGGGGTCAGCGCCGAACTCGCCGAGGCGGACAAGCAGCTGCTGCTCACCCTGGTCCGCACCGAGGCGGAGCGCCGGCGCTTCGAGCACTACCTGGCCGCCCAGCGGGTCGACGGCGTACTGCTGGCATCCGTCCACGGCGACGACCCGCTGCCCGACCGGATCGCGGAGCTGGGGTTGCCGGTCGTCATGAACGGCCGCCGCTCCGAGGCCGAGCCCGTCGCCTACGTGGACTCCGACAACATCGGCGCCGGCCGGGCGGCGGTGGCCCACCTCGCGGGGCGGGGCCGGAGCCGGATCGCCACCATCAGCGGCCCGCTGGACATGTACGTGGCCCGCGCCCGCCTGGGCGGCTACCGCGCAGGTCTCGCCGAGGCCGGCATCGCCCCCGACGAGTCGCTGGTCGCGACCGCGGACTTCACCGAGGAGGGCGGCCGGCGGGCGATGCGCGAGCTCCTGGCGCGCGCACCCGGCCTGGACGCGGTCTTCGCCGCCTCCGACGTGATGGCCGCCGGGGCGCGCGGGGTGCTGCGGGAGGCCGGGCGGCGGGTCCCCGAGGACGTCGCCCTCGTCGGGGTGGACGACTCGGTGGTGGCCCGTCTGATGGATCCGCCCCTGACGAGCGTGCGGCAGCCGATCGAGGAGATGGGCCGCACGATGACCCGGCTGCTGCTCCGCAAGCTGGAGGCGGATCCCGGAGCCGCTCCGGCGGCGGGTGACGAGCAGCGGCGGGTCCTCCCCACGGAGCTGGTCGTGCGGGATTCGTCCTGAGCGGAGGAGCTCCGAGCCGGTTCCGGTTGCCGCCGGGGCCTGCGGCGCCGGCAGCAGCGCGAGCACGTGCCCCTGGGAGTGCGTGCTCTCCGCGGCCGCCGAAGCGCCGCAGGTGCCCGGTCGCTCCGCGACGGACACCGGGTCGCACCCCCGGCACGGCCCGCAGCCGTACGGGGCCCGGACGGTTCCGTACGGCTGCGGATCGTTCACCGGCGGTGGGTCACAGGGCCGGGTGGGCGTTCTTCATGAGCTCCTGGAACTGGGCGGAGAACCACTGTCCCGCGAGCGGCGCGTCGGGCAGCGCGCCCGACATGCTGTTGCCGTTGCGTACGTTCCCCGTGTACGTGGGGTCGCACATCCGGTCGAAGCCCTTGCCCTCGTTGTTCGGGATCTCCTTGCTGGCGCCGTCCGACTCGCCCGGCGGCTTCATCCACACGTACGCGTCGATGCCCGCGGCGGGGGCGGCCTGGGGCCGTTCGCCGAGTCCGGCACCCGACTGGTTGCACCAGTTGCCCAGGTGGATGCGACGGTCGTAGCGGCCGCCGTTGACGTACGTGTCCACGCTGGTCAGCGCGCCGGGGCCGGTGGGCCGGGCGGTGCCGCCCCAGCCGTTGCGCGAGGTGTCGACCAGCATGCCGAGGTTCGCGTCGAAGCCCAGGGACACCAGCTTGGCCCGCATCGCCTGGGCGTACGACAGCTCGTCCGTGTAGCGGTTCCAGTCGACCCACTTCGACTGGCGTACCGAGGTGCCGTTGACGGAGTCCTCGATCGTGAAGTGGTCCTCCTTGAGGGCGCTGTAGTTGGCCGTGTTCACGATGAAGCCGTGCACGTTGGAGAGCGTGGAGCCCTCGGCCGTGGCCGCCTGCCTGAACATCTCCGCGGAGGCGCCGAAGTTGTCGTCCCAGCCGAGCCAGCCGTGGTGGCCCGCGTCGACGTAGTTGTAGACGTTGGGGATCGCGCCCAGCTTCCTGAGGGCGTAGCCGACGCCCTTGACGTAGTTGCCGTTGGTCTTCATGGCATCGCAGTTCGGGGTGGCCGTCGGGCGCCCGGCGACGTTGGTGACCAGGTTCGGCAGCGAGTCGATCTCGACGGCCGTGACGATCCGCAGCCCCGCGTACTTGGGGTCGGCGAGGATCGCGGCGATCGGGTCGATGAACTGCGTCCTGTACTTGTCGATCTCGGTCGGCCCCAGTTCGCCGTTGGAGGCGAGCGCGGAGCAGTCCCGGCCCGGCAGGTCGTAGATGACCAGCTGGACGACGAGTTCGCCGCTGCCCTTCTGCGCCAGGGCGGCGTTCAGGTGGTCGCGCAGCCCCATCGTGGTGCTCGTGCCGTTGACCAGGGCGATGCGGTCGAGCCAGATGCCGGTGGGCTGGTTGGCGACCCTGCTGCCGCCCGGTTCGGCGGCGGCGTGGGCGGACCACTCGGGGTTCACGTACACCTTGGCGCCGGCGTAGGGGTTGTCGACCTTGCCGCCGGGCGTCGGCGGTGAGGTCGGCGGCGTCGTGGGCGGCGTGGTCGGGGGAGTGGTCGGGTCCGTGGCGCCGTTGCAGGTGACGCCGTTGAGCTTGAAGACCGCGGGGACGGAGTTCGTTCCGGTGTGCGAGCCGTTGAAGCCGAAGGACGTCGAACCGCCCGTGGCCAGCGACCCGTTGTAGGACATGTTCTTCGCGGAGACGGCGGCCCCGGACTGGGTGACGGTGGCGTTCCAGCCCTGGGTGACCTGCTGGCCGTTCGCGTAGGACCACTCCACGGTCCAGGAGGCGACCGGGTCACCGGTGTTGGTGACGAACACGTTCGCGCCGAACCCGTTGTTCCACTGGTTGGTGATCTGGTACTCGACCTTGCAGCCCGCGGCGGCGGCGCCGGCGGACGTACCGAAGACGGTGGCGGTGGCGCCGGCGGCCGTGACGAGACTCAGGGCTGCCAGTAACGCGGTGCGGGGGGTGCTGCGGCTCATGTCGGGGGTGCCTCTCGGTAGGTTGCGCCCTGACGGCGCGCCGACTGGTGGAACCGCTCCCACTGGCTGGGGCCAGACCGTAGCGCCAACCGGGGCCAAGGAAAAGAGGGGCTGCGTAAATTCCTCGCGCAGCCTTTGGGCTCTCCCCGCGTCTTGACGTCGCTACCTCGCTTCTGCACAGTGGGAGCGCTCCCACTGGCCGGAGCTCGTGCGCCATCGTTCTTCCGTCTCCCTGTCTCCCAGAGCCGCGAGGAGAACCGTCCGCATGTCCGCACATCCGCCACCCCGGCCGCCTTTCCGGCGCAGGCTGCTGACCGCATCGGCCGCGGCCGTCGCGCTCTGCCTCCCCCTCGGTCTCACGGCAGTGGGCGCCACGACCGCCGCGGCCGCGGCCGTCCAGTGCAGCGTCGACTACAAGACCAACGACTGGGGCTCGGGCTTCACCGCCGAGCTGATCCTCACCAACCGGTCCGCGACCGCACTCGACGGCTGGACCCTGACCTACGACTTCGCCGGCAACCAGCAGCTGACCAACGGCTGGAACGGCACCTGGACCCAGTCCGGCAAGAGCGTCCGCGTCGCGGCGCCGGACTGGAACAGGACCGTCGCGGCCGGCGCGGCCGTCACCACCGGCGCCCAGTTCTCCTACAGCGGGACGAACGCCGCCCCCACCTCCTTCGCCGTCAACGGCAACGCGTGCACCGGAGCCCACCAGCCCCCCGGTCGCCGTCCTGACCAGCCCCACCGCAGGCGCCGTCTACACCGCGGGCACCCCCGTCCCGCTCGCCGCCACCGCCGCCGCGGCCGACGGCGCCTCCGTCGCCAAGGTCGAGTTCTACAGCGACACCACGCTCCTGGGCACGGACACCACCGCGCCCTTCACCCTGGATGCGGGCGGCCTCGCCGCCGGCGCCCACTCCCTCTACGCCAAGGCCTACGACGGCCTCGGCGCCTCCGCCGAGTCGGCTCCCGTCGGCATCACGGTCGCCGCCGGCCCCGCGCTCGTCGCCGGCCCCGCACAGCTCTCCGTACGCCGCGGGGGGACCGGCACCTTCGAGCTGAAGCTGTCCAGGCAGCCGACCGCCGACGTGACGGTGGGCGTCGCACGCACCTCGGGCAACACCGACCTCACGGCGACGCCCGCCTCGCTCACCTTCACCCCGGCGAACTGGAACACCGCCCAGAAGGTGACGGTCACCGCCGGGTCCACCGGCAGCGGCTCCGCCGTCTTCACCGCGACCGCCCCGGGCCACACCAAGGCCGAGGTCACCGTCGCCGAGCTGGCCGCCGACTCGACGTACCAGGCCCGCTTCCTCGACCTCCACGGGAAGATCACCAACCCGGCGAACGGCTACTTCTCGCCCGAGGGCATCCCGTACCACTCCGTCGAGACGCTGATCGTGGAGGCCCCGGACCACGGGCACGAGACGACCTCGGAGGCGTACAGCTACCTGATCTGGCTGCAGGCCATGTACGGGAAGGTCACCGGGGACTGGAGCAAGTTCAACGGCGCGTGGGAGACCATGGAGAAGTTCATGATCCCCACCCATGCCGACCAGCCGACGACCGGCTCGTACAACGCCTCCAAGCCCGCCACCTACGCCCCCGAGCACGACCTCCCCTCGCAGTACCCGGCCAGGCTCGACGGGACGGTCGGCGCCGGCGCGGACCCGATCGCCGGCGAGCTGAAGAGCGCGTACGGCACGGACGACATCTACGGCATGCACTGGCTCCAGGACGTCGACAACGTCTACGGCTACGGCAACGAGCCCGGAAAGTGCTCCGCCGGACCGACCGCGACCGGACCCTCGTACATCAACACCTTCCAGCGCGGACCCCAGGAATCGGTCTGGGAGACCGTGCCGCACCCCACCTGCGACAACTTCACCTACGGCGGCAGGAACGGCTACCTCGACCTCTTCACCGGGGACTCCTCCTACGCCAGGCAGTGGAGGTTCACCGACGCCCCGGACGCCGACGCGCGCGCCGTCCAGGCCGCCTACTGGGCCGACGTCTGGGCCAAGGAGCAGGGCAGGGGAACCCAGGTCGGCGCGACCGTCGCCAAGGCCGCCAGGATGGGCGACTACCTGCGGTACTCCATGTTCGACAAGTACTTCAAGAAGGCCGGGAACTGCGTGGGCCCGACGGTCTGCCCCGCCGGCACCGGCAAGGACAGCGCGCACTACCTGATGTCCTGGTACTACGCCTGGGGCGGCGCCGCCGACACCACGGCCGGCTGGTCCTGGCGGATCGGCTCCAGCCACGCGCACAGCGGCTACCAGAACCCCCTCGCCGCCTACGCGCTCAGCCAGTACGCCCCGCTGAAGCCGAAGTCGGCGACGGGCGCCACGGACTGGGCGACCAGCCTCGACCGGCAGCTGGAGTTCTACCGGTGGCTCCAGTCCGACGAGGGCGCCATCGCGGGCGGCGCCACCAACAGCTGGCAGGGGCGCTACGCGCAGCCGCCGGCCGGCACCCCGACCTTCCACGGCCTCTTCTACGACGAGAAGCCGGTCTACCACGACCCGCCGTCCAACCAGTGGTTCGGCTTCCAGGCATGGTCCATGGAGCGGGTCGCCGAGCTCTACCGGCAGACGGGTGACACCCGCGCGAAGGCGCTGCTCGACAAGTGGGTCGGCTGGGCCCTGTCGAAGACCACGGTCAACCCCGACGGCACCTACCGCATCCCCGCCACGCTCACGTGGTCCGGCGCCCCCGACACCTGGAACGCGTCGGCGCCCGGTGCCAACGCGGGCCTGCACGTCACCGTCGCCGACTACACCGACGACGTCGGCGTGGCCGCCGCCTACGCCAAGACCCTGACCTACTACGCCGCGAAGTCCCAGAACGCCGAGGCCAAGCGGGTCGCCAAGGCCCTCCTCGACGGCATGTGGGCCCACCACCAGGATCCGCTGGGCGTCAGCGTCCCGGAGACGCGGACCGACTACAACCGGTTCAAGGACCCGGTGTACGTGCCCGGCGCGTGGACCGGCAGGATGCCGAACGGCGACCCGGTGGACTCCGCGTCCACCTTCGCCTCGATCCGCACCTTCTACCAGGACGACCCGGCCTGGCCGAAGGTCGAGGCGTACCTCGCGGGCGGCGCCGCGCCCGTCTTCACGTACCACCGGTTCTGGGCCCAGGCGGACGTCGCCCTGGCCATGGGCGCGTACGCGGAGCTGCTGGAGTAGCCGCCCGCCCCGCCCGCAGAACGGCCCCGGGTACGACGAGGCCGGGCGGTCCGCGAGGACCTGCCCGGCCCCGTAGCGGTTCAGAGGCCCGGTGCCAGCCGGTAGTACGCCTGGTTCCAGCGGAGATCGCGCCGGAACTGCTTCGGGGTGGTGGTCTCGTCGATGAGGGCGAGTTCCACGCGGAGCATCTCCGCCAGGTCGTCGAGGTGGTCGGAGGTGAGGGCGGTACTGAGGACGGTGTGGTGCGGTCCGCCGGCCGTCAGCCAGGATTCGGTGGAGGTCCGCAGGCCCGGGCGGGGCCGCCAGACGGCTCGGGCGACGGGCAGGGCGGGCAGCGGCCGGGGGGGTGCCACGACGTCGATGTCGTTGGCGACCAGGCGGAAGCGGTCGCCCAGGTCGGCGAGGCCGACCACCACCGCCGGACCGGGGGCGGCGTCGAACACCAGGCGCACCGGGTCTTCCCGCCCGCCGATGCCGAGGGGATGGACCTCGCACCTCGGCCTGGCGGAGGCGATGGTGGGACAGACCTCCAGCATGTGCGCGCCGAGGATGAGCTCGTTGCCGGGCGTCAGGTCGTAGGTGTAGTCCTCCATGAAGGAGGTGCCGCCCGGGAGGCCGGCGGCGGCGACCTTGAGGGCGCGCAGCAGGACGGCGGTCTTCCAGTCGCCCTCTCCTCCGAAGCCGTATCCCTGGGCCATGAGCCGCTGGACCGCGATGCCGGGCAGCTGCCGCAGCCCGCCGAGGTCCTCGAAGTTGGTGGTGAAGGCCCCGAAGCCGCCCGTTTCGAGGAAGCTCCGCAGGCCGGCTTCGATGCGGGCCGCGTAACGCAGGGCGTCGTGCCGGTCACCGCCCGGCCGGAGTTCCGGCGCCAGGTCGTACAGGTCCTGGTACGCCTCGACGAGGGAGGCCACCTCGGTCTCGGCCGCGCTGTCGACGACCTCCACCAGGTCGTTGACGCCGTAGGTGTTGACGGAGACGCCGAAGCGCAGCTGGGCCTCGACCTTGTCGCCCTCGGTGACGGCCACGTCGCGCATGTTGTCGCCGAAGCGGGCGACCCTGAGGGTGGCCAGTTCGGATCGGGCGGCGGCCGCCCGCGCCCAGACCGCGACGCGTGCGCCCGTCACCGGATCGGTGACGTGGCCGGCCACGGTCTTGCGGGGGACGCCGAGGCGGGCCTGGATGTGCCCGAACTCGCGGTCTCCGTGGGCGGCCTGGTTGAGGTTCATGAAGTCCATGTCGATGGTGTCCCAGGGCAGGGACACGTTCGACTGGGTGTGGAGGTGCAGCAACGGCTTGCGCAGCGCGTCCAGTCCGGCGATCCACATCTTGGCCGGCGAGAAGGTGTGCATCCAGGCGATGAGCCCGGTGCACCGGTCGTCGGCGTTCGCTTCGAGGCACACCCGGCGGATGGCGTCGGCACCGGTCAGTACCGGCTTCCACACCACCCGCGCGGGAATGGCGGGGGTGTCGGCCAGCAGGGCGGCGATCTGCTGCGACTGGTCGGCGACCTGCTTCAGCGTCTCCTCCCCGTACAGGCCCTGGCTTCCGGTGAGGAACCAGATTTCCCGGGCGGGGGATGTTCGGCTGGACACATGGACTCCTGAAGGTGACGTGCCGCCGCGGCGGGCGGGTGGGCAAGCGGTGGGGAAGTGCGGGGTCAGCCCGCGGTGCGGGCCGTGTCGCGGATGCTCCTCAGGCGGTGCAGCAGGTCGCTGCCACCGAAGTGGTCGTGCAGGAGCCGGTACTCGGCGAAGAGGGCGTCGTAGGCGTCGGCCCGGGACGCGTCGGGCGTGTACACGGCAGGCAGTCGCCGGCCCATGGCCGCGGTGGCCGTGCGCACGTCAGGGTGCGCGCCCGCGGCCACGGCCGCGTGGATGGCCGACCCGAGGGCGGGTCCCTGGCCGGACGCGGCCAGGGAGACGGGGCGGCGCAGCACGTCGGAGTAGATCTGCATCAGCAGTTCGTTCTTGGCGAGTCCGCCGGCGACGATGAACTCGTGCACCGGTACGCCGCCCTTCTCGAGGGCCTCCACGATGACGCGGGTGCCGAAGGCGGTCGCTTCCAGCAGCGCGCGGTAGACGTCCTCGGGCCGGGTCGTCAGGGTGAGCCCCACGACGACTCCGGAGAGGCGGTGGTCGACGAGGAGGGAGCGGTTGCCGTTCAGCCAGTCGAGGGCGACCAGTCCGTGGCCGCCGACCGGCTGCCGGGCGGCCTTCCGGGTCAGCAGGGTGTGCAGGTCCTCGCCGCGGTCGGCGGCCTCGGCGAGGTAGTCCGGTGGGACGCCCTGGTCCAGTACCCAGGCGAAGATGTCGCCGACCGCGCTCTGGCCGGCCTCGTAGCCGTAGGTTCCCTCGACGATCCCGCCGTGGACGACGCCGCAGATGCCGGGGACGTCGGCGAGGACGGAAGCGTTCACGACGTGGCAGGTGGAGGTGCCCATGATGGCGAGCAGTTGCCCGTCCTCCACCGCCTGGGCCGCCGCAGCGGTGACATGGGCGTCGACGTTGCCGGCCGCCACGGCGATGCCGGGGCGCAGTCCCGTCCAAGCCGCCGCCTCCGTGCTGAGCGAGCCCACGCGTGAGCCCAGCGCCGAGAGGGGGAGTTCGAGGCGGGTGCGCGCGAAGTCGGCGAACCGGGGGTCCAGCGCGGCCAGGTACTCCTCGCTCGGGTAGGCGCCGTCCTGGTGGATGCCCTTGTATCCGGCCGTGCAGGCGTTGCGGGACTCGGTTCCGGTGAGCTGCCACACGATCCAGTCCGCGGCCTCGATCCAGCGCGCGCAGGTCTCGTAGACGAGCGGGTCCTCCTCCAGGACCTGGAGGGCCTTCGCGAACTGCCACTCGGCGGAGATCCGGCCGCCGTAGCGGGTGATCCACTCCTCCCCGCGGGCGTGGGCGAGTTCGGTGATGCGGTCGGCATGCGACTGGGCCGCGTGGTGCTTCCACAGCTTGGGCCACGCGTGCGGCCGTCCGGCGAGCTCCGTCTCGGCGAGGGGAGTCCCGTCGGCCAGCGTGGGCAGGACGGTGCACGCGGTGAAGTCGGTGGCGATGCCGATCACCGCGGCAGGATCGACTCCGGACGCCGCCACGGCTTCCGGGACGGCGTGACGCAGTACGTCCCGCCAGTCCTGCGGGTGTTGCAGGGCCCAGTCCGGGGGCAGCGCCGCACCGCCGTGCGGCAGGTGCCGGTCGATGACGCCGTGCCGGTAGGCGTGGACCGCCGCGGCCAGCTCCTGGCCGTCGCGGACCCGCACCACCAAGGCGCGGCCCGACAGCGTGCCGAAGTCGACGCCGACCGTGTACTGCTCCGGTTCCTCGGAGTGCGGGGTGGGCGCGGAGGGATGGGGTGACGTCAACAGCGTGCCTTTCGAAGGAGCCGTCTGCGGACGGCGGGCGGTGGAGAGTTCGGCGCCCTGGCAGTGTGAGCGCTAACAATGTGGCGAGGCAAGAGGGGGTGGTAACGGACAGGTAACGCATGCAAGGGGGTTGAGAACCCTGCTTGTTAGCGCTCACAATGCGTCGGCGTCCCCGGTCAAGGGCTCTTCCGTACCCGGGCTCTTCCGTACCCCCTCGAAAGGACACCCGCCATGGCTCGCAGAACAGCCCTCGTCCTCACCGCCGCCCTTCTCGCCTCCGCGGCGTTGACCGCCTGCTCGACCCAGGGCCCCGACACCGGCTCCGCCCCGGGAACCAGGAAGGGATCCGGCAAGGCGATCACGCTCGGCTTCGCCCAGGTCGGCGCCGAGAGCGGTTGGCGCACCGCCAACACCAGGTCCGTCCAGGAGGCCGCGAAGAAGGCCGGGATCACCCTCAAGTTCTCCGACGCGCAGCAGAAGCAGGAGAACCAGATCAAGGCGATCCGCACCTTCATCCAGCAGAAGGTCGACGTCATCGCCTTCTCGCCGGTCGTGGAGTCCGGCTGGGACACGGTGCTGAAGGAGGCCCGGGACGCGGGTATCCCGGTCATCCTCACCGACCGCGCCGTGGACACCAAGGACACGACCCTCTACAAGACCTTCCTGGGCTCGGACTTCGTCAAGGAGGGCAAGTCCGCGGGCGAGTGGCTGACCAGTGCGTACGCCGGCAAGCCGGGCCCGGTCAACATCGTCGAACTGCAGGGCACCACGGGCTCCGCCCCCGCGAACGACCGCAAGGCCGGCTTCGCCGACGTCATCAAGGGCGACGCCAAGTTCAAGATCGTGGCCTCCCAGTCGGGCGACTTCACCCGCGCCAAGGGCAAGGAGGTCATGCAGGCGTTCCTGAAGTCCCAGAAGGACATCGACGTCCTCTACGCCCACAACGACGACATGGCCCTCGGCGCCATCCAGGCCATAGAGGAGTCGGGCAGGAAGCCCGGCACGGACATCAAGGTGATCTCGGTGGACGGGATCAAGGACGCCTTCGTCGCGATGACCGAGGGCAAGATCAACGTCGTGGTGGAGTGCAACCCGCTGCTCGGCGACCAGCTGATGGAGCTGACCAAGAAGGTCGCGGCCGGGCAGAGCGTGCCGCCCCGGGTCGAGACCCGGGAGGGCGTCTTCCCGCAGGACAAGGCCGCGGCCGCGCTGCCCTCCCGGAACTACTGAAACGGCCGGTTCCGGCGCGGAAGGAGGGTCCGGCCCCGGTTCCTCCTCCGCCCGCGGGAGGAGGGTCCGGCCCCGGTTCCTCCTCCGCCGTCCGGAGCCCGCTCCAGCCCCCACCCATGAGAGGAAGGCGGATGGCATCCCCGTCCACCCCGCGGCCCACGGACGCCGGCGGCCCGCGGCCGGTCCTGGAGGCCCAGGGCATCCGCAAGCAGTTCCCGGGCGTGCTCGCCCTCGACGGAGTCGGCCTGCGGCTCTTCCCCGGTGAGGTGCACGCCCTGATGGGCGAGAACGGTGCCGGGAAGTCCACCTTGATCAAGGTGCTCACCGGTGTGCACCCCGCCGACGGCGGCACCATCCTCGTCGACGGCCGGCCCCACGCCTTCGGGGACCCGCTCCAGGCGCAGCAGGCCGGGATCAGCACCGTCTACCAGGAGGTCAACCTCTGCCCGAACATCTCGGTCGCCGAGAACATCCTCATCGGGCGCGAACCGCGCCGCTTCGGCCTCGTCCACTGGTCCGCGATGCGCCGGAGGGCGGCCGAGCTGCTGACGGAACTGGACCTCGACCTGGACGTCACCGGTCTGCTCGGTTCGCACTCCCTCGCGGTGCAGCAACTGGTCGCCATCGTCCGGGCGGTGGACGTGTCGGCGAAGGTGCTCGTCCTGGACGAACCCACCTCCAGCCTGGATCGCGAGGAGGTCGCCCAGCTCTTCACGCTGGTGCGGCGCCTGCGTGACCGCGGGGCGGCCATCCTGTTCGTCACGCACTTCCTCGACCAGGTGTTCGATCTCTGCGACCGCGTCACCGTCCTGCGCAACGGCCGCCTGGAGGGCGAGTACCCCATCGGCGAACTCACCCCGGTGACGCTCGTTCAGCGCATGATCGGCGGAGAACTGGCCACCCTCGACCAGTTGTCCGTCCGGGCCCACGAGGAAGCGGCCGGACGGGTGACCGGCGGGCCGTTCCTCCGGGCGCGGGCGCTCACCCGCACCGGCTCGATCGATCCGTACGACCTCGACATCCACGCCGGCGAGGTCATCGGACTGGCCGGCCTCCTGGGTTCGGGCCGCACCGAAGTGGCGCGCCTGCTGTTCGGCGCGGACGGCGCGGACGCCGGCGACGTGAGCATCGAGGGCAGGAAGGTGCTCCTGCGCACCCCCCGCCACGCCATCGCCCACGGCATCGCGTTCTGTTCCGAGAACCGCAAGTCCGAGGGCCTGGTGGGTGAACTCACGGTCCGCGAGAACATCACCCTCGCGCTGCAGGCCGCCCGCGGCTGGACCAGGCCGCTGACCCGCACGAAGCAGGACGAACTGGCACGGCACTGGATCGAAACCCTGGACATCCGCCCCGCCGACCCCGAAGCGCAGGTACGCCACCTCAGCGGAGGCAACCAGCAGAAGGTCGTCCTCGCGCGTTGGCTGCTGACCGCACCCCGGCTCCTGATCCTCGACGAACCCACCCGCGGCATCGACATCGGGGCCAAGGCGGAGATCCAGAAACT
Source organism: Streptomyces sp. NRRL S-87 (assembly GCF_000719335.1). Classification (GTDB taxonomy): domain Bacteria; phylum Actinomycetota; class Actinomycetes; order Streptomycetales; family Streptomycetaceae; genus Streptomyces. The sequence continues at coordinate 213,090 of NZ_JOGB01000001.1, forward strand.
CGTGGCCCGCCTGGCCGGCGAAGGGACCGCCGTGCTGTTCATCTCGGCGGAACTCGAAGAGGTCCTGCGCCTGAGCCACCGCATCGCCGTGCTCCGCGACCACCGCATGGTGGCCACGCTCACGAACGACGACACCGTCACTCCCGAACGCATCCTCACGACCATCGCCACCGGAGCGGACTCATGACCACCCAGCCTGCCAAGCCCGAGCCGGCCGGCGGAATCGGGAGACGACTGGCCGGCCACCGCCTGCTGTGGCCCACGCTCGTCCTGCTCGTGCTGCTCCTCGGCAACCTCGCGTTCGACCACGACTTCTTCTCCGTCCGCGTACGCGACGACCACCTCTACGGCAGCCTCGTCGACATCCTCCAGTTCGGCGCGCCGCTCACCCTCGTGGCGCTCGGCATGACCCTCGTCATCGCCACCCGGGGCATCGACCTCTCCGTGGGGTCCACCGTCGCCATCGCCGGCGCCGTCGCCTGCGGGCACATCTCCACCGCCGCGGAGCCCGGCAGCGTCGCCACGGTGCTCACGGCCGTGGCCCTCGCGCTCGGCGTGGCGCTCGCCCTGGGTCTCGCCAACGGCTTCCTGGTGTCCGGGCTGGGAGTGCAGCCCATCGTGGCCACCTTGATCCTCATGGTGGCGGGACGCGGCGTCGCCCAGCTGATCACCGGCGGCCAGATCACCACGGTGACCAGCGCCCCCTACAAGATGATCGGCGGCGGCTACTGGCTGACCTTCCCGTTCGCGGTCCTCCTGGCCGGCGCCCTCGTCGCGCTCACCGGCTTCGTCGCCCGTCGCAGCGCCCTCGGCCTGCTCATCGAGTCCGTGGGCGGCAACCCCGCCGCCAGCCGGCTCGTCGGCATCCGCGCCGGCGGCCTGCTCGCCCTGGTCTACGTCTTCAGCGCGCTGTGTGCCGCCGTCGCGGGACTGATGATCAGCTCCAACGTCTCCAGCGCCGACGGCAACAACGCGGGCCTGTGGATCGAACTCGACGCGATCCTCGCCGTCGTCGTCGGCGGCACCGCCCTGACCGGAGGACGCTTCTCCCTCGGCGGCACCGTCCTGGGCGCCCTGATCATCCAGACCCTGTCCACCACCGTCTACACCCTCGGCGTCCCGCCCGAGACCACCCTCGTCTTCAAGGCCTTCGTCGTCATCGCCGTCTGCCTCGTGCAGTCCCCGGTCTTCCGGGCCAAGGTCCTGCGCCGCCGCAGGACTCCCCGATCCCACACCACGGCGGGCGCCGCCCCGCAGCAGCAGGAGGTACGCGCATGAGCACCGGCATCGCGAGCGCCGCCGCGCACCTCGGTCACCCCTTCGCGACCGTGTCCCCGCGCACCCGCACCCGTATCCCGCTGATCGTGACGGCCGTCCTGCTGGTCGTCATGTTCGGCGTCGGGTCGGTGCGCTACGAGGGCTTCCTCTCGGGGCAGGTCGTGCTGAACCTGCTGATCGACAACGGATTCCTCCTGGTCGTCGCCGTCGGGGCGACCTTCGTCATCCTCACCGGCGGCATCGACCTCTCCGTCGGCTCGATGGTGGCCCTGTCGACCACGCTCACCGCCTGGCTGGTCGAGTCGCACGGCTGGCCCCTGGCCGCCGTCGTCCCGCTGGTCCTGCTGGTCGGCGCCGCGAGCGGGACGCTGATGGGCTGGATCATCCACACCTTCGAGATCCAGCCGTTCATCGTCACCCTGGCCGGCATGTTCCTCGCCCGCGGGCTCTGCTACACGATCAGCACCGGATCCATCACGATCAGCGATCCCACCACGGTGTCGATCGCGCAGACCCGACTGTACGGCCCGGGAGGACTCTTCGTCTCGATCCCGGTGGTCATCGCCCTGGCCATGCTGGTGACCGCCTTCGTCGTGCTGCACCACACGCGCTTCGGGCGCAACGTGTACGCGCTGGGAGGCAGCGAGTCCTCCGCACGCCTGATGGGTCTTCCGGTGGGCTCCACCAAGATCGCCGTGTACGCCGTCAGCGGCCTGTGCTCCGCACTCGGCGGCCTGCTGCTGACCTTCTACATGCTCTCCGGCTACGCCCTCCACGCCATGGGCATGGAACTCGACGCGATCGCCGCCACCGTGATCGGCGGCACGCTGCTGACCGGAGGCTCCGGCTTCGTCCTGGGCACCGCTCTCGGCGTGCTCGTCCTCGGCATGATCCAGACGGTCGTCACCTTCGAGGGAACGCTCAGCTCCTGGTGGACCCGGATCGTCATCGGCGCCCTGCTGCTCGTGTTCATCGTGCTGCAACGCCTGATGAGCGGCCGCCGCCCCGCCGCCGACTGACTCCGGCTCGGGCTCGGGCTCCGCTCCGGAGCCCGAGACCCCTCGCGGTCCGGGGCCCCGCCGTCCCCGAGGCCCCGCGCGCCGCTCCGGTAGGGCGGTGGGCCGTCGCGCCGTCGCGCGCGGGGGGTGGGGGTCATTCGCCGGGTGGGGCGACCCTGCGGGCCGTACTGGCGCGCACGATGAGCTCGGGCGCCACCACCAGGTGGGTCGACTCCTCGGCCCGGCCTTCGATGTGGTCCAGGAGCAGGCCGATGCTGTCGCGGCCCAGTGAGGCGAAGTCCTGACGGATCGTCGTCAGCGGGGGTGGGAAGAACTCCGCCTCGGGGATGTCGTCGAAGCCGGCCACGGCCACGTCCTCCGGCGTGCGCAGGCCCGCTTCCCGCAAGGCCCTCAGGACGCCGAGGGCCATCTGGTCGTTGGCGACGAACACCGCGGTGAGGCCCGCGCCCCGGCCTCGTGACGCCCGTACCCGCCCCGCGAGCTGCTGGCCGGCCTGGTATCCCGACAGCGGACTCCAGTCGCCGCGCAGCAGCGGTGGCACCTCGGCGCCGGCATCGCGCAGCGCTTCCTCCCAGCCCTGCGTGCGGGCCTCGCTCTCGAGCCAGTCGGCAGGGCCTGCGACGTGCCACACGGTGGAGTGGCCCGAGGCGAGGAGGTGTTCCGTGATCAGGCGGGCGCCGAGGTTCTGGTCCAGGGACACCCCCGGCAGGTCCAGGGTGTGGCCCCCTTCGACGGTGACCACCGGGCACGGTGCTTCCAATGCCGCCAGGGCCCGCACGGCGGCGCGCTGGGGAGTGACGGCGACGATCCCCTCCACGCCCCATCCGGCGAGGTGCTGCATGGCCTCGGCGAGAGCCGTCTGCGTGGCGGTCCGGAGCGTGACGGCCGACGTCAGGTACCCCCGGTCCCGAGCCGCCTCCTGGACTCCCGCCACGGTGCTGGCGGGCCCGTGCAGGGTGGTGTTCACCGCGATGACGCCCAGGGTGTGGGTCCGGCGGGTGGCCAGGGCCCGGGCCGCCGAGTTGCGGCGGTACCCCAGCTGCTCGATGACCTGGGTCACCGCGGCCCGGGTCTTGGCGCTGACGTTCGGGTGGTCGCTGAGCACCCGTGAAACGGTCTGGTGGGACACGCCGGCGACGCGCGCGACGTCCGTCATCGTGGGCGCGCGCGAGACGTCTGGGAGCTGGGTCAACGCTCTTCCTTTCCTCATCGAGCGGCCTTCCCTCAAGGTATCGAACCACCCGCGGTCGGTACACGTCGCGGAGCTGACCGGAGGTTGTCGACCAGATATGGATGTTGGCGTTCACATTATGCAGCGTTGACTGCAGGGTGTGGACAGGAATCCGTCTCTTAGGCCTTGAGATCTGTGCTTGTTAGCGCTCACAATTCCACGGGGGTCAGGGACCGCCGGGCCCTGTCGGAGAGACGGAGAGAATGCAGTGAGCGAGACCAGCCTCAAGGACCTCCGTCGCGAGGTGCTCGCGGCCAACCTGCGCATCCCGGAGGCCGGCCTGGCCACCCTCACCTGGGGAAACGTCAGCGGAGTGGATCGAGACGCCGGTGTCTTCGTCATCAAGCCGTCCGGGGTCTCCTACGCCGACCTCACCGAGGAGGACCTGGTGGTGGTGGCGCTGGAGGACGGGCGGGTCGTGGACGGGCACCTCAGGCCGTCCACCGACACCGAGACCCACCGGTGCCTCTACCGCGCCTTCCCCTCCATCGGTGGCATCACCCACACGCACTCGGCGCACGCCGTCGCCTTCGCCCAGGCGCGCCGCCCGATCCCCGTGCTCGGTACGACGCACGCCGACACCTTCAACGGCCCCGTGCCCGTGACGGCGGACCTCACCGCCGAGCAGTGCGCGCAGGACTACGAGTACAACACCGGGCAGGTGATCGTCGCCCGGCTGGACGGGGACCCCCGTCGGGCCGAGGAGGTCCCCGGAGCGCTCGTCTCGCGGCACGGCCCCTTCACCTGGGGTGCCACCGCGAAGGCCGCGCTGGAGAACGCCGTCGTCTGCGAGGCCGTGGCGGAGATGGCGCTGCACACGCTGGTGCTGGGGTCCCGCCTCGGGGGCACCTCGGAGCCGCCGGGGCATCTGCTGGAGCGGCACTTCACCCGCAAGCACGGGCCGGACGCCTATTACGGCAACGTCCCGCACGCCCGGGGCGTCTGAGGCCGGGGCCGGCGGGCCGGGCGCGCAGCGCCGTGCCGGTCGACTACCCGTAGCGCCGTCGGTCAACTCCCCCTGCAACCGCGGGTCTTGACGGGGCCATTCGAGGGCTGGCTTGATGGGAGCGCTCCCACATCTATCTCCAGCCCACCAAGGAAGGCTCCACCCGTGCCTCCTGTCACCTCCACCCGCAGCGTGCCGCGTCGCGCGGCAGCCGTGCTCACCGGCCTGACGCTGGCCGTCGGCGCCCTGTCCACGAACGCCCTGACCGTTCCGGTCGCGGCCGCCGGCCCCGTGACCGCCGCCGGCACATCCATCCGGGTCAACCAGCTCGGCTACCTACCCGACGGCCCGAAGCGGGCCACCGTGGTCAGCCCTGCGACCACCCCGGTCGCCTGGCAACTGCGGGACGGCTCGGGCGCGGTGGCCGCCTCCGGCACCACCACCGTGCACGGCTCCGACCAGGCCTCCGGCGAGTCCACGCACCTGGTGGACTTCGGCGCGTACGCCGGCACCGGCACCGGCTTCACCCTGGTCGTCGACGGCCGGAGCAGCCACCCCTTCGACGTCTCCGCCGCCCTGTACGACGGACTGCGCGCCGACAGCATGTCGTTCTTCTACCAGCAGCGCAGCGGCATCGCGATCGACGCCGCCCTGGCCGGCGGCGCCGCCTATGCCCGCCCGGCCGGCCACCTGGGCGTGGCCCCCAACAAGGGTGACACCAGCGTCCCCTGTCAGGCCGGCGTATGCGACTACCGGCTCGACGTGCGCGGCGGCTGGTACGACGCGGGCGACCACGGCAAGTACGTGGTCAACGGCGGCATATCCGTCTGGGAGATGGTCAACTCCTTCGAGCGGGCGCACCGTTCGGGCGGCGACGCAGCCCTCGGGGACGCGACGCTGCGCGTGCCGGAGCGTGGCAACGGCCTGCCGGACGTGCTGGACGAGGCCCGTTGGGAGCTGGAGTTCCTGTTGCGGATGCAGGTTCCGGCCGGGAAGCCGATGGCCGGAATGGCCTTCCACAAGGTGCACGACGCCCAGTGGACCGCCCTGCCCACCCGGCCCGAACTCGACCCCGAACAGCGCGAGCTGCACAAGCCGTCGACGGCCGCGACGCTGAACCTGGCGGCCTCGGCCGCGCAGTGCGCCCGGGTGTACGCGCCGTACGACGCCGCGTTCGCCGCGCGCTGCCTGGACGCGGCCCGCCGCGCCTGGACGGCCGCCAGGGCGAACCCGAACGTGCTCGCCCCGGCGTCCGACAGCACCGGCGGCGGTGCGTACGAGGACGCGGACGTCTCCGACGAGTTCTACTGGGCGGCGGCCGAACTCCTGGCCACCACCGGCGAGTCGCAGTACCGGGACGCCGTCACCTCCTCCGCCCACCACACCGAGCCCGTCGACGCGTTCTACTGGGGCGGCACCGCGACGCTCGGTCGCATCACCCTCGCCACCGTCCCCGGCGTGGCCCTGCCCGCCGACGACGTGGCCCGGCTGCGCGGTCTGCTGACCACGGCCGCCGACGGCCACCTGTCCGCCATGGCCGGCCAGGGCTACGCGGTGCCGCTCCCCGCCACCGGGTACGTCTGGGGCTCCAACAGCTCGGTCGCCAACAACGCGATGGTGCTGGCCGTGGCGTACGAGCTCACCGGTCAGCAGCGGTACCGGACGGGAGCGCTGGAGTCCCTGGACTACCTGCTGGGCCGCAACGCACTCGACCTCTCCTACGTCACCGGCTACGGCGAGCGCCACGCCCAGAACCAGCACCACCGGTTCTGGGCGCACCAGAACGACGCCTCGCTGCCGCACCCGCCGGCCGGTTCCCTCGCGGGCGGCCCGAACGCGGGGCTGGAGGACCCGGTGGCCAGGGAGAAGCTCCAGGGCTGCGCGCCGGCGGCGTGCTACGTGGACGACATCGGCTCCTATTCCACGAACGAGGTGGCCGTCAACTGGAACGCCTCGCTGGCCTGGCTGTCGGCCTTCGCGGCCGAGCGGCGCGGCGCCCCTGCGGTGCCCGCGGTGCAGGTGGCACCGGTGGCCGTGACCGTCCCGGAGGGCGGTTCGGCGCCGGTGGACGTGCGGCTCTCGGCCGCGCCCGCGCAGAACGTCACGGTGGCGGTGGCCCGGACGTCCGGGGACGAGGACCTGTCGGCGGCCGCGACGCTGGTGTTCACCCCGGCGAACTGGGCGACGGTGCAAAGGGTTGCGGTCTCTGCCGCGCAGGATGCCGACGCGTTGGCGGGCAGTGCGACCTTCGCGGTCGGCGGCCCCGGCGTGCAGAGCGCGTCGTTCACGGCGGCGGAGGCGGACGACGACGCGCCAGCGGCCTCCTGCACGGTGGCGTACCGGATCGACAACGCCTGGGGCAACGGCTTCACGGCGACGGTGACCGTGCGGAACACCGGAACCGCGGCGGTCTCCGGCTGGGCCCTGGGCTGGAGCTTCGCGGGTGACCAGCGGATCGGCAACGCCTGGAACGCCACGGTGACCCAGTCGGGCAGCGCGGTCACCGCCCGGGACGCCGGCTGGAACGGCACGCTGGCCCCCGGCGGCAGCGCGAGCTTCGGCTTCCAGGCGACGTACTCGGGCACCAACGCGGTCCCGGCGCGCTACACGCTCAACGGAGCACCCTGCTCCTGAACGCCCGCCCGAGAACGCTCTGCCCGCCGCCCCTCGGGGACGGCGGGCAGAGCGCGTTCCAGGGGCACTGATCAGTTCACGTACGGGTCCAGCGCTGGTTGCCGTCGCTCGAGCAGGAATAGAGCTGGATCAGGGTGCCGTTGGCGGTGCCGTTGCCGACGGCGTCGAGGCAGAGGCCGGACTGGACCCCGACGACGGAGCCGTCGGAGTTCAGGCGCCACTTCTGGTTGGCGCCGCCCCAGCAGCTGTAGATCTGGACCTTGGCGCCGTTGCCGGTGCCGGCGGCGTCCAGGCACTTGGTGCCGTAGACCCGGAACTCGCCCTCGGGGGTGTACGTCCACTGCTGGTTGGTGCCGTTGTTGCAGTCCCACAGGGTGACCTGGGTACCGTCGGCCGTGCCGGCACCGGGTACGTCCACGCAGCGGCCCGAACCGACGCCCTTGATCTGCCCCTGGCCGGGCGACGGGGGCATCGAGGAGCCGGCGTTGAGGGCGCTCAGCACGGAGCCGTAGGCGGGCTTCTTGTTGCCGCTGCCGTCGAACAGCAGGGGCGACTGGTCCGATCGCCAGGAGTCCGTGTCGCGCACACCCCAGACGGTGATGCCCAGGCAGCGCCGGACGGCCAGGCAGTCGTCCGTCACGTTGGCGTAGGTCGTGGCCGAGGCGCCCTGGATGTCGAGCTCGGTGACGGCCACGTCGACGCCGAGGGCGGCGAAGCTCTGCAGGGTGGTGCGGAAGTTGCTGTGGTACGGGCTGTCGTTGTTGAAGTGGGACTGGAAGCCGACGCAGTCGATCGGCACGCCGCGCTGCTTGAAGTCCCGGACCATGGCGTACACCGCCTGGGTCTTGGCCCAGGTCCAGTTCTCGATGTTGTAGTCGTTGTAGCAGAGCTTGGCGGCCGGGTCGGCGGCGCGGGCGGTGCGGAAGGCGGCCTCGATCCAGTCGTTGCCGGTGCGCTGCAGGTTGGAGTCGCGGCGGGCGCCCGAACTGCCGTCGGCGAAGGCTTCGTTGACCACGTCCCACTGGACGAGCTTGCCCTTGTAGTGGCCCATCACCCCGTTGATGTGGTTGACCATCGCCTGGCGCAGCCGGCTGCCGCTGAGGTTCTGCATCCAGCCGGGCTGCTGGGAGTGCCAGGCCAGGGTGTGGCCGCGTACCTGCTTGCCGTTCTGTACCGCCCAGTTGTAGACGCGGTCGCCGGCGGCGAAGCTGAACCGGCCCTGCTGGGGCTCGGTGGCGTCGATCTTCATCTCGTTCTCGGGCGTCACCGAGTTGAACTCGCGGCCCGCGATCGTCGTGTACGCCGAGTCGCCCAGCCGGCCCGAGGCGATGGCGGCGCCGAAGTACCGGCCGCTCTGCGCTGCCGCGCGGCCGAGCGTGCTTTCCGCGGCGTGCGAGGTCACCGGCGCGGCCAGCGCTGCGGCGGTACCGAGGAGGGCGACGGCCAGGGCCGCGCGGAGTCCGCCGGTCCTCCGGCGGACGGGGGTGCGGGGAGTGGCGTGTGAGCCCATGAAAGAACCTCCAGGACGTTGGATCACGGAAGGATCGGAGCGTTGCGGGTGGATCCGCGTGGGCGACGCAAACCAGGGGGTGGAGAGGAGTCGGTCAGCGCAGGACCGTGTTGAACTCCAGTGCGGGATCGGCGTTCCGGACGAGGGACGCGGCCTGCTCCGGCCACCACACCCCGGCCGCGGGATCGACGATGCCGTACTCCGGGTCGATGGTCCCGCCGGGGACGCTGCGGTTGCACTGGCCGTCGGACTGGCCGACGGTCTTGATCCACAGGTAGGCGTCGACCAGCGGGACGCGGGTGTCGGCGGTCGGCCGGTCGCCGATGCCGCGACCGGGGGCGTTGCACCAGGTCTGCGGGTCGCCGCTGTACTTGCCCGCCGGCGGCGTCCAGGCGCCCCGGCCGTTGCGGCTGGTGTCGACGACGAGGTGGACGAGCTCCTCCGTGGGCGGGGTGCCGACGTTCTGCCGGAACCACCGGTCGGTCCAGTGCCAGGTGGACGGATCGTCCACGGACACGGAGTTGCCGGTCTGCCCGTCGTTGGGTGCCGCGGGGGAGTAGTACTGGCTCGCGCACCACTCGGGGTGCCCCCGGCCCCGGTCCGGCCCCTTGGTGGCGAACCACAGGCACTGGGAGACCCAGGTGCCGTAATGCGTGGACAGACCGGTGGCCAGGTAGTTGGAGACGTTGAGGGAGAGGCCCCGGGTACGGGTGACACCGGCCTGGAGCAGCCGCCGCGTGATGTCGCCGACACTGCGCCAGTGGCTGTTGCCGGCATCCAGGTACACGACGCTGTTCGGCTGACGCGCCAGGGCGTCGACCGCGTGGTTGAGGTCGGCCATGCGCCCGGTGGTGAGGGCGCCGGTGGGGTCGCTGTCGGGACCGCAGTCGGAGGGGAGGTTGGCCAACCCGTCGGGTTCGAGGACGACGACGGCCTTGCTGCTGCCGAGTCCTCGGGCGAAGGCGCTGATCCAGGCCTGGTACGCGGCGTCCGACTGCGCCCCTCCCGAGGAGTACTGGGAGCAGTCGCGCAGCGGGATGTTGTAGGCCACCAGGACGGGGACGGTCCGGGTCCGCCCGGCACGGCGCACGAGATCGCGTACGCGGGACTCGACCTGCGCGGGGGTGCCGTCGGTGAACCAGGCGGCCTCCGGCCAACTGGCCAGCTTCGCCATGGCCGTGGCGCCCTCGAAGTCCCCGTGGAGGAGATCGGAGACTGCCTGGTGGGCCGCGTCGCCGTCGGGACCGACGGAGAAGCGGGTGTTCGCGGGAAGCGTGTGGGAGGCCGGCACGGAGCTCGCCTCGGCGGGGACCGGGGCGGCGGCGCCCAGCAGCAGCACGAGTGCGCTCGCTGCCAGGGCCCGGCGGTGCAGGGGTGTGCGCACGGGGTTTCCTCCGGTGGGGGTCCGTCCTGCGGTGAGCGGGTTCAGTAGCCGTAGATCATCTTGTAGGCGACCTCGGGCAGGAACTGCCCGGCCGAGGAGCCGGCACCGACGCCGCAGTTGCCGTCGGACTCGCCGGGGAGCTTGATCCACAGCAGCATCTCGGCGCCGCCTCCGCCGCGCTGGCTCGGGGTACCGATCCGGCGGCCCGCGGGGTTGCACCACTGCCCGTTGGAGCCGTTGCCGTTGCGGCTGGTGTCGACGACGAACGGCTTCGTGTAGCCGTAGGAGCCGAGGGCGGAGTTGACCGCGTTGCCGTAGGCGGTGTTCTGGTCCGTGGTGAAGTAGTTGGAGACGTTCAGCACGAAACCGCGGGCCCCGCCGACGCCGGCGGCGGCCAGCTGCTGTGCCATGGTCGAGGCTCCGATCCAGCCGGGGTTCCCCGCGTCGAGGTAGACCCAGGTGTGGGGGGCCTTGGCCTGGAACTGGGCGATCGCGTTCTTCAACATGGCGTTGCGTTCGGCGATCTGAGCGGCCGTCATACAGCTCTCGTGGCCGAGCGCGTCGGGTTCGAGGACGACGACGGCCGGGCGGTTGCCGATGCCCGAGGCGAAGGCGGCGATCCAGGCGTCGTACGCGGCGCGGCTGCCGGCGCCGCCGCCGGAGTGGCCGGCGCAGACGTCCCGGTTGGGGATGTTGTACGCGACCAGGACCGGCAACTTGTCGAGGGAGTCCGCACGGCCGACGTACGCGCCGGTGGCCGCGCCGATGTCGCCGCTCCAGTTGCCGAACCAACGGGCGGCCGGGGTGCGGCCGATGGACGTCCGGATCGCCGCCGCCCGCCCGTCGCCCGGGTTCGCGTCGCTCCACCGCAGGGCGGAGTTGTCGGGGTCGGTGTAGAAGCCGCTGGTCATGGTGGTCGGGTCGGCCGCGTACGCCGCACCGGCGCCGATCAGGGCGAGACCGGTGCCGAGGACGCCGGCCAGCAGAGCCGACACGGCTCGCAAGGAGGTGCGCATGGTGGATCTTCCTCCGGGAGGTGGGGAAGTGTGGAAGCGCTTCCAGTTTGGGGGAGGGTCGGATCGCGCTGTTGGGATGATTGGGTTCGTTACGAGCGTGTGTCAATAGGTTGAACGCGAAACAGTCCCGGCCCACTTGATGGCGCCACAAGTTGGAAGCGCTGCCGGAACGAGACCGAGGACGGGGCCCCTGTGCAGGTCCGGAGCCGGTGCGGGGCATGGAATCATGGCCGCTGTTCGCCGTCCGCGTGAGCACGAGGAGCAGGTCGCCATGGAGCCGTCGCCCAAGCGCATGCCGACTCTCGACGAGGTGGCCGCACGAGCCGGGGTGTCGCGCACGGCGGCCTCCCGGGTGATCAACAACGCCCCGCACGTGAGCCGCGCCAAGCGGGAGGCGGTCCAACGCGCGGTGCGCGAGCTGTCTTTCGTGCCGAATCCGGCTGCGCAGGCCCTGGCGACCCGCAAGGTCGGAGCGGTGGTGCTGGCCCTCTCCAGCGACGAGCCGGGGCTGTTCGCCGACCCGTTCTTCGCGGAGGTCGTCGTCGGCGTCAGCGCGGCGCTGGAGCCGACCGAACTCGAACTGGTCCTGCTGCTGGCCAACACCCCGCGCGGCCGGGAGAGGTTCGAGCGGTTGCTGCGCTCCCGCCGGGCCGACGGCGTCATGCTGATGGCACTGCGCGGTGACGACCCCCTGGGGCGCCTGTGCGAGGAGGTCGCTCTCCCCGTCGTCTTCGGCGGTCGCCCGCTCTCCGGGGAGCCGACGTGGTACGTGGACGCCGACAACCGGGGCGGTGCCCGGCTGGCTGCCGAGCACTTCGCGCGGACCGGGCGCCGGCGCCCCGTCATGATCACCGGACAGGTGGACGCCGGGGCCTCGGTCGCGCGGGAGCAGGGGTTCACCGACGGTCTGACCCTGTCCGGCCTGTCGCTGCTCGGGGTCGAGCCCGGGCAGTTCACCGAGGACGGCGGCGCCGGGGCGATGGAGCGGCTGCTCCGAGCGCGCCCCGACGCGGTCTTCGCCGCCTCCGACGCCATGGCCATCGGCGCTCTGCGCACCTTGCGGGAACGCGGGCTCCGGGTGCCCGAGGACGTCGCGGTGATCGGCTTCGACGACCTGGCCAGCGCCCGGCACACCAGCCCGCCGCTGACCACGGTCCATCAGCCGGTCCGGGCGCTGGGGCAGGAGATGGCCCGGATGCTGGTCAGCGCCATCGAAGGACACCGCCCCAGCCCGTTGATCCTCCCGACCCGCCTGACCGTGCGCGAGTCCGCCCCCGATCTGCCCACGCCGGCCTGATCGGCGGGCGGGGCCCCGGACCGACACCGGCATCACAGGTCACGGGCGCCCGCGTCCCGGTGGTTCCCGCCCGCACGGGTACGCGAGGGCGAACCAGGGGAAGTGCGCCTGGTTGGTGGAAGGGCGGCCGTCGGAGGTGGCGTAGAGGCCGAGCTGGACGCTGGTGAACAGCGGGGTGAGGAAGGCGGCTTCGACGGTGGCCAGGTCCCGCCAGGTGCCGTCGCGCGCCGCGTGGGCGAAGGTGTGGGTGAAGCCCCGGATGCGGGCTCCCAGGAGCACGGGACCCGGCGGGACGGGAACGCCGGCCAGGACCTCGGACCCGCGGCGGAGGGTGAGTCCTGCCGTCGTGCGGAGGAGGACGAGATGGGCGTCGTCGTCGAGGACCACGGCGAGGCCCGCCTGTTCGCCCGGCGCGGCGGGGGTGAAGTGCAGTTCGGTGGAGACGTCGCAGTCGGGATGTTCCTGGGGGCGGGCCAGCAGGGACGGGGTGGTGCGTTCGCCCAGGCGCTCGGGGCGGAGCCGCAGGCGTAGTCCGTCGCCGGTGGTCCAGAACCGCGAGGGCGGGGTGCGCAGGGTGCTCCAGTCGGGGGAGAGGGTGGCGAAGCCGTCGTGGACGGGGCGGCGAGGGGCGGTGTGGACGACGGGGGAGAAGACCGGCCAGCCCTCGTCCCAGGTGACCCGGCTGAGGAAGGTCTCGCGGCCGATGGCGGAGCCCGGTCGGACGCCCAGAAGGACGGCCCGCCAGTCCCCGTGCGGGGTCAGGACGAGGTCGGCGTGCCCCGTGCAGGTGACGGGGCCGGTTGCGGGTGGGAGTACCGGGTTGCCGGGTGCGCCCTCGTACGGGCCGGTCACCTGGTCGGCGCGGGCGGCCACCACGCTGTGGTCCACGTCCGTACCGCCCTCGGCGGTGAGCAGGAGGTAGCTGCCGTCGACCTTGTAGAGGTGCGGGGCTTCCGACCACCGGGCGCCCGGGTGGCTCCCCCGCCACAGGACGTGCTCGGGTCCCGTGAGCCGTCGTTCGCGGGGGAGGTACTCGCGCATCCAGATCTCGGTGCGTCCGGCGGCCTCGTCCACCACGCGGGCGGCCGTGAACCAGGCCCGGCCGTCGCCGTCGCCCCGCCCGTCGTCGAAGAACAGCGACGGGTCGAAGCCCTCGCCGTCCAGCCAGTGCGGTCGCGACCAGGGCCCCGCGGGATCGGCCGCCGTGACGACGAAATGGCCGGGGCCGTCCATCAGCGTGCAGACGAGGTGGAAGACGCCGTCGTGGTAGCGGATCGTCGGTGCGAACAGGCCCCGCGAGGGCGCGCACCCGGCGAGGTCGAGCGCGGCCGCCCGGTCGAGGGCGGAGCCGATGCGCCGCCAGTTCACGAGATCGCGGCTGTGGAACACGGGAAGGCCCGGGAACCACTCGAAGCTGGACGTCACCAGGTAGTAGTCCGCCCCCGCCCGGCAGACGGACGGGTCGGGCCGGAAGCCCGGCAGCACGGGATCGCCGAGGAAGCCGGTCATGGCAGCGGGACGGTCTCGACCGGCACGGACAGCACACGGTCGGCCGCCGGGTGGCGCACCGGTCCCCGGAGCGTGAAGGTGCCCCGGAGCGGAAGATCGCCGCTGGAGCGTCCGACGGCCACGCGGATCTCCCCGGGCTCCACTCTCCTGCGCAGGTCGAGCCCGGTGAAGGAAGTCCGGTCGGCATGGACGGAGAAGGCGACCCGGGCGGCCGCGCCCGGTGGCAGTTCCACCCTGGCGAATCCCGCGAGCCACCGCTGCGGCCGGACGACGGACGCCACGGGGTCCGAGAGGTACAGCTGCACCACCTCGGTCCCGGCCACGTCGCCGACGTTGCGTACGGTGGCCGACACGGCGACGGACCCGTCCGTCGCGGCGACGGGATCCACCGCGAGGTCCGAGAAGGTGAAGCGGGTCCAGCTCAGCCCGTGTCCGAAGGGGAACAGCGGGGTCGGGTCCACCGAGCTCCAGTCGGTGCGCCCGCCGAGCCTGGCGTGCAGGTACGTGCCGGGCTGCCCGCCGCCCCGGCGGGGGATCGAGACGGGCAGCCGCCCGGACGGTTCCGCGGCCCCGCTGATGATCCGGGCCAGCGCCGTCCCGCCCTCCTCGCCGGGGAAGAAGGCCTGCACCACGGCCGCTGCGCGCTCGGCCAACGTGCCGAGCGCGTAGGGCCGTCCGGAGACGAGGAGCAGCACGGTCGGCACCCCGGAGTCCAGCACGGCGGAGGCGAGCGCGGCCTGGTCGCCGGGCAGATCGAGGGTCTCGGCGTCGCAGCCCTCGCCGGAGGTGCCCCGGCCGAACATGCCGGCCCGGTCCCCGAGCACCAGCACGTTCACGTCCGGATCGTCCGTCGTGACCGTGAACCCGGCGGCGGTGAGCGCCTGGCCGAGCGTCGGGATCTCCAGCCCGGGATCGCCCGGCGGCGCGACGTGGTTGGGGAAGGAGTAGCAGCCGAGGAAGGCACGGGGGTCGTCGGCGTAGGGCCCGCTGACCGCCACCCGGCACGGCTCCAGCGGCAGGGTGCCGTCGTTGGCGAGCAGCACGGTGGACCGTTCGGCCAGGAGCCTGGCCAGTTCCCGGTTGTCCGGCGGGTCGAGGTCGACGGGCTCGGCCTTGACGGGTTCCCAGTCGGGGTCGAGCAGGCCGAGTTCGGCCTTCTGCCGCAGGACCCGTTCCGCGGCCCGGTCGACGAGCTCCGCGGAGAGGCTTCCCGACCGCACGAGTTCGGTGAGCGGCTCGCCGTAGCAGCGGGCCGTGGGCAGTTCGACGTCGATTCCGGCGGTCAGCGCCAGCGCACCGGCCGCGCCGCGCGATCCGGCGACGCCGTGCCGGGTCTCCAGGAAGGAGACGGCGTAGTAGTCGGCGACGACCACACCGCTGAAACCGAGCTCGCCCCTGAGCAGCCCGGTCAGCAGCCGTTCGTCGGCTGCCACCGGGACGCCGTCCACGTCGGTGTAGCTGTTCATCACCGATCGGGCGCCTCCCTCGCGCAGGGCCCGTACGAAGGGCTCGACCAGCACGTCGCTGAATTCGCGCGGCCCCGAGGCGACGGGCGCCATGTTCCGGCCGCCGCGCGAGGCCGAGTACCCGGCGAAGTGCTTGAGCGTCGCCACGATCCCGGCGCCCTCCAAGCCCTGCACGTAGGCGGTGCCGATCGCTCCGACGAGGTAGGGGTCCTCGCCGATGCACTCCTCGGTCCTGCCCCACCGGTAGTCGCGGACCACGTCGAGGACCGGAGCCAGCCCCTGGTGGACGCCGACCCGCCGCATCCCCGTCCCGATGGCGGCGGCCATCCGGCGCACGAGCCCGGGATCGAAGGACGCGCCCCAGGCCAGGGGCGCGGGGAAGACCGTCGCCCCCGCGGTCATGAACCCGGTCAGGCACTCCTCGTGCGCGAGGGCCGGAATCCCGAACCGGCCGGATCCGGTGACCTGGCGCTGGAGCGAGGCGAGCCGCTCCATCCCGGCTTCCGCGGTGACCGGAGCGGTGCCGAAGATCCGGGTGAGCTGGCCGAGCCCGTGGCCCACGATGTCGTCGAGACCGGGCGCGGACTCGCCGGAGTCGTCCTCGATCGGCGCCACCGGCGTCCCCGGATCCGAGGGCAGCGCCCAGAACCCGGTGAGCTGGGCCGCCTTCTCCTCCAGGGACATCCGCTCCAGCAGATCGGCGACCCGTACGGACACGGGCAGGAGGGGGTCGCGCCAGGGCTCGGTCAAGGAGTCCTCCTAGGGACGGGGTGGGGCGGTGGAGAGCCGGACCTTGAGTTCGGTCGAGAGCTCCATCCGGGGGCTGACCAGGGGCTGGCCGTCCAGGAGCTGGAAGAGCGTGCGGGCGGCGAGCTGGCCCATCTCCTCCAGCGGCTGGCGCACCGTCGTCAGCGGCGGAGACAGCCATCCGCACATAGGCAGGTCGTCGAACCCGATGACGCTGAGGTCCTGCGGGACCCTCAACCCGGCCTGCCGGGCTGCCTCGTAGACGCCCATCGCCTGCTGGTCGCTGCCGGCGAAGACGGCGGTCGGCGGCTCGGGGAGGGCGAGCAGTTCCCGGGCCCGCCGGAACCCGCCCTCGTGCTGGAAGTCGCCGAACCGGATCAGCTCGCGGTCGACCTCGATGCCGGCCCGCTCCAGCGCGGCCCGGTACCCGTCGATGCGGGCCTGGCTGCAGAGCATCTCCTTGCGCCCGCCGATCGCGGCGATCCGGCGGTGCCCCAGCTCCAGCAGGTGCTCGGTGGCGGCGAGGCCGCCCGCCCAGTTGGTCGCGCCGATGCTCGGCACACCATGGCCCGGCAGGTCGATCGGGTCGATGACGACCAGCGCCACCCCCGCCCGTTCCACCTGGGTGCGCTGTGCCTGGGTGACGGAGGCGGTGACGAGGATGACGCCGTCGCTGTGGTGCAGGACCGGCAGTTGGGCCCAGCTCGACGGCGTGGCCTCGCCCGGCGGGAGGAGGGACACGACGGTGCCCACGCCCCGCCGGGCGCACTCGGCCTCGACGCCGCGCAGTATCTCCACCGCCCACGCGCTGTCCAGTCCGCCGATGATCAGATCGACCAGGCCGGACCTGCGCGCTCGTCCCTGCCGGCCGGGGGGCAGGTAGTTGTGGGTGCGCAGCAGGCCCTCGATCCTCTCGCGCGTCGCGGGCGCGACATCGGAGCGGCCGTTGATCACCTTGGAGACGGTGGCCTGGGAGACCCCCGCCTCCGCGGCGATGACGGCCAGGGTCGGACGCTGCTCACTCAACTTCGCTCCTCTGCGCGGACGCCTTGGACCGGCGACACATATCGCAAACTTTCGAAGAGTTTCCGGTCGGTGCGAGCGGGTTGTCAAGCTCCAAGTGGGCGTCCATTGCATGCAATTCGGCGGCAGGGGTTGACCGGCAGGCCCCGCGTTCCTAGTTTGTGGCAGCACGAATTCGAGAAAGTTACGAAATGTTTTCGGAGTCGAACCGGCATCCCCCACCCCGGAGGTCCCATGGGCAGCACACCCCCGACCCGACGTAGCTTCCTGGCTCTCTCGGGCCTGACCGCTCTGTCCGCCTCGCTGACCGCGGCCTGCGGAGGCGGGGACCCGGGCCCGGGATCTGCGGCCGGCGGCAAGGTGGCCTTCGCGTGGTGGAACATCGCCACCACGGAGCCCGGCAAGTCCCTGTTCCCGCAGATCTCCTCGGCGTTCACGGCTGCTCACCCGGACATCACCGTCAAGACCACCTCGTTGGAGAACGAGGCGTTCAAGTCCAAGCTGACGGCCGCCACTTCGTCGGGCAGGCTGCCGGACGTCTTCCAGACCTGGGGCGGTGGCGTGCTGCGGCAGCAGGTCGACGCCGGGCTGGTCGAGGACCTCACCGACGCGCTCGGCTGGTCGTCCGAGCTCACCCCCGTCTCGCTGCGGCCCTACCAGTTCGAGGGGCGGACCTACGGGGTGCCGTACGACGTCGGCATGGTCGGCTTCTGGTACAACAAGAGGCTCTTCGCCAAGGCCGGGATCACCGCTCCGCCGGCCACCTGGGCCGAACTCCTCGAAGACGTCCGGAAGCTCAAGGCGGCGGGCGTGACCCCGATCGCCCTCGCGGGCAAGGAGAAGTGGCCCGGCCACTTCTACTGGGCCTACCTCGCGATGCGCGTCGCGGGGCTCCCGGCCTTGCAGGAGGCCGCGACGTCCAAGGACTTCACCGGCGCCGGCTTCGTCCGGGCGGGCGCCCGTCTCAAGGAACTGGTCGACCTCCAGCCGTTCCAGACGGGCTTCCTCGGCGCCGGCTACGCCACGCCCGGCGGCCAGGCCGCGACCATGGGCAACGGCAAGGCCGCCATGGAGTTGATGGGGCAGTGGGGGCCGTCGGTGGAGAAGGACGCCGGCGCCGACCTCGGAGCTGACCTGGGGTTCTTCCCCTTCCCGATCGTCGACGGCGGCGTCGGTCAGGTCACCGAGGTGCTCGGCGGCGGCGGCGGATTCGCGCTGCGCAAGGGCGCGCCGAAGGAGGCGCTGGACTTCCTGAAGTTCTTCGTTCTGGAGAACGAGTCCAAGCTGCTGGCCTCCAACGGCTACCTGCCGGTGGTCAAGGGCGCGGAGAGCCGGCTCACCGACCCCAGCAGGAAGGTGGTGGCCGACAGCCTGGTCAGGGCGACGGGCTTCCAGCTCTACCTCGACCAGGCGTACCCGCCGGCGGTCGGCGAGGAGGTCAACGACAGCGTCGCCGCCCTCCTCGCCGGCAGGAAGACCCCCGCGCAGGTCGCCGAGTCGATCACCGAGGCTGCGAAGGGTGCCTAGCTCCGTGTCCACGCCGACCGAGGAGCGGACGCAGGACGTCCTGCCGGCGGGCCCGCCCACCCCGGCGCGCCCGCCCCGGCGCGGGGTGCGGAGCTGGGCGTCGGTCGCGTGGTTCCTCGCCCCGGCTCTGGTCCTCTTCCTCGTCTTCGTCCTCGCCCCGATCGCCGTCGCCGTCTACACCGGCTTCTTCACATGGGGCGGGGCCGGCCCCATGGACGACTTCGTGGGCTTCCGGAACTACGCCAAGCTGTTCGACGACCGGGTCTTCCTCGGCGATCTCGGGCACGGGCTGTACCTGATCACCCTGTCGCTCACCGTGCAGTTGCCGTTCGCGCTCTTCACCGCGGTCCTGCTCAATCAGCGGCTGCGCGGCCGGGCCGTCTACCGGATGCTGTTCTTCGCGCCGTACGTCCTGTCCGAAGTCGTCACGGCCGTCCTCTTCTCCATGATCTTCCTGCCGGGTGACGGCATGGCGGACCACCTCGCGGGCGCCCTCGGCCTGGAGGGGCTGCAGGGCAGGTGGCTCGCCGATCCCACGACGGTCCTGCCGACCCTGTTCGTGGTCATGACCTGGAAGTACTTCGGGTTCCACATGATGCTCTTCCTCGCCGGGCTGCAGGGCATCCCGGGCGAGATCCTCGAGGCCGCCGCCATCGACGGCGCCGGCGCGTGGCACCGCTTCCGGCACGTGACGCTGCCGCTGCTCGGCCCGACGATCCGGATCAGCGCATTTCTTTCGGTCATCGGGGCCGTCCAACTCTTCGACCTCGTCTGGGTCATGACCGCGGGCGGGCCCAACCACTCCTCCGAGACGATGGCGATCTCGATTTTCCAGTTCGGGTTCAAGCGCTACCAGGTCGGCTATGCCAGTGCGCTCAGCGTGGTGCTGTTCTTGATCAGTCTGATCTTCTCCCTCTTCTACCAGCGGTACGCGCTGCGCCGTGACCTGAGCGGGGCGGTCACCTCGGGAGGCGGCCGATGAAGGCCCGTAAGGCGGTGCGAGCCCTGTCGCTGCACGCCGTGGTCTGGCTGATCGGCGCGTTCGTCGCCGTGCCGTTGGTCTACGCGGTGATCTCCGGGTTCAAGAGCACCGGCGAGCTGACGACCAACCCGTTCGGCCTGCCCGAGCACTGGAAGGCCGGCAACTACACCGGCATCCTCGGCGACGGGATGTTCTGGCGGCAGCTCGCCAACAGCGCGGGCACCGCGATCGCCACGGCGTGCTGCACGGTGGCGGCGTCCGCGATGGCGGCCTTCGTACTGGCCCGCTACGCCTTCCGGGGCAGGGAGCTGTTCTACACGCTGTTCACGATCGGTCTCATGTTCCCGTTCGCGGTGGCCGTCCTGCCGCTGTTCCTGCTCCTGCGCACCTTCGGCCTGCTCGACAACCCGCTCGGAGTGGTCCTCCCGCAGGCGGCCTTCGGGCTCCCCATGACGATCGTCATTCTGCGGGGCTTCTTCCGGACCATCCCGGCGGAGGTCGAGGAGGCGGCCGTCATGGACGGCTGCGGCAGGTTCCGCTTCTTCTGGAAGATCCTGCTGCCGATGGCGCGTCCGGCGCTGGGTACGGTATCGGTGCTGTCGATCGTCGCGAGCTGGAACAACTTCTTCCTGCCGCTGCTGGTGTTCAACGACCCCCGATGGCAGACGGTCCCGGTCGGAGTCCAGCAGTTCCAGGGCCAGTACTCGACGGACTACGCGCTCGTGCTCGCCTACATCGTGCTCGCCATGGTCCCCGCCCTCGCGTTCTACGCCGTCGCCGAGCGGCAGCTGATCGGCGGCCTCGCTGCGGGCGCCACCAAGGGCTGATCCGTCCCGCGCGGCCTCCCTCCCCGAAGGGGCGTGACGAAACGCCCAGCACGCCGGCATGCGCCATTTTGTTAGCGCTAACAACGCCACTGTCCGAGTCCGCACCCGATCCCCCGAAGGAGCTCTTGTGATGTGGTTTCACCATCCGTCCCCGGTCCACCGGAGACGACGCCTGCTCGCCGTCCTCGCGCCCTTGCTGATCCTGGCCACCTTCCTCACCGTGCAGCCCGCCAGGGCCGCGACGACCATCGACCCCAACGCCTCGTACGTGCTGGTCAACCGCAACAGCGGAAAGGCCCTGGACGTCTACAACCTGGCGACCGCCGACGGCGCCCGCATCACCCAGTGGACCCGGAACGACCAGAACCAGCAGCAGTGGCAGTTCGTCGACTCCGGTGGCGGCTACTACCGGATCAGGTCCCGCCACTCCGGCAAGGTGCTGGACGTCCAGAACGCGTCCACCGCGAACGGCGCCCCGATCGTCCAGTGGGCCGACGTGAACGGCACCAACCAGCAGTGGCGGCTGGCCGACGGCTCGGACGGCTACGTGAGGCTCGTCGCGCGCCACAGCAACAAGGCCCTGGAAGTGCAGGGCGGCTCCACCGCGGACAACGCGAACATCGTCCAGTACGACGACTGGGGCGGCAGCAACCAGCAGTGGCGGCTCGTCCAGGTCGGCGGCGCCGACCCCGGCCCGTGCAGCCTTCCGTCGACCTACCGCTGGACGTCGACGGGCCCGCTCGCGCAGCCCAAGCCGGGGTGGGCCTCGCTCAAGGACTTCACCGTCGCCCCGTACAACGGCCGGCAACTCGTCTACGCGACGACGCACGACACGGGGACGCATTGGGGTTCGATGAGCTTCGGCCCGTTCACCAACTGGTCGGACATGGCCTCGACCAGCCAGAACACGATGTCGAGCGCCGCCGTCGCGCCCACGCTCCTCTACTTCGCGCCGAAGAACATCTGGGTGCTCGCCTACCAGTGGGGTGGATCCGCCTTCTCCTACCGGACGTCGAGCGACCCCACCAACCCCAACGGCTGGTCGTCACCGCAAACGCTCTTCTCCGGAAGCATCGCCGGCTCCGGAACAGGACCCATCGACCAGACGCTCATCGGTGACAGCGCGAACATGTACCTGTTCTTCGCCGGCGACAACGGCAAGATCTACCGGGCCAGCATGCCGATCGGGAACTTCCCGGGCAGTTTCGGCACGACCTCGACCGTGGTCATGAGCGACACGACGAACAACCTGTTCGAAGCCGTCCAGGTCTACAAGCTCCAGGGCCAGAACCGCTACCTCATGCTCGTCGAGGCGATCGGCTCGCAGGGCCGCTACTTCCGCTCCTTCACGGCCACCGCTCTGGACGGCTCATGGACGCCCCAGGCCGCGACCGAGGGCAACCCCTTCGCCGGCAAGGCCAACAGCGGCGCCACGTGGACCAACGACATCAGCCACGGCGAACTCGTCCGTGCCGGCGCCGATCAGACCATGACGGTCGACCCCTGCCGTCTGCAGTTGCTCTACCAGGGACGCAGCCCCAGCTCCGACGGCATCGACTACGGCCTCCTGCCCTACCGGCCGGGTCTGCTGACGCTGCAGCGCTGACGAGGAGTTCCAGGCGCAAGGCAACCCTTCGCGGCGTCTGTGACCACGAGGAGTCGGATCCGGCCGTCCGGCAGCCGGATCCGACCTTCCTCCGAGGGCAGGCAAGGCCCCGGAACCGGTACCGAGTCAGGCCGCGACGAGCTCCTGCTCGCGGTCCGGCGTCCTCGCCCCGGACTTCTTGTTCGGCAGCGAGAGCCGGAACACCTTGCGCCACGCGGAGAACACCTGCTTGGGCAGCGGCCCGGTGACGTACTCCAGCTCGTACTTCTCGAACAGCGCGCGCACCTTCACCGCGACCTCGGCGTACCGGTTGCTCGGCAGGTCCGGGAACAGGTGGTGCTCGATCTGGTGCGACAGGTTGCCGGTCATGAAGTGCATGGCCCTGCCGCCGCTGATGTTCGCCGAGCCCATCATCTGGCGCAGGTACCACTGGCCGCGCGTCTCGCCGTCGATCGACCGGCGCTCGAAGACCTGCACGCCCTCGGGGAAGTGCCCGCACATGATCACCGAGTGGGACCAGATGTTGCGGACCAGGTTCGCGGTGAACGTGGCGGCGAGGGTGGTGAGGAACGACGGGCCCGACAGCAGCGGGTGGATCACGTAGTCCTTGAGGACCTGCTTGCGGATCTTGCGGCCGACGGCCTTGGCCCGCGCGCGGAACTCCGGGTCGTTGCGGCGGCGCTTGTGCAGGTTCTTGCCGAGCTCGAGGTCGTACGCGGCGATGCCGTACTCGAAGAAGCAGGCGTTGAGGAAGTTCCACAGCGGCTGGCCGAGGTGGAACGGGTGCCACTTCTGGTCCTCGTCGACGCGCATGATGCCGTAGCCGAGGTCGTTGTCCTTGCCGATCACGTTGGTGTACGCGTGGTGCAGCTCGTTGTGCGAGTGCTTCCACTGGTCGGACGGCGAGACGTGATCCCACTCCCAGGTGGTGGAGTGGATCTTCGGGTCCCGCATCCAGTCCCACTGGCCGTGCAGGATGTTGTGCCCGATCTCCATGTTGTCCATGATCTTCGCCACGGACAGCCCGGCCGTGCCGACCAGCCACGCGGGCGGGAAGAAGGAGAACAGCAGCACGCCCCGGCTGACCAGCTCGAGCGTGCGCTGCGCCGAGATGACCTTGCGGATGTAGGCGGCGTCCTTCTCGCCGCGGCCGGCGATCACCTCGTCGCGGATGGCGTCCAGCTCGCGGCCGAGCTCCTCGATCTGCTCCGCGGTCAGGTGGGCGGTGGGGTCGATGGCGGTCAAGGTGCTCCTACCGTTCGATGTCGCAGGGGCCCGCCGCGGCGGACACGCAGGTCTGGATGAGGACGCCCGGCTCGGCCTCGGTGATCTCGCCGGTGCGCAGGTCGCGGACGGCGCCCGCCTTGAGCGGCGTGACGCAGCCGAAGCAGATACCCATGCGGCACCCGGACGGCATGAGCACGCCGGCCTCCTCGCCGACGTCCAGCAACGGCGTGGCGCCGTCCGCGTCGACGGTCCTGCCGGTGGCGCTGAACGTGACCGCGCCGCCGTCACCGGCGACGACGATGCCGGGGCGGAAGCGTTCGGTGTGCAGGCGCTCGGGGACGCCGTGCTCGCTCCAGAGCTCTTCGGCGGCGTCGAGCAGGCCCGCGGGCCCGCAGGCCCAGGTCTCGCGCTCGGCCCAGTCGGGCACCAGTTCGTCGAGACGGGCGATGTCGAGCATGCCGTCCGTGTCGGTGTGCACCTCGGTGAGCCGCAGCTTCCTGTCCGCGACCAGGTCGTGCAGTTCGCTGCGGAAGATCACGTCCTGCGGCTGTGGCGCGCAGTGGACCATGACGACGTCGTCGAACTCGCTGTCACGCAGCATGCCCATGACGGGCGTGATGCCGCTGCCGGCCGTCAGGTAGAGCACCTTGGCGGGCTTGGCCTCCGGCAGCACGAAGTCGCCGGTCGCCTGGTCGAGCTGGACCAGCGTGCCCGGTTTCGCCCTGCGGACCAGGTGGTTGCTGACCTTGCCGCCCGGGATCGCCTTCACGGTGATCGTGACGCGGCCGTCCCGGCGGTTCGTCGGCGAGGTGATGGAGTAGGCACGCCACAGGCGCCTCCCGTCGACGTCGACCCCGATCCGCACGTACTGACCGGCCGTGTGACCGCGCCAGCCCCGTCCCGGCCTGATCACGACGGTCGCGGCATCACCCGTCTCGGGGTGCACGGCCTCGATGCGCCCACGCAGGTCGGCGCCCGCACGCAGCGGGCTGATCAGGTCGAGGTAGTCCGACGGCAGCAGCGGCGTCGTGACCATCTCCAGCAGTTTCCACGCCCCACTGCGGAGGGTTGCACTCGTCATGACTCCAGCTTGATCCGCCTCGAGGCGTAAAGTCCTGACCGCAGGACGTGAATCTGCTCGGCTGAATTGTTCACAGGGAATAAGAGATGAGCCATCCAATCCGGAGAGTAACCGATCTGTCCCTGGACGCGACGACGGTCGCCGCACTGCGGGCCGCGCTGAAGACCACTGCCGACGAGGTCGTCCAGGCGATCATCGACGAGGTCCCTCCCTACGCCAACGCCCTTTCGGGCCGCATGGGCGTCACCATCCGCCGTGCCGTCCGTACCGCCCTCGGGAACTACCTGGACCTCGCGAGCGGGAACGCCACGGGCGGCGACGCCGGTGACGCCGCCTACGAGCTGGGTCGCGGCGAGGTGCGCGACGGCCGTTCGATGGACGCCCTGCTCAGCGCCTACCGCGTCGGCGCCCGCGTGGCCTGGCGATGCCTGGCAGCGGGGGCCGTACCCGCGGGTCTGCCCGCCGCCGAGGTCGCCAAGTTCGCCGAGCTGACCTTCGCCTACATCGACGAGCTCTCCGCCGCGAGCGCCGCGGGCCACGCCGACGAACTGGCCGCCCGGGGCCGCGAGCACGAGCGCCACCTGGAACACCTGGCCCGCGACCTCCTCGCGGGCGCGAGCCCGGACGTGCTGCTGGCCTCGGCACAACGGGCCGGCTGGCAGCCTCCGGTTACGCTGACCGCGGTCCTGCTGCCGGCCGCCCAGGCCCGGCCCGCCTACCGCGCGCTCGACCCGAGCACCCTCGTCCTCGACGACCTGCCGGACGCCTTCGGTGTGCTGCTGGTCCCCGATGCCGACCGGTCACATCTGTTGCGACAGCTGACCGACCGCGCCGCCGTGGTCGGCCCGGCCCGGCCGTGGACCCGCGCGTCCGCCTCGTACGCACGAGCCGTACGCGCGCGCTCCCTCTCCTCCGACATCCGCGACACCGAGGACCACCTGCCCGAGCTGGTGCTGAGCGCCGACGTGGACGCGTTCGCGGACCTGCGCGCCCGAGCCCTCGCACCGTTGCGGACCCTGCCTGTCGCGACCGCACGGCGGCTGGAGGAGACGTTGCGGGCGTGGCTGCTGCACCAGGGCAGGCGGGACGAGGTGGCGGCGGCGCTGTTCGTCCATCCCCAGACCGTCCGGTACCGGATGTCGCAGCTGCGGGAGCTGTTTCCGGATCTCGCATCGCCGCACCGGGTCCTGGAGCTGACGCTGGCGGTCGGTCTTCGGGTCGGCTGACGCGTAGACCATGGCGCATGGAGCATGTCCGGCACCGCCTTCGCGGCCCGCCCGGTGCCCCGGCGGCGCCGGGACCGGCGTCCTTGTGGTGGTGGCGAGGATGACATGGCCCCCAACTATGGCGGTCCATCACATACGCCTCTGACCTGGGCGTTCCTATGGTGTGGCGACACAACGACGTCCCCCGCCCACCCCCGGAAGTGGTGACCATGGCCGCCGCAACACCCGCATCCACACCTCCCGGAAACCTCGCGCGCATCGTCGGCGCCAGCCTCGTCGGCACCACCATCGAGTGGTACGACTTCTTCCTCTACGGCTCCGCCGCCGCGCTCGTCTTCAACACGCTCTTCTTCCCCGCCGCCGACCCGCTGACCGGCACCCTGATCGCCTTCATCACGTACGCCGTCGGGTTCCTCGCCCGCCCCCTCGGCGGCGTCGTCTTCGGCCACTACGGAGACCGGCTCGGCCGCAAGAAGCTGCTCGTCGTCAGCCTCCTGATGATGGGTGGCGCCACCTTCGCCATGGGCCTGCTGCCCACCCACGCCACCGTCGGCGCCGCCGCCCCCGTCCTGCTCACCCTCCTGCGCCTGGTGCAGGGCTTCGCCCTCGGCGGCGAGTGGGGCGGCGCCGTCCTGATCGTGGCCGAGCACGGCGGTGAGCGGCACCGCGGCTTCTGGGCCTCCTGGCCCCAGGCCGGCGCCCCCGGCGGCAACCTGCTCGCCACCGGCGTCCTCGCCCTGCTCGCCGCCGTACAGTCCGAGGAGGCCTTCCTCGCCTGGGGCTGGCGCATCCCGTTCCTGCTGTCCGGCGTCCTCGTCGGCGTCGGCCTGTGGATCCGCCTGTCCGTCTCCGAGTCCCCGCTGTTCCTGGAGGCCCAGGCGCGCGCCGAGGCCGCCGCCGCACAGGGCGCGAAGGACACCCCGCCGGTGGTCGACGTGCTGCGCCGCTCCTGGCGCGAGGTGCTCACCGCCATCGGCACCCGCTTCGGCGAGAACATCTCGTACTACGTGCTGACCTCCTTCCTCCTCGTCTACGTCACCGTCCACCTCGGCCTGCCCAAGAGCACCGCCCTCGACGCCGTGCTCATCGGCTCGGCCGTGCACTTCGCCGCCATCCCCGCGTGGGGCGCGCTCTCCGACCGGATCGGCCGCCGCCCGGTGACCCTGATCGGCTCGGTGGGCATGGCCGGGTGGGCGTTCGCGTTCTTCGCCCTGCTCGACACGAAGTCCTTCCCGGTCATCGCCCTGGCCGTGACGGCGGGCCTGCTGCTGCACGGCGCCATGTACGGCCCCCAGGCGGCCTTCATCTCCGAGATGTTCGACACCCGCGTGCGCTACTCGGGCGCCTCGCTCGGCTCGCAGCTCGCCTCGATCGTGGCCGGCGCCCTGGCCCCGATCCTGGCCGTGGAACTCCTCAAGGACTACGACTCCTCGACGCCGGTCTCGCTGTACCTGGGCTCCGCGGCCCTCGTCACCACGCTCACGGTCGCCGCGGCCCGCGAGACCCGCGGCCGCGCCCTCGACACGCCCGCCGCCACCGCCACCCCCGTCTCCGCCGCCGAGCGCGTCTGAGCGACGGGGCCGAGCGGGTCCGGGCGACGGCGCCCCGGCGCCCGGGCGACGGTGCCGCACCGCCCGGGCCCCGGTGCCGCACCGCCCGGACCCCGGCGCGCGCACTCCGCGCCGGGGTCCGGACCCGCCCGCAAAGACCACACCCCGCACGCCTACGATCCGCACCATGCGCAGCCAGAGCCACCACCCCGACGCCTCCGACGGCGACCGACCCGCCGCGGCCGCCGCCACCCCCGTGGCCCGGGCCCTGCTGGACCTGCTCGACGCCCTGGCGCACGGCGGTCCGGCCGAGGAGCTCGACCGGCCCGTCGCCACCGCCCGGGCCGCCGGGGCCGCCCCCGCGGAGCTGGCCTTCCTCGCCGAGGCGACCGGGGCCGCCCGCGCCATCCACCGCACCCTCGACCAGCACCGGCGCCGCGAGGCCGAACTGGAGGCCCTCTTCGACACCGCCGGGGACCTCGCCGGCCTGCGCGACCTGGACGCCGTCCTGCGCGCCATCGTGCGGCGCGCCCGGACCCTCCTGCGCGCCGACGTCGCGTACCTCACCCTCCACGACCCGGCGGCGGAGGACACGTACATGCGCGTCACGGAGGGATCCGTGTCGGCCGCCTTCCAGCAGCTGCGCCTGGGCATGGGGGAGGGCCTCGGCGGGCTGGTCGCGCAGACGGCCCGCCCGTACGCCAGCACCGACTACCGCACCGACACCCGCTTCAAGCACGTCGCCGCCATCGACACCGGCGTCGCCGAGGAGGGCCTGCGCGGGATCCTCGGCGTACCGCTGCGGCTCGGACCGCGGGTCATCGGAGTGCTGTTCGCGGCCGACCGGACGGTCCGCGAGTTCACGCCGGACGCCATCGCTCTGCTCGGCTCGCTCGCCGACCACGCGGCCATCGCCATCGACAGCGCCCGCCGACTGGAGGAGACCCGCGCCGCCCTGGTGGACCTGGGCACCGCCAACCAGGCCATCAGCCGGGCCGCCGAGACCCACGACCGGCTCACCGACCTGGTGCTGCGCGGCGGCGGCGCCGGGGACGTGGCCCGGGAGACCGCCGCCATCCTGGGCGGCGAACTGGTCGTGCACGACGCGGACGGCACCGAACTGGCCCGCACCGCGGCGGCCGCCGCCGAGCCCCCGCCCGCCGGCGTGGCGGCCTCGCGCACGGCCGGCCGGGCGGTTCCGGTCGACGACGTGTGGGTGTGCGCGGTGCTGGCCGGGCCCGAACTCCTCGGCGCCCTCGCCCTGTCCGGTCGGCCGGAGCTGCCCGACACCGACCGTCGGCTGTTCGAACGCGCCAGCCTCGTCACCGCCCTGCTCCTGCTGATGCGCCGGTCCGTGGCCGAGGCGGAGGACCGGGTCCGCGGCGAACTCCTCGACGACCTGCTCACCCTCGCCCCCGACGCCGGCGCCCGGCAGGTCTCCAGCCTCGCGCTACGGGCCCGCCGCCTGGGCGTCGACACCTCCCGCCCGCACGCGGTCCTGGTCGCCCAGTGCCCGCCCGGGTCCCGCTCACGGCTGGCCACCGAGGCCGCCCGGCACGCCCGCGCCCTCGGCGGCCTGGCCGGCACCCACTCCGGCCACGCGGTCCTCGTGATCCCCCTCCCGGCCCCCGAACCGCCACCCACCGGTGGTACGCAGCCCACCCCCGACCCCGCCCACACCCGCACCTCCGCCCCCGGCCCCCTGGCGGCCGCCCTGGCCGGCGACCTCGGCCGCGCCGTGGGCACCCCCGTGACCGTGGGCGCGGCCGGCCCTGCCGCCGACCCCCAGGGATTCCCGGCCGCCTACGCGGAGGCCGCCCGGTGCCTGGAGGCCCTGCACACCCTCGGCCGCACCGGCGAGGGCGCGGCCCTCGCGGACCTGGGCTTCGTCGGCGTACTCCTGGGCGAACGCACCGACATCGCCGGCTACGTCGACCGCGTCCTCGGCCCGGTCATCGCGTACGACCGCGCCCGCGGCACCGACCTCCTGCGCACCCTGGACACGTACTACCGCGAGGGGGCGAGCCTCACCCGGGCCAAGGAACACCTGCACGTCCACATCAACACGGTCACCCAGCGCCTCGACCGCATCGCCCACCTCCTCGGCAAGGACTGGAACACCCCCTCCCGAGCCCTGGAGAACCAACTGGCCCTCCAACTCCACCGCCTCACCCGGCCCTGAGCACTGGGCGGTCGGTCGCCGGCCCCGGCCAGTCGCGCCCTGTCCCCGGCCAGTACCCGGCCCGTGCGCGGACGGACCGGGAACGATGCCGGCCTGGCTCAGCCGCCCGCCGCGCCCCCCGCGGCGTATGCACGTCGGTCGGTACGGCGTTGCAACTGCGTGAGGTGGACCACGACCGTCGCGTAGAAGCGGTCGACCGCCTCGTCGACGCTGCGGATGAAGCCCGACTCCGTGGTGCCGCGCGCGCCACCCATGCCCTTGAAGAGCGACAGACGGAAGCCGGTGATCGGGGCGCCGCCCTTCGGCAGGAGGTCGCCCGGCTCGGGCCGCAGCCGCTCCAGCGTGCCGCGCGGGCCGTTGCGGGTCTCGACGAGCGTCTCGACGTGCAGGTCGGCAGGTGCCTCAGTGAGCATGCGCACCAGCCTTTTGGCGGCGGTCAGCGGGTAGCCGCCCTCGGGTGCGGGGATGTCCATGGACGTGCGCAGCTTGCCGGTGCGCAGGTCGGCGCTGAGACCGAGGATCCCCGGCGAACCGTCGACGCGCACCTCGGCCGCGAGACGGCCCTCGGCGCACAACACGTCGGCGGCCTCCGCCCGCCGCGAGCGCGGATCGCTGCCGCGGCGAGCCCGCTGTACGGGCAGCGCCTTCTGGCCCAGTTCGCCACCGAGTCGGAGGCAGACCTGGCGCACCAGCCGCTCCCAGCTCTCGACCACCTCGACGGCGCGCGGGTCCCCCGCGGACAGCGTCTCGGTCTCGATGCCGGTGCGTACCGGGACCCATGAGGGACCCATGTTCTGGAAGCCGTGGCAGCCGGAGTTGTCGTGGTGCAGGTAGTGCAGCAACTCCTGGAGGAGCCAGGCGTGGGCGGCGTTGCCCACGCCCTCGTGCCGGATCAGGAGCTGAGCCTGCTGGGCCACCTCCGCCCAGGACAGGTGCCAGAGCCCGACCTTGTGCTTGCGCCGGCCGTCGAGCTTGACCGTGACGAGGGGACTGCCGTCCAGCGCGACGTCGTTGGACAGAGTGATCACCGCCTCGTATCCGCGGCGGGCGGCGATGTCCATGTAGTCCTGGACCTGTTCGCTCTTCAGCGGATTGCCGTTGGTCTTCGTCTCGACCAAGGCCGTCCACAGCTTGCCTGCCCGTTCGACGCGGACCACTCCGTCCGGACGCCGGGGCGTGTCGCCGTGAGGCAGAGACACCTCGGTGAACGTCTGCATCCGACCCGCAGGGGCACCGAATCCGGCCGTCAGACGGCGGCCGAGCTCGGGGACCTCGGCCATGACGGCGAGGAGCACCGACGTGGCCCGGGCCTCGCGCTCCCGGTCGCTCTTGGCGTTCGGTACGGGGAAGAGGCGCGCCGGCCGCCACGTCTCGTTCTCCGCGAGGGACTTCTTCGCGACCCGCGGGACGGTGATCTTCTTCTTGGCCGTGCGGACCGTGCGGGTACGGGCCGGCGCGGGATCGGGGTCCGTCGGCCCGGCTTGTGCCGGTACGACGGGGGCGGCCGTGGCGGCCTGATCCGCTCCGGTCCCGCCGCCGGGAGCGTCGGCTGAGGGGGCTCCGACCGGAGCCGGAACTGCGCCGGGCCCGGCCAGGGGACCGGGACCGTGTCCGGTGGAGGTGGATCCGGCGGGCCCACCGGCACCGGTGGGGGTGGGGTCGGCCCCGGCCGCGTCCGTGTCAGCCTCTTCCCCCGCTTCCTCGGCCTCGTCATCGACGATCGCGATGCCGAAGTCCGTGGCCAGCCCGGCGAGGCCGGAATCGTACCCCTGCCCCACCGCCCGAAATTTCCACTCCTCCCCGCGCCGGTAGAACTCGCCGAAGATGAAGGCCGTCTCGATGCCCGCATCCGGGATAGAGAAGCCGAGCAGCGTGTCCCCGGAGCCGTCGGAGAGCGTCATCCGGAGGTCGGCCAGGTCGCCGAACCGGGCGCCGCCGTAGCGGCTCGCCGCGACGACGATGCGGGCGACCGCCCTCGGCACGACGGCGAGGTCGAGGCTGATGCGGTCCTCGCTGCCGTTGGAGGTGGGCGTCTTGCCCAGGAGCTGGACGCTGCCGTCCTCGGCCGCGGGGTGGTTGTAGAAGTAGAAGTCGTCGTCGCCTCGGACCTTGCCGTTGCCGTCCAGCAGGATCACCGAGACGTCGGCGTCGCCGTCTCCCGTCGCGCTGGTCCAGCCGAGGCTGACGACCATCGCGCCGGGCTGCTCGGTGAGTGCCGCGAGTGCGACGTTGGCCCCCTTGGGCATTTCGTGCATGTGGAGTCCCCCCGGACCCGCGGCCGCCGGTGTCGGCGCGTGTCGGCTGCCGTGTCCAGTCGTTCGGTTCGTGGTGTGACGTGACACACGTTTGGCGTCAGTGAGTGAACCGTAACGCTGCGCAGCGATGTGACGGGAGGTCACTTTTCGGCCACGGGGCGGGCGGCGTCCGTCAGGGGCGGTAGCGCAGGGGGTGGTCCTCCGGGACCTCGACGACCGCGATGCGGACGCCGTCCGGGTCGGCGATCCACATCTCGACCAGCCCCCACGGTTCGCGCTGCGGCGGTCGGAGGACCTCGACCCCGCGGGCGCGGAGTTCGTCGTACGCCGCCCGGCAGTCGGCGACCTGGAGCCACAGCCGCATCGCCGGGCCGGCCGGCTCCGCCGACCGGCCGGACACCTCCAGGAACCCGCCGCCCAGGAAGTACACGGTCCCGCGGTCGACGCCGGTGCCGAACTCCCGGTACACCGCGAGCCCCAGTGCCTCCCCGTAGAAGGCGCGGCTGCGTTCCGGGTCGCTCGGTCGCAACAGGACCCGACTGCTCAGTACGTGCACCATGCCCCCGCACCCTAGCCCGGGCGTCCGGTGTCGGGTGCCCGTGCCGCGCCGTGCCGGGAAGGGCGGATCCGGGCGGGCGGTGCCGTCGGTCGCCCGGTCCGGGACCCGGGGCCGGGAACAAGTGGGCCGGGGCCGGGAGCAAGGGGCAGGGGCCGGGGACATGGGGCCGGGGCCGGTACCGAGCGCTTCGCCGGGCCGTGCGCGGGATCTGGTCGGGGCCGGGCGGTGGGGCTATCGTCCTCGGCGCGGTCGGCGCCGGGGCGGGCCGGGAGGGGGAGGGCGTCGTGACGGGTGAGGGCGGGACGAAGGCGCCGCGGGTTCCGCCGCGCTGGTTCGTGCGGCTGGCGTGGGCCGTGCACCGGGGGCTGTACCGGGCCTTCGGCGGCCGGGTCGGGCTGTGGCGCCCGGGCCGCAAGGGGTGGGGCACGCTGCGGCTGACGACCACCGGGCGCCGGACCGGCCGGCCGCGCAGCGTGATCATCGCGTACCTCGAGGACGGCCCCGACCTGGTCTGCCTGGCCATGAACGGCTGGGGCGCCGGCGAGCCCGCCTGGTGGCTGAACCTCCGCGCGCACCCCGACGCGGAGGTCCGACTCGTCGACGGGCGGCGGCCGGTACGGGCCCACGCCGCGAGCGGCGAGGAGCGGACCCGGCTCTGGGCGCGCTGGCGCGCGATCGACCCGAACCTCGACGGGTTCGCGGCACTTCGCCCCTCCGGGACGGCCGTGGTGGTGCTGGCGCCGAGGCCCGGCGGCGGGGCGGGTGCGGAGCCCGCGGAGGCGGGCGTCGGAGGCGGCGGTTAACCGGGCGGTCATCCCCAATTTCCTACCGACCAGTAGACATGGCGGCGCAGCCCTCTCATCCTGGGCCATGCACATGCCAATTTCTGCCGGCGGTCCCGCCAGACCGCCATGGTCGGAGGAGCAACTCCCCATGCCCGCACGCAAGTTCATCGCGCGCACCACGGCCGCTGCCGCCGCTGCCGCCACCGCCGTGGTCGTCTTGTCGGCCCCGGCGCAGGCCGCCCCCGCGTCGGCCGCGCCCCGCCCGGCGCCGGTCGCGCCCGGAGCCTCGTACTCCGCCCCCGGCGGCAACGCGGTCTTCCTGGGCGTCGACTACGACACCTGGCTGCGCGACGTCGGCGCCGTGGTCGACCAGGCTCGCCCGTACCTCCGCCAGCGCATCACCGACTCCCCGGCCGGCGAGAAGCCCGCGATCGTCCTCGACATCGACAACTCCTCGCTGGAGACGGACTTCCACTGGTTCTGGACCTGGCCCACCCCGGCGATCGCCCAGGTCCGCGACCTCGTCCAGGAGGCCCACGCCCGCGGCGTCGCGGTCTTCTTCGTCACGGCCCGCCCCGGCGTGGTCTACAGCCCGACGCTGTACAACCTGAAGACCGTGGGCTACCCGGTCACCGGCCTCTACGTGCGCGACCTCCCCGACCTCTTCCACGAGGTCAGCACGTACAAGACCGCCAAGCGTGCCGAGATCGAGGCCCGGGGCTACACCATCGTCGCCAACATCGGCAACAACGACAGCGACCTGGTGGGCGGCCACGCCGAGCGCACCTTCAAGCTGCCGGACTACGGCGGCAAGCTCTCCTGACGCCGGCCCCCGAGCACGCCGCCCCGGCCCCGTTCCCGTACTCCTGCTACGGGAACGGGGCCGGGGCGCAAAGGGGTTGACGTCGCCCGGGACGCCGGATGGGATGGCCTGCCGATCACTCCGCCAGGAAGGCAGGCCGTGCGCACGACTCCCGTAACCCCCGAGGGCGACCTCATCCGCTGGACCGAGTTCCCCGGCCGCGAGCCGGTCCGGCTGTACCTGCACGGACTCGGCGCCACGTCGGCCTACTTCAACGAGATCGCCTGGCATCCGCTGCTCGCCGGCCACCGCTCGCTGCTGGTCGACCTCATGGGGCACGGGACCAGCGACCGCCCGACCGGGTTCGCGTACACGCTGGAGGCGCACGCCGACGCGGTGGCCGCCGTGCTCGACGCGGCCGGGGTGACCGGCGCCGAGGTCGTCGGACACAGCATGGGCGGCGCCGTCGCCATCGTGCTGGCGGACCGTCATCCCCACCTCGTCTCACGGCTGTTGCTCGTGGACGCCAATCTCGACCCGGTGCCGACCGCCCCCGCCGCCCCCGGCAGCAGCGGCATCGCCTCCTACACGGAGGAGGAGTTCGTCGCCCACGGCTGGGACCGGACGCCCGAGCGCGTCGGCGCGCACTGGTGGGCCACGATGCGGCTGGCCGGCCCGGTGGCCCTGCACCGCAGCGCCACCCACCTCGCGCGGGGGACCCGGCCCACCATGCGCGAGCTCCTCCTCGGCCTGAAGGTCCCGCGCACCTTCCTGTACCCGGCCCCGGACGGCGCGCTCGCGGGCGCCGACGCGCTCGCCGCGGCGGGCGTCGCCGTCGTGGCGGTCCCCGACTGCGGGCACAACATCATGCTGGACAACCCGGAGGGGTTCGCCCGCGCCGCTGCCGCGGCGCTCGCTCCCTGATCCCGTTCTTCGGGCGGCAACCCCCTTGCGGTGCAGGGGGTTTGACCGTGCGCACCTCTTGACGGGGGTGTGCGTGCATTGGTTGAGTGGCTGAGCCACTAGGCCACTGGGTCGCCGCCGACCCGCCAGCCGCCCTGGCCGCTCGGCCGGCGTGTCCGCCGGACCGGGGGCCGCCCCGGAGGAGACCGCTGTGGAAGCCCTGCCCCGCGAGACGATCGTCGACGTCCTGGAGGGCCGGCTGCGCGAGGACATCCTCGCCGGCCGGCACCCCGCCGGAAGCCTGCTGCCGCCCGAGCGGCAACTGGCCGAGGGGTACGGCGTCACCCGCACCACCCTCAAGCACGCCTTCGGCCGCCTCGTCCAGGCGGGCCTGCTGGAGACCCGGCACGGGGTGGGGACCCGGGTCCGGGACTACATCAGGCTCGGCGGTGCGGACCTGCTGCCGATGCTCGTGCGGCACAGCCCCGACTGGATCGGAGAGATCTTCGAAGTCCGCCGCAGCATCGGCGCACTGATCGCCGAGCGGGCCGCCGACCGGGCGACCGCGCGCGACCGCACCGCACTCGTGGAACTCCTCGCCGCGGTACGGGAGTCCGAGGGCGGCGACGCCGTGCAGCTCGCCGACGCCGAGGTCCACCGGGCCCTGGCCCGGGCCACCGGCAACCGGGTCTACGTCCTGCTCACGAACACCCTGTTCAACGCCTACCTGCCGGTCCGGGCGGCCCTCGTGGCCCCCTTCACCGACCCGGCCGCCGCCCACGCGCGGCTGGCCCCCCTCGTCGACGCGGTGACCGCCGGCGACCCCGCGGCCGCCCGGACCGCGGCCGGGGCGTACCTCGCGGCCACCGAGCGGATCATGCTGGAGGGGCTCGCGTGAGCGCCTCCCGCGGCACCCGCTTCGAGGAGGCCCTGCTCGGCACCCTCGACCTCGACCTCGACCCCACTGACCCCGCCCCCGTCACCCCCGCCCCCGTCACCCCCAACCCCGCCACCCCCGGAC
>NZ_JOGB01000002.1 GCF_000719335.1 Streptomyces sp. NRRL S-87
AGGCCCACCCCTGGGGCAAGGGGGCTCCGCCCCTGGCCTTCGGCCACCCCAGGCCCGGGCCTGCCTCCGGACCAGCCTGCCATGACGCCTCAAGAGGCTCCCCCACACACCACGCGGGGTCGAGATGGCCTGGGCGCGCGAGGTCGGGCCGGTCACCGGCGGAGCGGCGAACGGCGCGGCGAACGGCGCTCGGCGGAGGTGGGTGGTGCGGAGGGCGTCGCGTACGGAGGGGCTACCAGCGCGGCGGCGAGGCGACGGCCCGGGCGAGGACGTCGTCCAGTGCGCGGGCCGTGGTCTCCACGTCGTAGTGCGAGTTGTCGATGATCGGCAGCCCGGACCCGTACCAGCCCGCCATGCGGCCGTGGATGCGGGCCACCTCCTCGTCGGAGAGGCGGCGGTTGCCGGAGCGCTCCGCGTTGCGCTCCAGGACGACCTCCAGGCCGGGCAGCAGCACGACGGGCAGCAGTGCCGGGCCCACGTGCCGCTTCCAGCCGCCGAGACCGACCACCGGCCGGTCGGGGAAGACGGCGTCGTCGACGATGCAGGAGATGCCGTTGGCCAGGAAGTTGCGGGCGGCGAAGCCGCAGGTGCGGCGGGCCAGCCGGTACTGGGCCTCGGAGTGGTCGTTCCAGCCGGCCTGCGGGTCCGCGAAGCCGGAACAGACCCATTCGCGCACGTCGTCCAGGCTGATGTGGGCCGTGGGCACCGGGCGGCTGTTCGCCCAGTGCCGGGCCACCGTGGTCTTGCCCGCGCCCGCGGGACCTATGAGGAGCACCGCGAGCGTCGTGTGGCCCGTGCCGACGGGCCCGCCCGGCGCGTGGGGGACGGGCATCGAGTGCACCGGCGGGGCCACGGGCGGGAGCGCCACGTGTCCCGTGGGCTCGGTCCACCCGTGCGGGCCCGAAGGGGTCTGGGGCACCGGGCCCCAGCCCCCCGTCGCGTGCTGCATCCGCTGCCACTCCGTCCGTACCGCGAGACGCTGATACGGAAACGTTACCGGACGGTCTCGGGCGTCCGGTTCGTCCGCCCGACCTGGGATTCGTCCGGCGACCCGGGGTCCGGCACCGTCGGCCGCGGCCGTACCGGTGGGCCCGGGGCCCACCCGTGCTCCCGGGGCGAACCGGTCGCTCCGGGAGCGTCCGGCCGGCTCAGGCGTCCAGCTCGTCCGCCAGCGCGCGCAGCGCCAGCCGGTACGAGCCGATGCCGAAGCCGGCCACGGTACCCGTCGCCACGGCGGCGATGACCGAGGTGTGACGGAACTCCTCCCGCGCGTACGGGTTGGAGATGTGCACCTCGATCAGGGGCGCGGTGCGCTGGGCGGCCGCGTCCCGCATCCCGTACGAGTAGTGGGTGAAGGCGCCGGGGTTGATGACGACCGGGATCCGGCCGTCGGCCGCCTCGTGCAGCCAGCGGATCATCTGGCCCTCGTCGTTGGTCTCCTTGACCTCGACGGCGAAGCCCAGCTCCTCCCCCAGCTTCTCGCAGGCGGCCACGAGCCCGGTGTACGAGGTGGACCCGTACACGTCGGGCTCGCGCGACCCCAGCCGCCCCAGGTTCGGCCCGTTGAGGACGAACACGCGGCGGCTCACGCCGACACCTCTCCGTACGCGGCGATCAGCATGGCCGGGTCCGGGCCCTCGATGACCGTGGGCTTGGCCAGGCCGTCCAGGACGATGAAGCGGAGCAGGTCGCCGCGGGACTTCTTGTCGACCTTCATGGTCTCCAGCAGCTTGGGCCACTGGTCGCCCCGGTAGGTCAGCGGCAGCCCGACCGAGGCGAGGACGGCCTTGTGCCGGTCGGCGGTGGCGTCGTCGAGCCGGCCGGCCAGCCGGCCCAGCTCGGCGGCGAAGACCATGCCCACCGAGACGGCCGCGCCGTGCCGCCACTTGTAGCGCTCGTTCTTCTCGATCGCGTGGGCGAGGGTGTGGCCGTAGTTCAGGATCTCCCGCAGACCCGACTCCTTCAGGTCGCTGGAGACCACGTCGGCCTTGACCCGGATGGAGCGGACGATCAGCTCGGCGGTGTGCGGGCCGGCGGGCGTACGGGCCGCCTCCGGGTCCGCCTCGATCAGGTCGAGGATCGCCGGGTCGGCGATGAAGCCGGCCTTGATGATCTCCGCGAGGCCGCTGACGTAGTCGTTGACCGGCAGCGACTCCAGCGCCGCCAGGTCGCACAGCACGCCGGCGGGCGGGTGGAAGGCGCCGACGAGGTTCTTGCCCTCGGCGGTGTTGATGCCCGTCTTGCCGCCCACCGCCGCGTCCACCATCGCCAGGACGGTGGTCGGTACGGCGATCCAGCGCACCCCGCGCAGCCAGGTGGCCGCGACGAAGCCCGCCAGGTCCGTGGTGGCACCGCCGCCGACGCCCACGACGACGTCGGTGCGGGTGAAGCCGGACTGGCCCAGCGCCTTCCAGCAGTACGCCGCCACCTCGGCCGTCTTGGCCTCCTCGGCGTTCGGCACCTGGATGGCGACGGCCTGGTACCCCTGGTCCGCCAGATCGGCGCGGAGCGCCTCGCCGGTGGACGCGAGCGCCTCGGGGTGGATGACCGCCACCCGCTTGGCCTTGGTACCGATGATGCCGGCGAGCTCGCCGAGCAGCTGCTCGCCGACCAGGACCTCGTACGCATCGTGGCCGGCGCTCGCGCCGACCTGGATCCGCGTCACGTCCGTCATACGTCCTTCAACTCCAGTGCGTCGAGGATCGCCTCGGCGACCTCTTCGGGGGTGCGGTTGTCGGTGGCCACCTCGACGCGCGCGACGTCGGTGTACAGGTGGCGGCGGGCCTCCATCAGCTCGCGCCACTGCCGGCGCGGGTTGACGGCGAGCAGCGGGCGGGCGGCGCCCAGGCCGACCCGGCGCACCGCCTCCTCGACGTCCATGGACAGGTAGACCACCGGCTGCCCGGCCAGCAGCGCGCGGGTGTCCTCGTCGAGGACGGCGCCCCCGCCGAGCGCCAGGATGCCCCGGTGCTCGGCGACGGCGGTCGCGACGGCGGCCTTCTCCAGCTGCCGGAAGTACGGTTCGCCCTCGTCGACGAAGATCTCGGAGATCTCCCGGCCCTGCGCGGCGACGATGTCCGCGTCGGTGTCCCGGTAGGGCGCGCCGAGCCGTTCGGCCAGCAGCGCGCCCACCGTGGACTTGCCGGAGCCCATCGGGCCGACGAGGACGACCAGGGGTCCGCCGGTCACCGGATGCGCAGGTTGTCGAGGTAGGACGTGACGTTGCGGCGGGTCTCGGCGACCGAGTCGCCGCCGAACTTCTCCACCACGGCGTCCGCCAGGACCAGGGCGACCATGGCCTCGGCGACGATGCCCGCCGCCGGGACGGCGCACACGTCGGAGCGCTGGTGGTGGGCGGCGGCCGCCTCGCCCGTCGCCACGTCCACGGTGGCCAGGGCGCGCGGCACGGTGGCGATCGGCTTCATCGCGGCGCGGACGCGCAGCAGCTCGCCGGTGCTCAGGCCGCCCTCGGTGCCGCCGGCGCGGCCGGAGGTGCGCTTGATGCCCTCGGGGGTGGTGACGATCTCGTCGTGCGCCTTGGAGCCGGGCACGCGCGCCAGCTCGAAGCCGTCGCCGACCTCCACGCCCTTGATGGCCTGGATGCCCATGAGGGCGGCCGCGAGGCGGGCGTCGAGACGCCGGTCCCAGTGCACGTGGGAGCCGAGGCCGACGGGCACGCCGTAGGCGAGGACCTCGACGACGCCGCCGAGGGTGTCGCCGTCCTTGTGGGCCTGGTCGATCTCGGCGACCATCGCCTTGCTCGCGTCCGCGTCCAGGCAGCGCACCGGGTCCGCGTCGAGCTTCTCGACGTCGGCGGGGGTCGGGTAGAGGCCGTACGGGGCCCTGGCCGCGGCCAGCTCCACCACGTGGGAGACGATCTCGATGCCGGCGGCCTCCTTGAGGAAGGACCGGGCGACCGCGCCGAGGGCCACCCGGGCGGCGGTCTCGCGGGCGCTGGCGCGCTCCAGGATCGGGCGGGCCTCGTCGAAGCCGTACTTCTGCATGCCCGCGAGATCGGCGTGGCCGGGGCGCGGGCGGGTCAGCGGCGCGTTGCGGCCGGTCTCCTTGAGCTCCGCCGGGTCCACCGGGTCGGCGGACATGACCTTCTCCCACTTGGGCCACTCGGTGTTGCCGACCATGACGGCCACCGGCGAGCCGAGGCTGAGTCCGTGGCGGACCCCGCCCAGGAAGGTGACCTCGTCCTGCTCGAACTTCATGCGGGCACCGCGGCCATAGCCGAGGCGTCGCCGTGCGAGGTGGTCGGCCACCAGCTCGGTGGTGACCGGGACGCCGGCGGGAAGGCCCTCCAGCGTCGCCACCAGCGCGGGTCCGTGCGACTCCCCAGCGGTCAGCCAACGCAACCTGCTCAACGATGCTCCTCATGCTCGCGCCTCGACGTGCTGCGGCGCGGCCGGGTGCGCGGCCCTGGCCCGCCTGCCCCCGATCCTCCCATGCCGGGGAGGCTGTCTCGATCTCCGGTCCAGCTATTGGACGCCCGTCTCGCCCCCGGGGTCGTCCTGCACCCCTGCCGGGGCCGCCGACCGACGGCGCAGCGCCGCGCGGATCGCCGTGTAGGCGATGATCCCGGCCACGAGGCCGAGCACCGTGTACGCCACCCAGGCCGGCCCGTCGCCGAACACCAGGCGGCCGAGCCCGACGACGACCCGCCCCCCGTCGAACAGCAGATCGGCCTTCGAGGCCAGTACCTGGCCCGCCTCCGTACCCATACCACTCCCCCGTGCGTCGTCGCAGGTGGGAAGCCTACCGAGCGGTCAGGGCCTGCTCTCCGGCGGCCCTCATCGCGGCCAGCGGGCCGGGCCGGCCGGTCATCTGCTCGACCTGCAGGACGGCCTGGTGGACCAGCAGGTCCAGACCGCCGAGGAGCTTCCCGCCACGCCCGTCCCAGGCGGCCGCGAGAGCGGTGGGCCAGGGCTCGTACAGCACGTCGAAGAGCGTGCCGGGGGCCTCCGGCACGTGCGCCGCCAGGGCGTCGGTGGTGCCGGCCGGGGTGGTCGCGATCACCAGCGGCGCCGTCAGCGCCTCGGCCGCGTCCGACCAGGCGGCGGTGCGGACGGCCACGCCGAGCCGCTCGCCCCACCGGCGCATCTCGTCGGCGCGGGCCTCGCTGCGCACGTACGCCGTCACCTCTCCCGTGCAGACGCGGGAGAGGGCGGCCAGCGCGGAGGAGGCGGTGGCGCCGGCGCCCAGGACCGCCGCGGACGCGACCTCCTCCACCCCGCGCTCGTGCAGGGCGGCCACGATCCCGGGGATGTCGGTGTTGTCGCCGAGGCGCCGGCCGTCGTCGGTGAGGACGACGGTGTTGACCGCTTCGACGGAGCGGGCGGTCTCGCTGACCTCGTCGAGCAGCGGGATGACCGCACGCTTGAGCGGCATCGTGAGGGACAGGCCCGCCCAGGTGGCGTCCAGGCCCTCGACGAACGCGGGGAGCGCGGCCTCGTCGACCTCGAAGCGGTCGTACGACCAGTCGTCGAGGCCGAGCTCCCGGTAGGCGGCGCGGTGCAGCACCGGCGAGAGGGAGTGCTCGATGGGTGATCCGAGAACCGCCGCTCGCCTGGCTGCCTGCCGCACGTGTCTACCCTCCGCTGTTCTGCTGCTGATACTTCGCCCGGTTGCGGTTCTGCTCTTCGTTCGTCGCCGCGAACAGGGTCTTGTCCTTCAATGAGACGAAGTAGTACCACGGGCCCGCCGCCGGGTTGACGGCGGAGTGCAGGGCCTCTTCGCCGGGGTTGCCGATCGGACCGGCCGGCAGACCGTGGACCCAGTAGGTGTTGTACGGGTCGTGGACCTTGCGCAGTTCGTCGACGGAACCCACGTTCAGGGTGCTGGAGTTCCGGATGTAGTTCACCGTGGAGTCGAAGTCGAGCAGCCCGTAGGTCTCGGTGTTGTTCGGCTTCAGGCGGTTGTAGACGACCCTGGCGATCTTGTCATAGTCGGGCTTGTTGTTGCCCTCCGCCTGCACGAGGCTGGCCACGGTGATCAGGTCGAGCGGCGACTTCAGGCCCAGGGACTTCGCCTTGGCCTCGTCGAAGCCGAGGCCCTCGTAGTTCGCGACGGCGTTGGTCACCATCTTCTTGAGCAGCTTGTCAGGGGTGTCCGA
The DNA here is from genome assembly GCF_000719335.1 of Streptomyces sp. NRRL S-87. Taxonomy (GTDB): domain Bacteria; phylum Actinomycetota; class Actinomycetes; order Streptomycetales; family Streptomycetaceae; genus Streptomyces. Next base: position 6,119 of record NZ_JOGB01000002.1, read on the forward strand.
CTTGGCGACGTCGTAGCGCTGCGGGTACAGGAAGCCCTCGAGCGGGTCCTTGATGTCCTTCGCGTTCAGGGCCCAGGCGGGCAGGCCGAGGTTCTTGGCCTCCTTCTTCGCGACCGCGGCGGTCGTGCCCGGGGAGAGCTTCAGGCGCTGGTCGATCTTGGCGTAGACCTCCTTGTTGCGCATGCCCGGGTTCACCATGACGAGCTTCTGGGCGTCGCCGCTGACCATCATCGTGACGGCGGACGCCGCCGACATCTCCTTGTGCAGCGTGTACTGGCCGGGCTGCACGGCCTTCTTGCTGTCCTGCGCCGCCGACGCGAACGCCTCGGCGCTCTTGACCACGCCGGCGTCCTTGAGCACCTGGCCGATGGCGAGCAGGCCGGAGCCCGGCTTGATCTCGACCTCGACCGAGCCGCTGCCCTCGCCGGTGTAGTCCTCCGGGGCGCCGAACTTCGCCTTCAGGAAGTCGTAGCCGTAGTAGCCGATGCCACCGACGCCGCCGACCAGGACGACGGCCACGATGAGGCAGGCCATGCCGTTGCGGCCCTTCCTGGGCTTGCGCCCGCCGCCCCGGCCGTTGCGGCGGCCCCGGCCGCCGCGGCCGCCGTCGTCGCCGTCCTCGTCCTCGTCCTCCCCGCCGCCGGCGAAGAACGCGTGCTCGGGCTCTTCGGTGCGTACGGCCGCGTCGTCCTCGGCGGCCGGCTCCTCCGGCGACTCCTGCCACTCGCCGGCCGGCTCGGGCACCACGTGGCGCCGGTTGGGCGGCTGCGGCGGCGGGTAGGCCTCGGCCGTGGGGTACAGGTCGGGGGCCTCGCCGGGGTAGCCGCCGGGCTGCTGGGCGCCGTAGGGATCCGGGGCGCCACCGGTCCAGGAACCGGTGTCCCAGCTGCCCGTGCCGCCGCCCTGGTACTGCTCGCCGCCCATCGGCTGCTGCCGGGGCTGGCCGGCGTACGTCTGGTGGCCCTGGTGCTGGCCGGGGTACGGCTGCTGGGGCTGCTGCGGATGCGGCTGCTGCGCGTACCCCGGGTGCTGGGCGTACTGCTGGTGCTGCTGGTCGTACTGGCCCTGCTGCTGGTACTGGTCCTGCTGGGCGTACTGGTCCTGCGGCTGGAACGGCTGCTGCTGCGGGTAGTGCTGCGGAGCGCCGCCGGTGGCCTGGTGGTGGCCGGTCTGGGCATGCTGCCCGGTCCACCCCGGGTCCCCGTACAAGGGGTCGTCAGGGTGCCACGGTTCGGGGCCGGTGCCCCGCCCATACTCAGTCATCGGTCTCCCGGAGCCGCGAGACGGTAGGCCGGGGCATGGTTACCCCGGCTTCCGGTCCGCCTCATCCATGGGCGACGGCTGTTCGAAAAGCCGCCACATGGCGCGGAACGTTACCGTACCGCGATCAGATGACCACTTCGACGCACTCGCCAGGCGGATTACCTGATACCCGTTCGGTCTCAAGAGCGTTCTGAAGGATGATCACAGCGGCGGCCTGGTCGATCACAGAGCGGCCCTTCTTCGCGTTCTTGCCGGAGGCCCGCAGGCCCTGGGCGGCGGTGACCGTGGTCATCCGCTCGTCCACCAGACGGACCGTCACGGGCTTGATGCCCTTGGCCAGTTCACCGGCGAAGGCGCGCACCTTGGCCGCGGCCGGACCCTCCCGCCCGCTGAGCGAGCGGGGCAGTCCGACCACGACTTCGAGGGGCTCGTACTCCTCGACGAGCTGGCGCAGCCGCCGGTGGGCGGCCGGGACGTCACGTCCCGGCACGGTCTCCACCGGCGTGGCGAGCACCCCGTCGGGGTCGCACGAGGCGACCCCGATGCGGGCGTCCCCGACGTCGATCGCGAGTCGACGTCCGCGGCGAAGCGTCATCGTCAGGCCGTCTCGACCACGAGGCGCTCGACCGCGGCGATGGCCTCCGGGATGGCGGCCGGGTTCTGGCCACCGCCCTGGGCCACGTCCGGCTTGCCGCCACCGCCGCCACCGAGGGTCTTGGCGGCGGTGCGGACCAGGTCACCGGCCTTGAGGCCGCGCTCGCGGGCCGCCTCGTTGGTGGCGATGACCGTGAGCGGACGCTCGTTGGCCGTGGTGAACAGGGCCACGACGGCCGGCCGGTCGCCGGGGATGCGGCCGCGCACGTCGAGGACCAGCTTGCGCAGGTCGTCGGCGCCGGTGCCGTCCGGGACCTGGCCGACGACCAGGGCCACGCCGCGGATGTCCTGGGCGTTCTCCGCCAGGCCGGCGGCGGCCTGCAGGACCTTCTCGGCGCGGAACTTCTCGATCTCCTTCTCGGCGTCCTTCAGCTTGGACAGCATCGAGGAGATCTTCTCCGGGAGCTCCTCCGGGCGGCCCTTGACCAGCTCCTGGAGCTGGGCGACGACCGTGTGCTCGCGGGCCAGGAAGTTGTACGCGTCGACGCCGACGAGGGCCTCGATGCGGCGCACGCCGGAGCCGATGGAGGACTCGCCGAGCAGCTTCACCAGGCCGAGCTGGGCGGTGTTGTGCACGTGCGTGCCGCCGCACAGCTCCTTCGAGAAGTCGCCGATGGTGACGACGCGGACCTGCTCGCCGTACTTCTCGCCGAACTCGGCGATGGCGCCCTGGCGCTTGGCCTCGTCGATCGGCATGACCTCGGCGTGCACGTCGAGCTCGCGGGCCAGGACCTCGTTGATCTTCTGCTCGACGTCGGTCAGCACGGTGCCGGGGACGGCGGCCGGGGAGCCGAAGTCGAAGCGGAAGCGGCCCGGGCTGTTCTCGGAACCGGCCTGGGCGGCCGTCGGGCCGAGCGCGTCACGCAGGGCCTGGTGGGTGAGGTGGGTGGCCGAGTGGGCGCGGGCGATGGCCCGGCGGCGGCGCACGTCGATGCTGGCGTACGCGGTGGCGCCGACGGTCACCTCGCCGACCTGGACCGAACCCTTGTGGACGGAGACGCCGGGGACCGGCTGCTGCACGTCGCGGACCTGGATGACGGCGCCGGTGTGCAGCTTGATGCGGCCCTGGTCGGCGAGCTGGCCGCCGCCCTCGGCGTAGAACGGGGTGCGGTCGAGGACGACCTCGACCTCGTCGCCCTCGGAGGCGGCGGGCGCGGAGACGCCGTTGACCAGCAGGCCGACGACGGTGGTCTCGCCCTCGGTGTTGGTGTAGCCGGTGAAGGCGGTGGCGCCGGATCCGTCGGCGATCTCGCGGTAGGCGGAGACGTCGGCGTGGCCGGTCTTCTTGGCCTTGGCGTCCGCCTTGGCGCGGTCGCGCTGCTCCTTCATCAGGCGGCGGAAGCCGTCCTCGTCCACGGAGAGGCCCTGCTCGGCGGCCATCTCGAGGGTGAGGTCGATCGGGAAGCCCCAGGTGTCGTGGAGCAGGAACGCCTTGTCGCCGGCGAGGACGGTGCCGCCGGCGGCCTTGGTCTCGGTGACGGCGGTGTCGAGGATGTTCGTGCCGCCCTTGAGGGCCTTGAGGAACGCGGCCTCCTCGGCGAGCGCGACGGTCTCGATGCGCTTGCGGTCGGTCTCCAGCTCCGGGTACTGCTCGCCCATCGTCCTGATCACGGTGTCGACGAGCTCGCCGACGACCGGGCCGGTGGCGCCGAGCAGGCGCATGTTGCGGACGGCGCGGCGCATGATGCGGCGCAGCACGTAGCCGCGGCCCTCGTTGCCGGGGGTGACGCCGTCGCCGATGAGCATGACGGAGGTGCGCATGTGGTCGGCGACCACGCGCAGGGAGACGTCGCTGTCGTGGGTCTTGCCGTAGGCGACACCGGTGAGCTCGGTGGCCTTGTCGATGACGACCTTCAGGGTGTCGGTCTCGTACATGTTCTGTACGCCCTGGAGGATCATCGCCAGGCGCTCCATGCCGAGGCCCGTGTCGATGTTCTTGGCGGGGAGGTCGCCGAGGATCGGGAAGTCCTCCTTGCCGTCGCCGGCGCCGCGCTCGTACTGCATGAAGACCAGGTTCCAGATCTCCACGTACCGCTCGTCGTTGACGGCCGGGCCGCCCTCGACGCCGAAGTCGGGGCCGCGGTCGTAGTTGATCTCGGAGCAGGGGCCGCAGGGGCCGGGGACGCCCATGGACCAGAAGTTGTCCTTCTTGCCCAGGCGCTGGATGCGCTCGGCCGGTACGCCGACGACGTCGCGCCAGATCTGCTCGGCCTCGTCGTCGTCCTGGTAGACGGTGATCCAGAGCTTCTCCGGGTCCAGCCCGTAGCCGCCGTGCTCGACGGAGCCGGTCAGCAGCTCCCAGGCGAGCTTGATGGCGCCTTCCTTGAAGTAGTCGCCGAAGGAGAAGTTGCCGCACATCTGGAAGAAGGTGCCGTGCCGGGTGGTCTTGCCGACCTCCTCGATGTCCGGCGTGCGGACGCACTTCTGGACGCTCGCGGCGCGCGGGAAGGGCGGCTTGACCTCACCCAGGAAGTAGGGCTTGAACGGCACCATGCCGGCCGGGACGAGCAGCAGAGTCGGGTCGTCCGCGATGAGCGACGCCGAAGGGACGACGGTGTGACCGCGCTCCTCGAAGAAGCTCAGCCAGCGGCGGCGGATTTCAGCCGACTCCATCAGTGGTCCTCATTCCGGTTGTACGAATTCAGTCGGGGGTACTGCACGTGTTCGGCCCGCTCGGGCGCGTCGAGTGCGGCGCGCCTGCGGGGTCCGGGGAGCGCCCGGGCCTGGTCGGGGTCCTGGCGCAGCCCCAGCGCGTCGTTGAGTTCGTCCTCGCGCTGGGCCATGCCGGCCTTGATGTCGAGGGCGAACTCCTTGAGGCGGTGACCCGCCTCGACGGCCTTGTCCGCGGCCTGCGCGGCGAGGCTCTCGGGGGTCAGCTGCTTGAGCTTGCGGTTGACCTTGGTCGTGGCCCACACGCCCGCTGCGGCGCCTGCGGTGAACCAGAAGGTACGGCGGAACATCGCGGCTTTCAGTCCTTCTGCTTCCTGCGCCGGGCCGGCGGCACGGTGCGTCCGACGATCACCGTACGCCGGGATGCCTTCGGGGGCACCTCCTCCGTACGGCCCAGCGCGCGGCGCACCCCGTAGCCGAACGCGGCCACCTTGACCAGCGGTCCGCCGAAGGCGGAGGCCACGGTCGAGGAGAGCGCGGAGGCGTTGGAGGTGACCTCCTGGACGTCGCTGGTGATGGCGTCGACCTTGTCGAGCTGGGTGCGGGCGGAGCGCACGGTGGTGGAGGCGTCGGCCAGCAGCGGGACGGCCTGGTCGGTCACGTCCGCGACGAGCCTGGTCGCCGCCTTGAGCGTCTGGGCCAGCCTCACCAGCACCACGGCGAGGAACGAGACCAGGATCGCCCAGAAGACGGCCACGAGGATCCCGGCCACCTCTCCACCGGACACGTTGCACCGCTCCCTGATCCAAGAGAAAACGCGAGAAAATCTTTCCTCCGACCCTATCGCGCCGGGGGTGTGCCGCCGTACCGGAATTCCGAGGTCGGCAGAGCCGTTTGTACGCACCGCTTACGGGCCAGTACGCTCCGTGTCCCATGCGACCAAGGACGTGCGGCAATCTTCCCTCGGAGCCGGCGGGCTTCGTCGGGCGGGGTCCCGAACTCACCGAGGTGGGGCGCCTGCTGGAGCGCTCGCGGCTGGTGACGGTGACGGGGGTGGGCGGGGTGGGCAAGTCCCGGTTCGCCCGGGAGGCGGCCCAGGGGCTGCAGGAACGCTTTTGCGACGGCGTGTGGCTGGCCGAGCTGTCCGCCGTGCGGGCCCCGGGCCTGTTGGACCACGCCGTCACCGAGGCGCTCGGGCTGACCGACCACACCTCACGGAAGCCCCGGGCCGTACTGGCCGACCACCTGGCCGAGCGGCGCCTGCTGCTGGTCCTGGACGGGTTCGAGCAGCTGGTGGACCCGTGCGCGGAGCTGGTGCGGGAGCTGCTGCGCCGGGCGCCGGGGCTGCGGGTGCTGGCGGTCGGCCGGCGGCCGCTGTGCCTCGACGGCGAGCACGCCTTCCCGCTGGCGCCCCTGGAGCGTGCGGACGCGGTGGCGCTGCTGGTGGCGCGGGCGGCGGCCGCGGCTCCGGGCTTCGCGGTCGGGGAGCGGGAGTCGGCCGTGGCGGAGCTGTGCGACCGGCTGGAGGGGCTGCCGCTGGCGTTGGAGCTCGCGGCGGTGCGGCTACGGTCGCTGTCGGTGGGGCAGCTGCTGGAGCGGCTGGACGACCGGTTCCGGCTGCTGACCGGTGGGGCGCGCGGCGGGCTGCCGCGGCACCGGGCGCTGCGGACGGCGATCGGCTGGAGCCATGAGCTGTGCACGGCGCAGGAGCGGCTGCTGTGGGCGCGGCTGTCGGTGTTCGCGGGCCGGTTCGACCTGGACGCGGCGGAGTACGTGTGCGGGGGCCCGGACCTCCCTCCGGAGGAGGTGCTGGACGTCCTGGCCGAGCTGCTGGCCCAGTCGCTGCTGGTGCGGGAGGACACGGCGGCCGGGGTCCGCTACCGGATGCTGGACACCGTACGGGAGTACGGCGCGGTGTGGCTGGCCGCGCAGGGCGAGACGGAGCGGCTGCGGCGGCGGCACCGGGACTGGTACACGGGCCTGGCCACGTGGTGCGAGCTGGAGTGGTTCTCGCCGCGCCAGCACGAGGTGGCGGCGCTGGTGGACGCGGAGCTGGCGAACCTGCGGCTGGCGCTGGAGTGCTGCCTGGAGGATCCGCAGGACGCGCACCTGGCCCAGTACCTGGCGGGCACCCTGTGGTTCTCCTGGGCGGGCTGCGGCCGCCTGGCGGAGGGGCGGCACTGGCTGGACCGGGCGCTGGAGGCGGGTGCGGACCACGAGGGCTCGCGGCTGAAGGCGCTGTGGGTGCTGGGGTACGTGGCCGCGCTGCAGGGGGACGCGGTGGCGGCGCTGACCGCGCTGCAGGAGTGCCGGGACGGGGCGGTGCTGGCGGGCAGCCGGGTGGCGCTGGCGTACGCGGTGCACCGGATGGGCTGCCTGGCGCTGGTATCGGACGACATGGAGCGGGCGGCGGAGCTGCTGGGCGCGGCGCTGGAGCACTACCGCGAGGTGGGCGAGCTCAACAGCAACGTGCTGATGTGCCAGGTGGAGCTGGCGATGGCGACGGCGTTCCGGGGGGACCTGCCGGGCGCGCTGCGGCTGTGCGACGAGGTGCGGGAGATCTGCGAGGACCACGGGGAGCGGTGGACGCGGGCGTACGCGCTGTACGTCCTGGGGTACGCGGCCCTGGGCGGCGGGGAGCTGCGCGAGGCGCGGGCGCTGCTGTCCGAGTGCGTGACGATCAACCACGCGTTCCACGACCTGCTGGGCCTGGTCCTGGCGGTGGAGCTGCTGGCCCTGGTCACCGTGGCGGAGGGGGATCCGGCGGAGGCGGCGGTCCTGCAGGGCGGGGCGGAACCGGTGTGGGACTCGGTGGGGCTGCAGCTGTTCGGTTCGGCCTACTTCAACGCACCGCGGCTGGCCTGCGAGGAGCAGGCGCGGGAGGCGCTCGGTGCGGAGCGGTACGCGGCGGGCGTACGACAGGGGCGGGACCTGGACCTGGACGCGCTGGCGGCCCGGGCGCTGGCGCCGCCGCCGCGACCGGTGCGGATGCCGCTGCCCAAGCCCCGGATCGAGGGTGCGGCGGAGCGGGTGCCCGGGGACGGACGGTCGGCGGACGGCAGGTCTTCGGACGGACGCACGGCGGAGGGCAGGTCCCCGGAAAGCAGCAAGCCCGCCGGCTCCCAGGACGGGAACCGGCGGGCTTGACCAGCCTGTGAGGCTACGCGCGCCGACGGATCAGCGGGCGTAGTACTCGACGACGAGCTGCTCGTCGCAGATGACCGGGATCTCCTTGCGGTTCGGCTCGCGGTCCAGGCGGAAGGCCAGGGCCTTCAGGTTGACCTGCAGGTAGCGCGGCGTCTCGCCCTCGCCCGCGTAGCCACCCTCACGGGCGACCTGGAACGGGTGCTTCTCGCGGCTGCGCTCGCGGACCGTCACGATGTCGTCGGGACGGACGCGGAACGACGGCTTGTCGACCTTGCCGCCGTTGACCTCGATGTGGCCGTGAACGACCATCTGGCGGGCCTGGTAGATGGTGCGGGCGATGCCGGCACGCAGGACCAGGGCGTCCAGACGACGCTCGAGCTCGATGACCAGGGCCTCACCGGTCTTGATCTCGGCCTTCTTGGCGCGGTCGTACGCACGGGCGAGCTGCTTCTCGCTGATGTCGTACTGGGCGCGCAGACGCTGCTTCTCGAGCAGACGGACCTTGTAGTCCGAGTTCTGCTTGCGGCCGCGGCCGTGCTCGCCCGGCGGGTAGGGGCGAGCCTCGAAGTACTTGACGGCCTTCGGCGTCAGGGCGATGCCGAGGGCGCGAGACTTCTTGACCTTGGGTCGCGACTGGTTCACGGGGAACCTACCTCCATGTAAGTTAGGTGAGCCTTACCTTATTCGAGGAGGACGTAATGTCTCGACCACATGGGATCCCCCTGCCCAGTGCGCATCGCAGTTCGGACGAGAACACATCCACGTCCGCTTGCGACGACGGTAGACAGAGTCAGCCGCGTCCCAGGGAAGGCGCTCGACAGCTCACCGGAGCCGAGCGCGTACGAACCCTCGTTGAGTCCAACGCCTCAGTATCCCTCACTCTGCCCGGTGCTCGTGACGCGCAGGGCGGCCACGAGCTGGAAGAACTCGGGACAGGGGTGCCGGTCGCGCGGACCGTCACCCCGGACGGGGACGTGATTCTCCTTGTGTCGGGGGAATCCGCGGCAGCCAGGGCAGCCGCTCACGCCCAGGACGACGACCTCACCGCCGTGATCGAGATCACGGATGTGGCGCCGGTGTCCGTGCCCCATCGTATCCGGGGCCGCGCGTGGCTCGCCGGGTGGCTCACCCCGGTGCGCGGGGACGACCGCGTGCCGGCCGCCCTGCTGCTCGCCGAGCGGCATCCCGTCGGCGAGCTGCTGGGCCTCGGGGAGGCGCTGACGGAGGAGCCGCTGCCGGGCCGGTACGGGCGTCCGGCCTGGCAGATGCTGCGCCTGGAGGTCGGCGAGATCGGGGTCGACGACCTGTGGGGGGCCGAGTCGGTGCACCCCGACGAGCTCGCCGCGGCGGAGCCGGATCCGCTGGCCGCGCACGAGGCGGAGCTGCTCCAGCACCTTGCCGCGTGCCACGGCGAGCAGGTGCGGGAGCTGTGCGCGCTGCTCGGCGCGCGGGAGGCGGCGGCCGCGGGGCAGCGGGTCGTACCGCTGGCGCTGGACCGCTTCGGGCTGCGGGTCCGGTTCGCCGGGGAGCGGCCGTTCGACGCGCGGTTCGACTTCGTCGAGCCGGTGCGGGACGTGTGCGGGCTGCGGCGCGCGATGCGGTCGCTGTTCGAGGCCGCCGGGCACTGAGCCGGGCCCCGGGCGACCGCTCACACCCTGGTCACCGGCGCGAGCAGTTCCTGCCCGGCCCCCGGGACGACGGGGACGGACCGGGTGTTGATCATGTCGTCGGCCTCCACGGTGCCTGCGCCCGCCATGTCGACGTGGACGCGCAGTCCGTAGGAGGCGGCGGGATCGAGGTCGGGCAGCAGCACCCGGAAGGGGATGCGGCCGCCCGGCGACAGCGGGACGTCGGTCTGGACCTGGGCGCCCACCACGATGGAGGCCGCGTCGGCCAGGGAGACGTCCCGGACCTCGACCAGGAGGCGGGCCGCCACCTGTGCCGGCGCGTCCGGGGGGAGGGCCACGAAGCCCTGCACGGTGTCGCTCACGCCGCCGCCCTGCCCGCCACCGGCCGCCGCGACCGTCCGGCCGGGTCCCGGTCATCGATCCGGGACAGCAGCGCGGCCACCTCGGCAGTGATCTGCAGTCCCGTCCGCTCTTCCACGAACAGCCACTGTCCGGCGGGATTCACCTCGAAGAACACGTACTCCCCGTCGGGGCGCCTGCGCAGGTCGACGGCCCCGTACACCAGACCGAGGCTGCGGACGAGGTGCAGCAGCCTACGGGTGAGGTCTTGGGGAAGGGTCACCGGCCGTACGACCGCCTCGCCGACGACCATCCGCATGTCGACCGGGTAGCGCGTGGCGGAGGCGTCGATCTCGGCGGCGAAGACGCGGTCGCCGACCACGGTCACCCGCAGGTCCGCGCCCGGCACGAACTCCTGGAAGATCACCGGGGCGTAGCGGACGGAGTCCAGCTGCCCGAGGTACTCCCTGCGGACGAGCCGGGTCTCCCGCCAGGCGTCGTCGGCCGCTGCGGCGAAGGCCTTGAAGACGGTCCGTCCGACGCCCACCTCGTCGATGAACCGGCGCGCCCGCTCCGGCTCGTTCGTGACGAGGGTGCGCGGCAGCGTCAGCCCGACGCGGCGGGCGACCTCCCACTGGTACGGCTTGTGGTGGGCGGCCCCGTCCAGTGCCGGGGGGTTGACCCACGTGCAGTCGAGCGCGTGGAACAGGCCGTGCAGGGCCTGGCCCGTCTCGACGGCGGCGAAGTTCTGGTCCCGTGCCGTGCCCAGCGCGCGGTCGACGGTGAACGGACGCACCCGCCGCCACCAGGCGACCCGGCAGCGGTCGAGCCGGATGCGCCCGGTGGGCGGTGTCAGGGTGTGGGCGGGCTCCCCGCCCGCGGCGTAGTCGAGGGTGATCGCGCCGCGGGCGGGGAAGTCGGCCAGGTCGACGCGGACCACCTCGCGGCCGGCCGACTCCAGCCGGCGGATGACCGCGAGGGCGTGGTCCTCGTCGTAGGAGACGACGAGGATCATCGCGGCCCGCTGCCGGCGGCGAGCAGCGATCCCAGTTGGGACACGAGACTGTTGTGGTTGGTCACGGCGGTCGTGAGGCCCTGCTGGAGCACCCCGACGAGCTCGGTGAGCCGGCGCACCTGCTCCGCCAGCCCGTCGCCCTGGGCAGCGGGCACGGTGGGCGCCTGGTGCGGGGTGGCCAGGACGAACGGTGTGCCGTTCGTGCCGACCGCGGGCGTCAACCCGTCCAGGAGGGGGTTCTTGTCGGTGATCGGGTCCTTGATCGGGTCCTTGCCCGCGCCCTTCATGTCGAAGATCGGGTCCTTGAGGGGTTCCTTGAAGGTGGCCGGGGCCGGGTACATCGCGTGGACGCCGTCGATGTCGCCCTGGGACAGAGCGGTGCGCTGGCCCATGACCACGCCGGGGGGCAGGGGATGCAGCGCGACGATGGTCGGCTTGGTGCCGTCGACGGCGAACGCCCTGGGCGGGTAGTGCATGATCGAGCCGTAGTCGTACGACCCCAGGTCGTCGCCGTCGGCGATGTGCTGCAGGAAGTTGTGCTGCATGGACGGGTCGACGTTCGAGAACACGATCTTGACGAACTGGTCCCGGTCCTCACGGCTCTGCTCGTGCCAGAGCCCCACCGTGTGGCCGATCTCGTGGATGGCGTTGCCGGCCGAGCAGTTGGGGCCCAGGGTGATGAGCTGGCGGCCGCCGCGGCGCCCGACGTTCGACGAGCAGCCGTCACCCGGGACGAAGGCCACGAAGTCCAGGTGGGAGGAGGAGCGCGGGACGAACCGGATCCGGGTGTGTGCCTCCCAGTGCGCGATCGCGTCCGTGACGCGCGACGGGTCGGGGAGGGCGGGGTCGATCTCGAAGGGGACGGTGGCGTTCGGCCAGCGGAACTGCTGGCCGGGGATCCCGACCGATTGGACCACGGGGCCGGCGTCCGACGAGGCCGCGTCCTGCAGGTCCTTCACACGGCCGAGCACGATGTCGCCTTCGAACACGGCCATCCCGCCCACGTCGGCGTACGGGAGGCCCTTGGCCGTGAAGGTCTCGCCGGACACCAGCGCGACGCCGGCGATGGGGCCGGACCGGTGTTCGCCTGAGCCGGTCACCCCGTTCTTCCCGGCAGCGGGGCGCGTGCGGGCGGCGGTCTTCTCCGTCGCCTTCCCGCTCTGGCCTGCGGCGGCCTTCTTCATGCGGCGGTTGGAGTCGGCAGGGGTCGGGCTCATGGTTCACCTCGAGGAGGGGGAGGGGGTGGGCCGCTGCCATCTGTTCCACGTCGCGGCCCCGCTCTACCTCTCCCCTACCTCTCCGGTAGGACCATTCGGCCCGAACCGCCTTTCACCGCATGGAGGTACCGCAGCCGCCCCACCCGGGCATTCGCCGCCCGGCCCCCAGGGCCGGGCTATTCACCCCGCAGGCGGTCGCGGACGCGCTCGACGACGTCGGCGTACCGCGCCTCGGCGCCGTAGCGGGTGGGCTCGTAGTAGCGGCGACCGGCGATGGCGTCCGGGGCGTACTGCTGGGCCGCGATCGCGCCCGGCACGTCGTGCGGGTACACGTACCCCTGGGCGTGCCCCAGCTTGGCGGCGCCCTTGTAGTGCCCGTCGCGCAGGTGCGGCGGCACCGGGCCCGCGAGACCGGCCCGGACGTCGGCGAGGGCGGCACCGATCGCGGTGGTGGCCGCGTTCGACTTCGGGGCCAGCGCGAGGGCGATGGTGGCGTGCGACAGGGTCAGCGCGGCCTCGGGGAAGCCGATCATGGCGACCGCCTGGGCGGCGGCGACCGCGGTCGGCAGCGCGGTCGGGTCGGCCAGTCCGATGTCCTCGCTCGCCGAGATCATCAGGCGGCGGGCGATGAACCGGGGGTCCTCCCCCGCCTCGATCATCCGCGCCAGGTAGTGCAGGGCCGCGTCCACGTCCGAGCCCCGGATGGACTTGATCAGCGCGCTGGCCACGTCGTAGTGCTGGTCGCCGTCCTTGTCGTACTTCACCGCGGCCCGGTCGACGGCCTCCTCCAGCGTCCGGAGGGTGATCTCGTCCTCGCCCTGGGCGATGGCCGAGCCGGCCCCCGCCTCCAGCGCGGTCAGCGCGCGCCGGGCGTCGCCGCCGGCGATGCGCAGCAGGTGCGCCTCCGCGTCGGCCGGCAGCGTGACCGCCCCGCCCAGGCCGCGCTCCTCCGCCAGGGCCCGGCGCAGCAGGCCGCTGAGGTCGTCGTCGGTCAGGGGCTCCAGCGTCAGCAGCAGCGAGCGGGACAGCAGCGGGGAGATCACCGAGAAGTACGGGTTCTCCGTGGTCGCGGCGATCAGGGTGACCCAGCGGTTCTCGACCGCGGGCAGCAGGGAGTCCTGCTGGGCCTTGCTGAAGCGGTGGATCTCGTCGAGGAAGAGCACGGTCTCCTTGCCGTACCCGCCCGCGGCGCGGCGCGCGCCCTCGATGACGGCGCGGACCTCCTTGACCCCGGCGGTGATCGCGGACAGCTCCACGAACCGCTTCTGGGTCGCCTGGCTCACCACGTACGCCAGCGTGGTCTTCCCGGTCCCGGGCGGGCCCCACAGGATCACCGAGGACGCGCCGGCCGGGCCGCCGTTGCCGTCGCCGACCAGGCGTCGCAGCGGCGAGCCGGGCTTGAGCAGGTGCTGCTGGCCCACGACCTCGTCGAGGGTGCGCGGGCGCATGCGGACGGCCAGCGGGGCGCTCGCCGGGTCCTTGGCCTGGCGCTCCTCCGCGGCTGCGGTGAACAGATCGGGTTCCACGCCGAAAGCCTAAGCCAGGGGTACGACAGAACGGCCCGGGCGGCAGCTGCCGCCCGGGCCGGGCCGTCGTGCGGATCCGTCGCTCAGGAGGTCCAGAAGTCCCACCAGCGCGTGAGGACCAGCATGCCGATCACGCCGACGTGCAGCACCGGCAGGACCCACGTGAACTCCTCGAGGAAGCCCTTCAGCCAGCCGGGCGCGGGCAGCAGTCCCTGGCGGACGTTGTGCGCGGTGACGTACCAGAACATGAAGATGGTGGCCACCCAGGCCAGGCAGCACCACAGGCACAGCGCGTTGATGCTGTACAGCGACTGGTACTGCAGCCAGGTGCAGAACCCGACGCCGAACAGCGTGCCGGCGTTGAAGGTGAGCCAGTACCAGGGGGCGAAGCGGGCCCCGGCCAGCAGGCTCATGCCGACGCAGATCACGATGCCGTACGAGACGAGGCCGAGCATCGGGTTCGGGAAGCCGAAGGCCGACGCCTGGTCGCTCTTCATGATGCTGCCGCAGGCGACGACCGGGTTCAGGCTGCAGCCCGGGGTGAAGTTCGGGTCCTCGAGGAGCTTGAACTTGTCGATCGTGATCACCCAGGAGGCGAGCAGGCCCGCCGCGCCGGTGATCACCAGCAGCCAGGCGAGCGCGCGGCTGCCGCCCACGGTCCGCCTGGAGTCCACCCCTGAAGTCGTCATGGCGTAGCCCGTCATCCCGTTCGTATCGGTCGTCCCGCCCGTCTGGGCACGGTCATTGTGCCGTACGCGCCCGTGTACACCGTTCGGTGGACACCGCGGCGTGCGGACGGCGGGGGTTGCGCACGGTGGGGCCTCCGGCCGCCTGCGGACGACGAACGCCGACGCGGTCGGCCGCGTCGGCGTTCGTCACGTGGGAGCCGGATCAGGCCAGCTTCGCCCGCACCGCGGCGACGATTGCGTCGACCGGGACGGCGGTCTGCTCGCCGGACTCCATGTCCTTGAGCTGCACGACGCCCTCGGCGAGGTCGCGCTCGCCGGCGACGAGCGTCAGGCGCGCCCCGGACCGGTTGGCGTCCTTCATGGCGCCCTTGAGGCCCTTGCCGCCGTACGAGAAGTCCGCCGCGACGCCCGCCTTGCGCAGCGCGGTGACCGCGCCGAACAGCAGCCGGCGGGCCTCGTCGCCCAGGGCGACCGCGAACACCTCGGTGGTCGCCGGGATGTCGAGGGCGACGCCTTCGGCCTCCAGCGCGAGGACCGTGCGGTCCACGCCCAGCGCCCAGCCCACCGACGGCAGCGCGGGGCCGCCGATCATCTCGGACAGGCCGTCGTAGCGGCCGCCGCCGCCCACCGCGGACTGCGACCCCAGGCCGTCGTGCACGAACTCGAAGGTCGTGCGGGTGTAGTAGTCCAGGCCGCGCACCAGCTTCGCGTCGTCCTCGAACGCCACCCCGGCAGCCGTGACCAGCGCGCGGACCTCCTCGTGGTACGCCTTGCAGGCGTCGCACAGGTAGTCGCGCAGCAGCGGCGCGCCGCCGAGCTGCTTCTGCACCTCGGCACGCTTGTCGTCCAGGACGCGCAGCGGGTTGATCTCGGCGCGGCGGACGGTCTCCTCGTCGAGGTCCAGGCCGCGCAGGAAGGCCTGGAGCGCCTCGCGGTAGACGGGCCGGCACTCCTTGTCGCCCAGCGAGTTCAGCAGGATGCGGAAGTTCGACAGGCCCAGGGAGCGGTAGGCCTGGTCGGCGAGGATGATCAGCTCGGCGTCCAGCGCCGGGTCCTCGGCACCGATCGCCTCGGCGCCGACCTGCGAGAAGTGGCGGTAGCGGCCCTTCTGCGGGCGCTCGTAGCGGTAGTACGAGCCGGAGTACCAGAGCTTGACCGGGAGGCCGCCGGCCTTGTGCATGTTGGCCTCGAGCGCGGCGCGCAGCACGGAGGCGGTGCCCTCGGGGCGCAGCGCGAGGTTGGCGCCGCCCTTGGTGGTGAGGGTGTACATCTCCTTGGTGACGATGTCGGTCGACTCGCCGACACCGCGCGCGAAGAGCTCGACGTCCTCGAAGCCGGGCGTCTCGACGTACCCGTAGCCGGCCTTGCGCAGCGGGCCGGAGATGGCCTCGCGCACGGCCAGGTACTTGGCGGAGTACGGCGGGATGAGGTCGTAGGTGCCCTTGGGGGCCTTGAAGGTGCTCACGAAAGTCTCGTCACATTCCTCGTCGCGGAGCGGCCGTCGGGTCCGCGGCGCGTCCTTGGCGCAGCGCCGCGACCTCCCGCAGGTACGGGTTGGTCGCGCGCTCGCGCCCGATGGTGGTCTGGGGACCGTGGCCGGACAGCACCACGGTCGAGTCGTCGAGCGGCAGGCACACGCGGGCCAGCGACTCGAGCATCTCGGCGTGGGAGCCGCCGGGCAGGTCGGTGCGTCCGATGGAGCCGGCGAAGAGCAGATCGCCCGAGAAGAAGACCGGGGGGATGTCGGCCGCCTCGGGCATCTGGAAGGTCACCGACCCCTTGGTATGGCCGGGCGCGTGCGCGACGGAGAACTGCATGCCGGCCAGGGTGAGCCCACTGCCGTCGGTCAGCTCCCGGACGTCGTCGGGCTCCCCCACCGTGATCTCGCCCATCAGCGGCATGCCGATGGAGCGGCCGAGCGCCTTCTCGGGGTCGCTCATCATGTACCGGTCCTCGGGGTGGATCCACGCGGGTACGTCGTGGGCTCCGCAGACCGGGACCACCGACGCCACATGGTCGATGTGGCCGTGGGTGAGGACGACCGCGACGGGCTTGAGCCGATGCTTCCTGAGCGTCTCCTCGACTCCCTGGGCGGCCTGGTGGCCCGGGTCGATGATCACGCACTCCTCGCCGGCGGCGGGGGCGACCACGTAACAGTTGGTCCCCCAGGCCCCGGCGGGGAACCCGGCAATGAGCACGTTCGTCCTTCGGTCGTCATCGTCGCTGGCGGCCGCTGCGGGCGATCCAGCAGGTGAATGCGGCAGACAGAGCCTACCGGCGCTGCTCATCCCACAGCGAACCCATATACGGTACGGCCTTACCCAGCCCGGACAGCGGTACCTCAGACGTGCACACAGCCGTTCACAGCGGTGCCTCAAGACGTTCAGAAGGAGACGACCGGTGGTCACCAGCGATCAGCGGCGACGCCAGCTCGCCAGGGAGAAGTTCGAGCGCCAGCAGCAGCGCAGGCTCGCGGACCAGCGCAAGGCGCGCCGCAGGGCCGCGGTCATCGGCACCGCGGTGGCCGTGGTGATCGCGGCCGTGGCGGCCACGGTGGCGAGCGGCGCCTTCGCCTCGAAGAAGGACGACACGACCCCCGAGGCGCAGGCGAGCACCGCTCCCACGCCGTCGGCGGAACCGTCCGCCAAGAGCGAGCCCGCGATGGCGATCGACCAGAAGGCGAAGTACACCTTCGACCTGAAGACCGACCAGGGCGAGATGAAGATCACCATGGATGCGGCGAAGACCCCGCACACGGTGAACTCGTTCAAGGCGCTGGCGGACAAGGGCTACTTCGACAAGACGAAGTGCCACCGCCTGACCACCAGCGGCATCTACGTCCTCCAGTGCGGCGACCCCCAGGGCACCGGCAGCGGCGGCCCGGGCTGGACCATCCCGGACGAGAACCTGAACGGTCTGGGCAAGGCGGGCGCCGACGGCACCGTCACGTACCCGGCCGGCACCGTGGCGATGGCCAACACCGGCCAGCCGCACTCGGGCGGCAGCCAGTTCTTCCTGGTCTACAAGGACTCCAAGCTGCCCCCGACCTACACGCCCTTCGGCACCCTCGACGCGGCCGGCCTGAAGGCCGTCCAGGACGTGGCCGCGGAGGGTGTGGCCGGCGGCGCCACCGACGGCGCCCCGAAGAAGGCCGTGACCGTCCAGAAGGCCGCCGTCACCCAGAACTGACGGGCGGCGGAGAACCGGCCGGACGGGGGCCGGACCGGGATCGCCCGGGGCCCGCCGGGCCCCGCGGCGCCCGGTCCGGACCGGCGGCCGATATTCCGTCGCGCTGGATGCGGACAGGCGACCCGGCGGTCGCCTATGTTGGCGTTGTGCAGGGCGGGCGGTGCCCGCCCCAGGAAACTGTGGACGATGCCGGGCGGGTGACCCCCCGCGGGCATCAGGTGGAGGAGGCGCTGTGAGCAGCGACCCGTGGGGCCGCGTCGACGAGACGGGCACCGTGTACGTGCGTACTGCCGATGGCGAGCAGGTCGTCGGCTCGTGGCAGGCGGGCACCCCTGAGGAGGCCCTGGCCTACTTCGAGCGCAAGTACGAGGGCCTGGTGGTCGAGATCGGCCTCCTCGAGCGACGGGTGCGGACCACCGATCTGTCCGCCAAGGACGCGACGACGGCCATCGAGCACCTGCGCCAGCAGGTCGAGGAGCACCACGCGGTGGGCGACCTCGACGCGCTGCGCAGCCGGCTCGACAAGCTGGCCGCGTCGGTGGAGTCGCGCCGCGAGGAGCGCAAGGCGCAGAAGGCCAAGCAGACGGACGAGGCCCGCCACGCCAAGGAGGAGCTGGTCGCCGAGGCCGAGCAGCTGGCGCAGAGCGACCAGTGGCGGGCGGCCGGCGAGCGGCTGCGCGCGCTGGTGGACACCTGGAAGGGCCTGCCGCGTCTCGACCGCAAGTCGGACGACGAACTGTGGCACCGCTTCTCGCACGCCCGCTCGGCGTTCTCCAAGCGGCGCAAGGCGCACTTCGCGTCCCTCGACGCGCAGCGCGAGGACGCCCGCCAGATCAAGGAGCGGCTGGTCGCCGAGGCCGAGTCGCTGTCCGGTTCGACCGACTGGGGTCCGACGGCGGCGCGCTACCGCGAGCTGATGGCGGACTGGAAGGCGGCCGGCCGCGCCCAGCGCGAGTCGGAGGACGACCTGTGGAACCGCTTCCGCGGCGCCCAGGACGTCTTCTTCGCGGCCCGCTCCGAGGTGTTCGCCGAGCGCGACGCCGAGCAGGCCGAGAACCTCAAGCTGAAGGAGGAGCTGGCGGCCGAGGCCGAGAAGCTCGTCCCGGTGACGGACCTGAAGGCGGCCCGCGCCGCGTTCCGGGGCATCAACGAGCGCTGGGAGGCCATCGGCCACGTGCCGCGGGACGCGCGTCCCAAGGTCGAGGGCCGGATGCACGCCGTCGAGCGGGCCCTGCAGGAGTCCGAGGAGGCCGAGTGGCGCCGGACGAACCCGGAGGCGCGGGCCCGCGCCGCGGGTCTGACCGGCCAGCTGCAGGCCGCCGTGGACAAGCTGCGCGAGCAGGCCGAGGCGGCGCGTGCCGCGGGCAACACGGCCAAGGCCGACAAGCTCGAGCGTGAGCTGGAGGGCCGCCAGGCCCTCCTCGACCAGGCCCTGAAGGGCCTGGAGGAGTTCGGCGGCTGATCATCCGTCCCCGTCCGGTCGTCCCGACCGGCAGCGGCGGTGGTACGGGGGCCCGACGGTGCGTACGGCACCGTCGGGCCCCCGGTGTTTCCGGGCGGTCACCGGACCCGGTGGTCCCCCGCGCCGATGTCGATGGCCCGCCACAGCACTTCGCAGGCCTGGATGTGGTTGCCGGACTCCTGGAGCAGGTCGGCCAGCCGCCGGCACAGGAGCACCGCCTCCGGCCCGTAGGGCTTGTGGAGCTGCTGGTAGGCCGACTCCAGTACGGCGATGGCCTCGGCGAGGTGGCCGGTCTCGGTGAGCAGCTCCGAGAGCTCCAGCTGGACGGCGAAGCGCACCGTGTGCCCCTCCGGCTGCTCCTGGAGGGCGAGCCGGAGGACGGGCAGCGCGTCCCGCGTGTTGCCCTGGCGGCGCAGCATGCGCGCGATGTTCAGCCCGGTGGCCACGGCGGCCGTGCGCACGTCGGCGTCGAGGACGGGACCCGCGGGGGCCCGGTGCCCCGCCCTGGCCTTGTTGCGGACCAGGTGCAGCGCTCCCATCGCGTTCTCCTGGGACCGCTGCGGCAGCGGCCGGTTCTTCGCGCCCAGCCGGGCCGTGAGCTCGCGGTAGAGCGCGTCGAGGTCGAGGAGTTCGGCGGCCTCCGGGATGCCGTGGCGGAGGATGTACAGGAGCTCGGCGGTGAAGGCGGTGTACCGCTCGCCGTCGGGCGCCAGGGCGACCCGGTCGCGGGGTGCGGACGTGATCACGTAGACCCCGTCGACGGCGGCCTCGCCGGCGATGGAGCGGGTGTCCCCGGCGAGGGTGCGGGCGGCCCGGCCGCTGAAGCAGCAGTCGAGGACGACCACCTTGCGGCGGGCCCGGGAGGCCCGCAGGGCGGTGCGCAGGTGGCTGTAGGCGACGGCCGAGTACCCGACGCCGTCACGGGAGGTGCCGAGGGCGAGGTAGAGGTCCGCCGAGTCGGGATCGCGCATGCCGTGGCCCGCGTAGTAGACCACCAGGGTGTCGGTGGCCTCGTCGGCGGCCTGGTGCACCGGGTCGAGCAGGTCGACGGCGCTCTGCGGGTCGAGGACGACGGTGCAGTGTTCGCCGGGGAGCCCCCACACGGTCGCGTCGCGGAGTTCGCCGGCGAGGTCGAGGAGGTTCGCCTCGACGGCGGGCAGCTGGTCGAGGTGGTGGTAGGCGGCGGTGCCGAGGAGTACGGCGCGGGAGCTGCCGGGGTCAGCGAGGGCCGGCATCGCCCTCGCCCGCGTCGGCGTTCCCCTGCCCGTCCCGCAGCTGCTCGAGGATGTTCCGTACCGTCTCCTGGTCGGCGGCCAGCCGGCCCTCCAGCCGCACCTCCACCGCTCCGCGGCGCAGCACGGTGGCGGCGGGGCGGCGGAGCGCCGCGCGCCATTGGAGCACGGAGAGGACGAGACCTCCCAGGCCGAGCCCACTGGAGACGGCGAACTCGAGCACGTCGAGGGTGCCGCCGCCCATGGCCCCCGGTTCCCTGCGAGCACGGGCGGCCGTCCGGCCGCGGACCGCGCCGCCGAGGGCTTCGTCCTCGCGGAGCCAGGACGACAGCGCCCGCAGGGCCGCCTCGTCGTCGCCGGTCTCCGCAACGCCCACGCTGATGTCAGGCACCGCTCGGGTCCTTTCGCTGGTCCACCGCCGAGTTCACCCGGGCGAGCAGCTCGACGGCCTCGCCGGCGGCGCCCAGCCGGGCCAGGCAGATGCCCTGCCAGTACATCGCGGTGAGGGTGGTGGTGTGGGTGGGCCCCAGGGCGGAGGTGCAGGAGTAGACGAGCACCGCCAGCATCTGCGAGGCCTCGGTCAGCTGGTTGGTGAGCACGAGGTTGACCGCTTCGCGCAGCCGGGAGGCCGCCTTCCGCGTGTCCATCCCGCTCATGACGGTGCGGCGGAAGCCGACGCTGAGGTTGACGCGGTGCAGCGGGCTCGCCGCGGGTGCCGCGTCGGGTCCGGCCCCGCCCACGTACCACCCGTACTCCGGCAGCTCCTCGGCGGGCGGGGGGCCGGGGACCGGCGGCGGGCCGGGGGCGAAGGGCCGGAACTGGGTCACGTCCTCGGGGCCCGCGGCGGGCCGCGGGACGGCCGGGGGCGGCGGGGGCGGCACGAAGGCGGGTTCGCCGGGCGGGTCCAGCTCGTAGTCCCCGTCCGCGGTCGGGGTGGCGAGTCCGCGGATCGCCGCCTCCCTGAGCCGGTCGGCGACCAGCCCGGCCAGGTCCTCGCGACCGCCGTCGGCGAGCAGCCCGAGCTGGGAGACGGCCGCGCCCGCCGTGGTGGGCCGCTGCTCGGGCCGGCGGGCGCAGAGGGCGTCGATCGCCAGGTTGAGGCGCTCCGGGTAGCCGGTGTTCCGGCCGGCGAGCGGGGGGATTCCGCTGCCCATGGCCTCGACGAGCACGCCGAGGACGTCCGGCGCGGCGTCGAAGGGGAGTTCGCCGGTGGCCATCAGGTACATGCACACGCCGAGCGCGTACAGGTCGCCGGCCGGCGCCGGTTCCGTGCCCTCGATGACCTCCGGCGCCATGAACTGGGGAGTGCCGACGGCGATGCCCGTGGCGGTCACCCGGTCCCCGCCCACGAGGGAGGCGAGCCCGAGGTCCAGCAGGACCACGCCCCCGTCCCGGGTGAGTCCGACGTTGGACGGCTTGACGTCCCGGTGCAGGACGCCCGCTTCGTGCACGGCCCGCAGGGCCTCGGCCATGCACAGGCCGACCCAGGCGGCGGTGGGGGCCGCGACGCGGCCGACGGCCTTCACGAGCTGGGCCAGGTTCATCCCGTCGAGGAGCTGCATGACCAGGTACGGGGTGCCCTCGTACTCCCCGGAGTCGTACAGGGTGACCACGCCGCGGTGCCGGATGCGGGTGAGCGCCTCGACCTCGCGGTGGAAGCGGCGCAGCCACTCCGAGGCGGGGCCCCGGGCCGCGGCGGCGGTCAGCATCTTGACCGCCACGCGCCGCCCGAGCTTGGTGTCCTCCGCCTCGTACACCGCACCGACGCTGCCGCGTCCCAGCAGTCGCAGCAGCTGGTAGCGGCCCTCGACTAACGCACCTTCGGCCATTCCGCCCCCCTCGGGGAGCAGCCTACGGCTTACGGCCGACGGGCGGAGGTCACCCGGTAGACGTCGTACACGCCCTCCACGCCGCGGACGGCCTTGAGGACGTGTCCGAGGTGCTTGGGGTCGCCCATCTCGAAGGTGAACCGCGAGGTGGCCACCCGGTCGCGGGAGGTCTGCACGGCCGCCGACAGGATGTTGACGTGCTGGTCGGACAGGACGCGGGTGACGTCGGACAGCAGGCGGGACCGGTCCAGCGCCTCGACCTGGATGGCGACCAGGAAGACGGAGGACTGGGTGGGAGCCCACTCGACCTCGAGGATCCGCTCGGGCTGCTGCGAGAGCGAGTCCACGTTGACGCAGTCCGCGCGGTGAACCGATACGCCACTGCCGCGCGTGACGAAGCCGATGATCGGGTCGCCCGGCACCGGGGTGCAGCAGCGGGCGAGCTTGACCCACACGTCCTCGACGCCCTTGACGACGACGCCGGGGTCGGCGTTCGCGCGCCGCTTGCTGCGGCCGCGCGTCGGCGGGACGCTCTCCTCGATGTCCTCGTTGGCCGCCTCCTCGCCACCCATGGCCTGCACGAGCTTGGAGACCACGGCCTGGGCGGAGACGTGCCCCTCGCCGATGGCCGCGTACAGCGACGAGATGTCGGGGTAGCGCATCTCGTGCGCGAGGGTGACCAGCGAGTCGCCGGTGAGGATCCGCTGGATCGGCAGGTTCTGCTTGCGCATGGCCCGCGCGATGGCGTCCTTGCCCTGCTCGATGGCCTCGTCCCGGCGCTCCTTGGAGAACCAGGCGCGGATCTTGTTGCGGGCCCGCGGGGACTTCACGAACGTCAGCCAGTCGCGGGACGGGCCCGCGCCCTCGGCCTTGGACGTGAAGACCTCGACGGTGTCGCCGTTGTCGAGGGTGGACTCCAGCGGTACGAGGCGGCCGTTGACCCGGGCCCCTATGGTCCGGTAGCCGACCTCGGTGTGGACCGCGAAGGCGAAGTCCACCGGGGTGGCCCCGGCCGGCAGTGCTATGACGTCGCCCTTGGGCGTGAAGACGAAGACCTCGTTGCGCGAGAGGTCGAAGCGCAGCGAGTCGAGGAACTCGCCCGGGTCCTCGGTCTCCTTCTGCCAGTCGAGCAGCTGGCGCAGCCAGGCCATGTCGTTGACGGTGTCCTGGCCGGCGCTGCCCTTGGCGGCCTGCGGGACGTCGGTGCGGATCTTCGAGGCGCCGGCGACGGTCTGCTGCTTGTACTTCCAGTGCGCGGCGATGCCGTACTCGGCCCGGCGGTGCATGTCGAAGGTGCGGATCTGCAGCTCGACGGGCTTGCCGTTGGGGCCGATGACCGTGGTGTGCAGCGACTGGTACATGTTGAACTTGGGCATCGCGATGTAGTCCTTGAACCGCCCCGGAACCGGGTTCCAGCGGGCGTGGACGGTGCCCAGGGCCGCGTAGCAGTCGCGGACCGTGTCGACGAGGACGCGGATGCCCACCAGGTCGTAGATCTCGGCGAAGTCCCGGCCCCGCACGATCATCTTCTGGTAGACGCTGTAGTAGTGCTTGGGGCGGCCGGTGACGGTGGCCTTGATTCGGGCGGCCCGCAGGTCGGCCTGCACCTCGTCGGTGACGACGGCGAGGTACTCGTCCCGCTTCGGGGCGCGCTCGGCGACGAGGCGGACGATCTCGTCGTACATCTTGGGGTAGAGGATCGCGAAGGCGAGGTCCTCCAGCTCCCACTTGATCGTGTTCATGCCCAGGCGGTGGGCCAGGGGCGCGTAGATCTCGAGGGTCTCGCGGGCCTTCTTCTCCTGCTTCTCCCGCTTGAGGTAGCGCATCGTGCGCATGTTGTGCAGGCGGTCGGCGAGCTTGATGACCAGGACGCGCGGGTCCTTGGCCATGGCCACGACCATCTTGCGGACGGTCTCGGCCTGCGCGGCCTCGCCGAACTTGACCTTGTCCAGCTTGGTGACGCCGTCGACGAGCAGGGCGACGGCGTCGCCGAAGTCGCGGCGCAGCTGGTCGAGGCCGTACTCGGTGTCCTCGACGGTGTCGTGCAGCAGCCCCGCCATCAGGGTGGCCGGGTCCATGCCGAGCTCGGCGAGGATCGTGGTGACGGCGAGCGGGTGCGTGATGTACGGGTCGCCGCTCTTGCGCTTCTGGCCGCGGTGCCAGCGCTCGGCGACCTGGTAGGCCTTCTCGATCTGGCGCAGCGTGGCCGTCTCGATCTTCGGGTCGTTGCTGCGGACGATGCGCAGCAGCGGCTCGAGGACCGGGTTGTACGGGTTGGAGCGCTGGACGCCCAGCCGGGCGAGGCGGGCCCGGACGCGGTTGGAGGAGCCGGCCGGCTTCGCCGGCAGCGGCCGGGGCGCGGGCGCCGGCGGGGCCAGCGGCGGCACGGGCGGCGTGGCCGGCTGGGCCGGCTTCGGGCCCGCCGCGGGCTTGCCGGGCGCGGCGGGAGGCGCCGTGGCCGGGTCGGCCTGCTGGTCGGGCTGCGCGGCGGAGAGTGGCTGGACCTCGTCTGGCAAGAGCGCTCCTCGTGCGGTTCCGGGTCCTCCGGTCAGGTCCGGAAAACCCATGGTAGCGAGCGTTCGGCCGCGCCGTTCGCCTCGCCCACCCAGCGGACGGCCGCACTCCGGCCCGCTCGCCGGCGCCCGTCGCGCCCACCTGCTGCGTACAGCGGAAACGGCGGGCACCGGAATTCCCGGTGCCCGCCGTTCGAGAGCGTTCGCTCGAAACCGGTCAGACGGTGATCAGGGCGTCCAGCGGGGCACCCGCCAGCGCCTGCTCCAGCCGGGCGCGCCCGGGCAGGAAGCTGAGCTCCATCAGGACCGCCACGCCCGCGACCTCGGCCCCGGCCCGCCGGATGAGCTCCAGCGAGGCCTCGGCCGTGCCGCCGGTGGCCAGGACGTCGTCGATGACCATGACCCGGTCGCCCGGCCCGAGGTCCTCGGCGTGCACCTCGATCTCCGCGGTGCCGTACTCGAGCTCGTACGCCTGGCGCAGGGTCGCGCCGGGCAGCTTGCCGGCCTTGCGGACCGGCACGAAGCCGATGCGGGACTGCACCGCGACCGGTGCGGCCAGGATGAACCCGCGGGCCTCCAGGCCGACGATCTTCGTCGCGCCGTGCCGGACGCAGAGCTCCACGAGCGCCTCGGTGAGCGCGTGGAAGGCCTCCGGGTCCGCCAGCAGCGGGGTGATGTCCTTGAACATCACGCCCGGCTTCGGGTAGTCCGGTACGTCCTTGATCCGGCTGAGCAGCAGCTCGCGCACGTCGCCGGTCACCGGCGGCGGCCCGTCGCCCGACCGGCCGGACCGGACTGGCCCACGACCTCGGCGCCCGACAGGTCGGTGCCGTCCGACTCGCCCTTGGCGGCCGCGCTCGCACGCTTGGCGAGGACCCGCTTGCGCAGGGCCTTCATCGCCGGGTCGCGCTCCTTGAGCTCGGCGACCAGCGGGGTCGCGATGAAGATCGAGGAGTACGCACCGGCCGCGAGGCCGACGAACAGCGACAGCGAGATGTCGTTGAGCATGCCCGCGCCCAGGACGCCGCCGCCGATGAACAGCAGGCCGGCGACCGGGAGCAGCGCCACGACGGTGGTGTTGATGGAGCGGACCAGCGTGCCGTTGAGGCTGCGGTTGGCGATCTCGCTGTAGGTGTAGCGGGTCTGCTTGGTGATGTCCTTGGAGGCTTCCTTCAGACCGTCGAAGACGACGACGGTGTCGTAGAGGGAGTAACCGAGGATCGTCAGCAGACCGATGACCGTGCCCGGGGTGACCTCGAAGCCGACCAGCGCGTACACGCCGACGGTGATGGTGAGGTCGTGGATGAGCGCGATCAGGGCCGCGACGGCCATGCGCCACTCGAACGCGATGGCCAGGTAGATCACCACGAGGATCATGAAGACCCCGAGGCCCGTCCAGGCCTTGTTGGCGATCTGCTCACCCCAGCTGGGGCCGACCAGGTCGGCGTTGATGTCCGCTTCCTTGACGCTCAGGTCGGCGGCCAGCTTCGCCTTGACGCTGTTGGCCTGGTCGGTGTCCAGACCGGAGATCTGGATGCGCAGGCCGCCGGTGCCGAGCTCCTGGACGATCGCGTCGTGGCCGGAGGCGCTCTCGGCCTCCTCCTGGGCCTTGGCGACGGAGACGTCGACCTTCGGGGTGGTGAAGACGGCACCGCCCTTGAACTCGATGCCCATGTTGAGGCCCTGGACGGCCAGCGCCACGATCGCCGTGATGGTGATCAGGACGGAGACGCCGTACCAGATGAAGCGCTTGCCGACGAAGTCGTAGCCGACCTCGCCGCGGTAGAGGCGGGCGCCGAGGGTTCCGAGCTTCGACATCTCAGACCTCCTTCGCATCGACAGGGGCAGAGACACGACGGGACGACCGCAGCGGCGGCTTGGCGCCGAGCCGCTTGGGGTCCAGACCCGACCAGGGGTGGCCGTCGGCGAAGAACTTGGTGCGCGCCAGCAGCGTCATGATCGGCTTGGTGAAGAGGAACACCACGACGATGTCGAGGAGCGTGGTCAGGCCGAGCGTGAACGCGAAGCCCTGGACCTTGCCGACGGTGACGATGAAGAGCACCGCGGCGGCCAGGAACGACACGAAGTCGGAGACCAGGATCGTGCGCCGGGCGCGCGGCCAGGCCCGCTCGACGGCCGGACGCAGGGTGCGGCCCTCGCGGATCTCGTCGCGGATGCGCTCGAAGTACACGATGAAGGAGTCGGCGGTGATACCGATCGCGACGATCGCACCGCAGACGGCCGGCAGGTTCAGCGCGAAGCCGATGGCCTTGCCGAGCAGCGCCATGATCGTGTACGTGAGGATCGCGGAGACCATGAGGCTGACGATGGCGACGGACGCCAGGCCGCGGTAGTAGGCCACCAGGTAGATGATCACGAGCGCGAGGCCGATGGCACCGGCGATGAGGCCGGCCTTCAGCTGCTCGCCACCGAGGGCGGCGGTGACGGTGGTGACGCTGTCCTCCTGGAAGGACAGCGGCAGCGCGCCGTAGGAGAGCATGTTGCCCAGGTCCTGGGCGGTCTGCTGGGTGAAGCCGCCGGTGATCTCGGCGCTGCCGCCGGTGATCGCGCTGCTCACGGACGGCGCGGAGACCACGTCGCCGTCGAGGACGATGGCGAACTGGTTCTGCGGCGACTGCTGGGAGGCCAGCTTGCCGGTGGTGGCGGCGAACTTGTCGCCGCCCTTGTCCGTGAACTTCAGCTGGACGAGCCACATGGCGCGCTGCGGGTCGAGGACGCCCTTGGCGTCGGAGATGTCCTTGCCGTCGACCTCGACCGGGCCGAGCAGGTACTTCTCCCAGACCTTGCCGTTCTGGCCGCACGCGATGGTGGTGTCGGTGGGCTTGGCGCCCTTGCCGGCCGTGGCGCGCTGGTCGGGCTTGGCGCAGTCGAGCGCGGCGAACTGCTTCTGCAGGTCACCGGAGGCGGCGCCGGAAGGCGTCGGGGTCGGCGCGGTCTTCTTGCCGTCGGCCTTCTTGTCGCCGGCCTTCTTGTCGTCCGCCTTGCCGCTGGCGCCGGGCGTCGGCGCGCCCGTGGCCGTCAGGGCCTCGGGAAGCGCGCGGCCCTGCGAGGAAGCGCTGGCCTTGGGCGTCGGCGTGGCGCCGCCCTTGGTGCCGCTCTCGGCCTTCGGCTTGCCGGAGGAGCTCGCCGACGGGGTCGGCTCCGGCATGGTGGGGGTGCCCGGCGCGTACGCGAGCACGGGGCGGAAGTAGAGCTGCGCGGTCGTACCGACCTGCTCGCGCGCCTGCTTCTCGTTGGTCCCCTTGGGGATGTTCACGATGATGTGATCGCGGCCCTGCGTCTGGACCTCGGCCTCGGAGACGCCGAGACCGTTGACGCGGCGCTCGATGATGCCGACCGCGGTGTTCATGTTGGTCTCGTTGACCGCGTCCGGCTTGCCGGGCTCGCTCTTGGCCTTGAGCGTGATCGTCGTACCGCCCGCGAGGTCGATGCCCAGGCGCGGCGTGGTCTGCTTGGAGATGAACATCCCCGCGGTGAGCGCCACCATCGCGATGAGGATCACCGCCAGGGCACGGCCCGGCCTGCCCTGCGCCCCCGCGGGCCGTCGGCCCTTCTTCGGTGCTGCCACCTTTGTCGTATCTCCCTGTCCAACCGCCGGCGCCGGGTGTGCGCACGGCGGCCACGAAGTGGTTCGGGGCCTGTCCCCCGCGTCAGTGAGCCATGTGCGGGGACCGCGCCGCGCCGGTGGGCGCCGCGCGGTCCCCTGCCACGGACTTACTTCGCGTCGGCCTCGCCGTCGTTCTTTCCGTCCTTGGTGCCCGGGGCCGCGTCCTCGTCGACGCCCTCGGCCTTGCCGAGGTCGATCTTGGAGTCCTCCGCCTTGTCGGCGCCCTCCGTCAGCGAGGAGGCGTCGTCCGGGACGACCGGCGTGTCGATCGTCAGATCATCGCCGGTGCCGTGGACGATGCGGTTGTACTCCTCGTCCTCCAGGACGGCGCCGATGGCGTTCTTCGCGAAGACCGCGTGGACGCCGGGGGCCACCTCGAGGAGGACGGTGTCGTCGTTGACCTCCTTGACGGTGGCGTACATGCCGCCGATCGTGCGGACGCCCGCGCCGGGCGCCATCCGGTCGCGCATCTGCACGGCCTGCGCCTGCTTCTTCTTCGCAGAGCGGGTCATCAGGAACATGGCCCCGATGAGCACGATGAACGGGAGGAAGGTCACGAGACTGTTGCTCATGGGACGGAGATTCCTTCGCACGACCGCGCTGGAAGAGCGGCCTTTTTGGGGGTGGGCACGCCGACCCTCGAGACGGGTCGGCATCGGCGGAGTCTAGGCGAGTCCGCACCGTACGAACAACGCCCAGCATCCCACCCCGGTTCCTGACCAGGCGACATCCTGGCCGTCACGACTCGAACACGACTGCGGGACCACGCCAAGATCACGGCCGATCACGCATCGTGACGCCCGAACACTCCTGGTCACGCACCGAACAGGTCCTGTTGTCCGCTTGATCCGGTCCCCCCGCCCTGGCGCGGCGGTACGAGGCCCAGGTGGGCCCACGCGGCGGGCGTGGCGACCCGGCCCCGGGGCGTACGGGCCAGCAGGCCCTCCCGGACGAGGAACGGCTCGGCCACCTCCTCGACGGTCTCCCGCTCCTCGCCGACGGCCACCGCGAGCGTCGACAGGCCCACCGGTCCGCCGCCGAACAGCTTGAGCAGGGCCTCGAGGACGGCGCGGTCCAGCCGGTCCAGCCCGCGGCCGTCCACCTCGTACACGGCGAGCGCGGCGGCGGCCACCTCGCGGGTGATGACGCCGTCGGCCCTGACCTGCGCGTAGTCCCGGACGCGGCGCAGCAGGCGATTGGCGATGCGGGGCGTGCCGCGGGACCGGCCGGCGATCTCGGCGGCGCCCTCGCCCTCGATCTCGACGTCGAGGAGGCGGGCGGAGCGGTGGATGACGCGCTGGAGCTCTTCGGGCGCGTAGAACTCCATGTGGCCGGTGAAGCCGAACCGGTCGCGCAGCGGCGGCGGCAGCAGGCCGGCCCGGGTGGTGGCGCCGACCAGGGTGAACGGGGGGAGCTCCAGCGGGATGGCGGTGGCGCCGGGCCCCTTGCCGACGATCACGTCGACCCGGAAGTCCTCCATCGCCATGTAGAGCATCTCCTCGGCGGGCCGGGACATGCGGTGGATCTCGTCGAGGAAGAGCACCTCGCCCTCCTGGAGCGAGGACAGGATCGCCGCCAGGTCGCCGGCGTGCTGGATCGCCGGGCCCGAGGTGATGCGGATGGGGGCGCCCATCTCGGCCGCGATGATCATCGAGAGGGTGGTCTTGCCGAGTCCGGGCGCGCCGGAGAGCAGCACGTGGTCCGCCGTGGCGCCGCGCTGCCGGGCCGCCTTGAGGACGAGGTCGAGCTGCTGGCGGACCTTCTCCTGGCCGACGAACTCGTCGAGGTCCTTCGGCCGCAGGGCCGCCTCGACGGCACTGTCGTCGCGGTCGGCGTCGGCGCCGACCAGGCGCGCCGCGGCGTCCTCGGCGGCTTCCTCGTCCCAGTTCACGGTGTCTGCCTTCTGTGTCGTGCGGGTGGGTGGTGCGGTGCGGAGCCGCTACCGGGACCGGTTCAGGGTCTGGAGCGCGGCGCGCAGGAGCTGCGGGACCGGCGCGGATCCGGTCTCGGCCAGCGCGGCCTCCGCCTGCGGCGTCACCGCCGATACGGCCTCCTCCGCCTCGCGGGAGGCGTACCCCAGCCCGACGAGGGCGGCGGTGAGCTGCTCCGTCCACGGCGCGGGCCCGGTGGCCGCCGCCCGCTGGGCGCCGACCAGGCCGGACGCGCCGAGCGGCGCCCCCAGCTTGTCCTTGAGCTCGAGCAGGAGCTTCTGCGCCCCCCGCTTGCCGATGCCCGGCACCGCGGTCAGCGCCTTCTCGTCCCCCGTCGAGAAGGCGAGGCGCAGCGCGTCCGGGCTGTGCACGCCCAGCATCGCCTGCGCCAGCCGGGGCCCGACCCCGCTCGCGGTCTGCAGCAGCTCGAAGACCTGCCGTTCGTCGTCGTCCGCGAAGCCGTAGAGGGTGAGGGAGTCCTCGCGCACCACCAGGGAGGTGGCGAGCTTGGCCTCCTGCCCGACCCGCAGGCCGGCGATGGTGTTCGGGGTGCACTGCACGGCCATGCCCACCCCTCCGACCTCGATCACGGCGGTCGTGGGGGCGAGTGCGGCCACCGGGCCGCTCACGAAGGCGATCATCGGGTGCGGCCTTTCGGGGCGTACGGGCCCTGCGCGCGCTGGGCGCCCGGGGCGTGCTGGTCCGGCTGTCGCCCGGCGGCGTGCCGGGCGGCCGCCTGCTGCAGGCGGTTCTGGGCCACCGCCTGCTGGAGGCGGTTCTGTGCGGGTGCCCGCCAGATGTGGCAGATGGCGAGCGCCAGTGCGTCGGCCGCGTCGGCCGGTTTCGGCGGCGCGTCCAGCCGCAGGAGCCGCGTGACCATGGCCCCGACCTGCGCCTTGTCGGCGCGGCCGCTGCCGGTGACGGCGGCCTTGACCTCGCTGGGCGTGTGCAGCGCGACCGGTATCCCGCGCCGGGCGGCGCACAGCATGGCGACGGCGCTCGCCTGCGCGGTGCCCATCACCGTGCGCACGTTGTGCTGACTGAACACCCGCTCCACGGCCACGAGTTCGGGCCGGAACTCGTCCAGCCACGCCTCGATGCCGGCCTCGATGCCCACGAGCCGCTCGGGCGCCTCGGCGTCCGCGGGGGTCCGTACGACGCCCACGCCGAGCATGGTCAGCGGGCGGCCGGCGGTGCCCTCGACCACCCCCACGCCGCACCGGGTCAGACCCGGGTCCACCCCGAGAACGCGCACGCCGCCGTCCCTCCCTCGCTCAGCTGTTCCAGCAGGCTAGCGGCCCCCACTGACAGCGCCCGACAACCGGGCGGGCCCGGGCGTCGTGTCCCGGCCGTCCGCCGGGCCGCAACGAACGCGGCGGGCCGACGGGGGTGTCCCCCGTCGGCCCGCCGACACGCACCGGTCGGTCGCGCTTACGCGTCGACCTGCGCCATGACCTCGTCGCTGACGTCGAAGTTGGCGAAGACGTTCTGCACGTCGTCGCTGTCCTCGAGGGCGTCGATCAGCTTGAACATCTTCCGCGCGCCCTCCTCGTCCAGCTCGACCTGCATGGTCGGGACGAAGCTGGACTCGGCCGAGTCGTAGTCGATGCCGGCCTCCTGGAGCGCGGTGCGGACCGCGACCAGGTCGGTGGCCTCGCTGATGACCTCGAAGTTCTCGCCGAGGTCGTTGACCTCCTCGGCGCCCGCGTCGAGGACCGCGCCGAGGACGTCGTCCTCGGACAGCTCGCCCTTGGGCAGCACGACGACGCCCTTGCGGTTGAACAGGTACGAGACGGAGCCCGGGTCGGCCATCGAGCCGCCGTTGCGGGTCATGGCGACGCGCACGTCCGAGGCGGCGCGGTTGCGGTTGTCGGTGAGGCACTCGATGAGCACCGCGACACCGTTCGGACCGTAGCCCTCGTACATGATCGTCGCGTAGTCCACGCCGCCGGCCTCGAGGCCGCCGCCGCGCTTGACCGCGGAGTCGATGTTCTTGTTCGGGACCGAGCTCTTCTTCGCCTTCTGGATGGCGTCGAAGAGGGTCGGGTTGCCGTCCGGGTCGGCACCGCCGGTCCGGGCCGCGACCTCGATGTTCTTGATCAGCTTCGCGAAGAGCTTGCCGCGCTTGGCGTCGATCACGGCCTTCTTGTGCTTCGTCGTAGCCCATTTAGAGTGGCCGGACATCTGCCTGTCTCCTTCGCGTCACCAACAGTGTTTCGCCTCGATCCTACCGGGACGCGGTCAGGCGCTTGCGCGCACCATGTCCACGAAGTACGCGTGCACGCGCTCGTCTCCGGTCAGTTCGGGATGGAACGAGGTCGCCAGCACGTTGCCCTGGCGGACGGCGACGGTGTGGCCGTCGTACGTGGCGAGGACCTCCGCGGAAGCACCCACGGACTCGACCCACGGGGCGCGGATGAAGACGCCCTCGACGGGGCCGCCCTCGATGCCCGCGAACTCGACCTTCGCCTCGAACGACTCGTTCTGGCGGCCGAAGGCGTTGCGGCGCACGATCATGTCGACGCCGCCCAGGGTCTCCTGGTCCTCGCGGCCGTCGAGGATCTTGTCAGCGAGCATGATCATGCCGGCGCAGGTGCCGTACACGGGCATGCCGGCGCGCACGCGCTCGCGCAGCGGCTCCAGCATGCCGAACAGGACGGCGAGCTTCGACATCGTCGTGGACTCGCCGCCGGGGATGACGAGGGCGTCGACCTCGGCGAGCTCCTCGGGGCGCCGGACCGGCCTGGCCACGGCGTCAGCCGAGGCCAGGGCGATCAGGTGCTCCCGTACGTCGCCCTGGAGGGCCAGGACGCCAATGACGGGGGGGTTGTTCATCTTCTGTAGTGCCTTACCAGCCGCGGTTGGCGTAGCGCTCGGCCTCGGGCAGGGTGTCGCAGTTGATGCCGACCATGGCCTCGCCCAGGTTGCGGGAGGCGTCCGCGATGATCTTCGGGTCGTCGTAGAAGGTGGTGGCCTTCACGATGGCGGCGGCGCGCTTGGCCGGGTCGCCCGACTTGAAGATGCCGGAGCCGACGAAGACGCCCTCGGCGCCGAGCTGACGCATCAGCGCGGCGTCGGCCGGGGTGGCCACGCCGCCGGCGGAGAACAGCACGACGGGGAGCTTGCCGAGCTCGGCGACCTCCTTGACGAGCTCGTACGGGGCGCGCAGCTCCTTGGCCGCGGCGTACAGCTCGTTGTTGTCGAAGCCGCGCAGCTTGGCAATCTCGTTCTTGATCTGGCGCAGGTGGCGGACGGCCTCGACGACGTTGCCGGTACCGGCCTCGCCCTTCGAGCGGATCATGGCCGCGCCCTCGGCGATGCGGCGCAGGGCCTCGCCCAGGTTGGTGGCACCGCAGACGAAGGGGGTGGTGAAGGCCCACTTGTCGGAGTGGTTGACCTCGTCGGCCGGGGTGAGGACCTCGGACTCGTCGATGTAGTCGACGCCGAGGGACTGCAGCACCTGGGCCTCGACGAAGTGGCCGATGCGGGACTTGGCCATGACCGGGATCGACACCGCGTCGATGATCTCCTCGATCATGTTCGGGTCGGACATGCGGGCCACGCCGCCGTCCTTGCGGATGTCCGCGGGGACCCGCTCCAGGGCCATGACGGCCACGGCGCCGGCGTCCTCGGCGATCTTGGCCTGCTCGGCGTTGACCACGTCCATGATCACGCCGCCCTTGAGCTGCTCGGCCATGCCGCGCTTGACGCGGGCGGTGCCGGTCTCGGGGGTCTGCGGGGTGGTGTTCAGCGTGCTCACGGATTGACCTCACTCGAAGGAGACGGGTACTGCTCGGCCAAGGAAACAAGGCCTGTCCAGTCCACTGCAAGGGCCAATGTGGAGCAGGTGGCTCCCACGGGGCGCCACAGTGGCCAGTGCGCGACCCGCCACTCCTCTGCCACCCCCGCCGGCACGGGACCGTACCGGCCGCTCCCGACCGCCGCCCCGCCGCCGAGGCCCCGCCGTACACCCCGGCCCGGACCACCCGTCCGGACCAGCCGCCCGCCACCCGGGCCGGCCGGGCACGAGAGGGACGCTCGTAGCCGCGTAGGCACCTGGCTCCCCCGCGGCGACCTGGCCCGCGCACCGACCCGCCCCCGAGGGCAGCCCCCGCCCAAAGCCCTGCAAGCCGCCCTGTGGTGCACGGGGAAGCAGACGGGCAGTGCCCCACCCCACCCCCGAGGGCCGCTCAAGCGGCGAGGGGACCCGAGCACCGCGG
The DNA here is from genome assembly GCF_000719335.1 of Streptomyces sp. NRRL S-87. Taxonomy (GTDB): domain Bacteria; phylum Actinomycetota; class Actinomycetes; order Streptomycetales; family Streptomycetaceae; genus Streptomyces. Next base: position 40,211 of record NZ_JOGB01000002.1, read on the forward strand.
GGCGGCCACCCGAAGCGGGCCGCCCGCCCCCGGCCAACTAACGGGAGCGAGCCGACGCCGACACGGGGCCTTCCGAAGCGGGCCCACCCCTCCGCCGGCCCACCCGAAGCGGGCCCCAGCCCCACCCGGGCCCTTGCCCTTACGAGGAGCACCCACCTCCACCCCGGCCACCCACCCGAAGCCACCTCCACCCCGGCCACTCACCCGAAGCGCACCCCACCCCCACCCGGGGCCGGCCGCCGACTCCCGGAGACCCGGGGTCAGCGCAACCTCAGGACCCGGGCCGGTCCGCCAGGGCCGCAGGCGGCTCGTCGTCCATCTCGAAGGCCAGCGGGAACGGCGCGTGGCCCGCGAGCCGGAACCAGCGCACCTTGCGGTGCCGGCGCAGGGCGCGGGCCGCGCGTACGGCGTCGTTGTGGAAGCGGCGGGCCATCGGCACCCGGCGGACGGCGGCGGCCAGTTCGCCCGCCGCCTCCTCGCCGCCCGGCGCCTCCTTGACGGCCTCGACCTGGTCCGGGTCCTCGAACACCGCCCGCAGCGCCTGGCTCAGCTCGCTCTCCGCCACCTCTCGGTGGTCCTCCTCGGTCTGCCGGGCCGCGTGCGCGGCCTCGTACAGGACGATGGAGGCGGCCGGATCGAGCACTCCCGAGGTGGCCACCTCCAGCGCGACGGCCGACCGCCGGACGAGCTGCGCGTCGAGGGCGGCCCGGGCGGCGTCGATCCGCGTGTGCAGCCGGTCGAGCCGGCCGGCGGTCCAGCTGAGGTACACGCCGATGGCGAGCAGGGCCACGGCGATCCAGACGAGGGTTTCGATCACGCCGCGCGACTCTACCGTTCCCCTACCGAAGCCCGGTCGGCCGCCTCGGGTCCTGACGGACGCCGCGGCACGACCCCGGGGGCCGGGGGCCTCGCCGACGTTCCGCGGGCCGGGGGTCCCGCGAGCGGCCTCCTCGCCACCGCCCTGCGGACGCCAGCCTCGCCGCCGCGCCGAGCGCCGCCGCGGCGCGGTCCGCCACCCGCCGTTGGCGGGGAGGCCTGCCGGGGCCGGCGCCGTCACCCGGCCGCCGGCCGTTGCCCTGCGGGGCTGGTCCCCTCCCCGCCCCTTCACCGTTTCTGCCCTCAAGCGCCGGGCGGGCTGGGTCGTTGCCGGTCAACGCCGCGCAGGGCGGGCTGGACGACCACGGCGCTCCGCGCCGGGTCCGCCTCAAACGCCGGCGGGGCTGGATATCGCGCCCACCGCGGCAGCCGAGCCAACACCCCCGTGCCGAAACAACCGAGCCGACCCCGAACCAGCCCGACAACGAGCCCACGCCGACCCACAGCCAAGCCACCCCGGGCCGCCCCGAACCCAAGCCACCCCGCACCGGCCCCCGTGGACCCGAGCCACCCAGCGCCGGACCAGCCCGAACGGCACCCGAGCCCCCAGCGCCAGACCAGCCCGAACCGCACCCAAGCCACCCCGCGCCAGACCAGCCCGAACCGCACCCAAGCCACCCCACGCCAGACAGCCCGAACCCAGCCACCCCGCGCAGACCCGCCCGCTCCCGAGCCCGCTCAGTCCCGGGTGAGCCCCCACCGCGTCCGCAGCGGGACGCGCTCGTCCGTGGCGACCGAGGCCGCGCCGTCCGTGACGGTCTCGTAGACGGCCAGGATGTCCGCGCCGACCGTCGACCAGTCGAAGCGGCGCACGTGCGCCGAGCCCCGCTCGCTCAGCGCGGCCCGCCGGGCCGGGTCGCCGAGCAGCCGGACGGCGCCCGCGGCCAGGGCGTCGGGGTCCTCGTTCGTGAAGAGGTCGCCGGCCGCCCCCTGGTCGAGGACCTGCGCGAACGCGTCGAGGTCCGAGGCCAGCACCGGCGCGCCCGCCGACAGCGCCTCGACCAGGATGATGCCGAAGCTCTCGCCCCCGGTGTTGGGGGCGACGTACACGTCCACGCTGCGCAGCAGCCGCGCCTTGTCCTCGTCCGTGACCATGCCGAGGAACGTCACCCGCGAACGGAGCTCGGCCGGGAGGGAGGCGACCGCCTCCTCCTCGTCACCGCGGCCGGCGACCAGGAGCCGTACGTCCGGACAGGCCTCGACGATCTTGGGGAAGGCCGCCATCAGCACCGGCAGGCCCTTGCGCGGTTCGTCGATGCGCCCGATGAAGCCCAGCGTCTGCCCGGACCACTCCGGGTTCGGCTCGGCCTTCTCGAAGAAGTCCACGTCCACGCCGTTGGGGATGACCACCGCGTCGCCGCCGAGGTGCTCCACCAGCGTGCGGCGTGCGTACTCGCTCACCGCGATGCGCGCGCTGATCTTCTCCAGCGCCGGCTGCAGGATCGGGTACGCCGCGATCATCGCGCGCGACCGGGGGTTCGACGTGTGGAAGGTGGCCACGATCGGACCCTGCGCGGCCCAGCAGGCCAGCAGGCCGAGCGACGGCGAGGTCGGTTCGTGGATGTGGATCACGTCGAAGGTGCCGTCGTGCAGCCACCGCCGCACCCGCGCCGCCGACAGGAAGCCGAAGTTCAGCCGCGCGACCGAGCCGTTGTACGGCACCGGCACGGCCCGGCCGGCGGACACGACGTACGGCGGCAGGGGCGTCTCGTCGTCGGCCGGCGCCAGGACGGAGACCTCGTGGCCCAGCCGGATCAGGTGTTCGGCGAGGTCGCGGATGTGGAACTGGACCCCGCCGGGGACGTCCCAGGAGTAGGGGCAGACGATGCCGATCCTCACGCCGTGTTCCCCCCGGTCGCCGGAGCCGGCGACGCCGCCGTCCCCTCCCCGGACCCGGCCCCGGACCGGGACCCGGCCCCGGACCCCGGGCCCCCTTCGGCCCCGCCCCCCGCACGCGGCTCCAGGTCGTCCAGCCACAGCCGCTGCAGCATGTGCCAGTCCTGCGGGTGCTCCCCGATGCCCGCGGCGAAGACGTCCGCGACCGCCTGCGTCATCGCCGCCGTCTTCTCGACCCGGGTGCCCGTCTCCGGCACCGCCACGGGCGGGTGCACCCGCCCGCGCATCGCCGAGCCGGTCCCGTACCAGAGCGTCACCGGCAGCAGCAGCGCGCCGGTCTGCTGGGCCAGCAGCGCCGGGCCGGCCGGCATGCGCGCCGTCGCCCCGAAGAAGTCGACCTCGACGCCCGAGGACGACAGGTCCCGGTCGGCTACGAGGCAGATCAGGCCGCCGGCGCGCAGCCGCCGGGCGAGGGTGCCGAACGCGGCGCCGCCGCTGTGCGGCAGCACCTCCATGCCGAGGCCCTCGCGGTAGGCCACGAACCGGTCGAAGAGCGTCTCGGGCTTGAGCCGCTCGGCCACCGTCGTGAAGCCGACGCCCAGGTGCGTGGTCACCCACGCCCCGGCCAGGTCCCAGTTCGCCAGGTGGGGAAGCGCGATGACGACGCCCCGTCCGGAGGCGATGGCGTCGCGCAGCTCCTGCTCGCCGTCGATCTCCACGCACGTGCGGATCCGCTCGGCGTCCCAGGCGGGCAGCCGGAAGGACTCCATCCAGTAGCGCATGTACGAGCGCATGCCAGCGCGGGACAGCTCCCGCAGCCGCTCCGGCCCGGCCCCGGGCACGACGCGCGCCAGGTTCGACTCCAGCCGCTGCACGCTCTTGCCTCGCCGCCGCCAGGCGGTGTCGGCGATCCGGCGGCCCAGCGCCACGGCGACGGGCTCCGGAAGCTTCTTGACGGTGCTCCAGCCGGCGCCGTACAGCCCGTCGGTCAGGCGGTCCCGCACGCTCACGCGGCGCCCCCCTCGGCGGTCGTACCCGAGCCGTCGCCGGGGGCAACGACACCGCCGCCAGACCCACCTGCCGCACCAGGCGCACCAGCCGCGCCCGCCGCACCGGTGGCCGGGGCCTCCGCGTCGGTCCCGTCGAGCCCGGCATCCGCATGCGCATTCGCCTCAGCGCCCGTCTCCGCGCCCGCCTCCGCGTCCGCCTCCGCGGCCTCCCGCCGTACGGTCACCACCCGCTGGATCAGCGTCACCAGCGACCCGACGGCCACCGCCCACAGGGCCACCGGGAGCACCACGCCGAGCCAGCTGGGGGCGCCGAAGGTCTGCAGGCCGGACAGGCCGGCCGCGGTGAGCGAGACGACCAGCCGCTCGGCCCGCTCCACCAGGCCGTTCACGGCCACCGGCAGCCCTATCGACTCGCCGCGGGCCTTCGTGTACGAGACCACCTGGCCGCTGGCCAGGCAGAAGATCGTCACCGCGCACAGCACGTTGTCGTCGCCCTTGCCGGCGTACCAGAGGGCGAGGCCGCCGAAGATGGCGGCGTCCGCGACCCGGTCCAGGGTCGAGTCCAGGAAGGCGCCCCAGCGGCTGGAGATGCCCGCCTGCCGGGCCATGTTCCCGTCGACCAGGTCCGAGAAGACGAAGAGCGTGATCGTGATCACGCCCCAGAAGAGCTCTCCCCGGGGGAAGAACCACAGCGCGCCCGCGACCACACCCGCGGTCCCGACCAGCGTCACCGCGTCGGGGCTCACCCCCTTGCGGAGCAGAAACGCGGCGATCGGAGTGAGGACACGCGTGAAGAATGCACGCGCGTACTTGTTCAGCATGGCCTTCCCGGAGGGTCGCTTCGCCGCGCGGCCACCACGGCCACCGGCTGGCCCATCGTAGCCAGCGGCAACCGCCGCGCCGCCCATTGGTCCCCCATCCCGCCCGACCACCCCGGCCCGCGGGGTCCGCACGTCGGTCCCGGCCCCTCCGCCCGTACCCCCGGGTCACCCACAAAGACGCCTCCCGGCCACCCGCCCGCCCGGCGGCGGGTACGACGTATGGACGCACAGTGACGCGAGTGCAAAGCTCGAATAACCGCGGGCATCGCCGGAGCCGCCGGTTCCCCCTCCGACTCCCCCCTGTCCGCATCCCACCCTCACCCTCCTCGCCGTGCAAGGAACGAACAGGGAGGCACCGCAGCCATGGGCGACAAGGCGAACGCACAGCCCGGAGCCGCCGGCAGGGCACTGACGGCCGACCGGCCCGCCGACATCAGGAACGTGGTGCTGGTCGGCCACAGCGGAGCGGGCAAGACCACCCTGGTCGAGGCCCTCGCGCTCACCGCCGGGGCCGTCAACCGGGCCGGCCGGGTCGAGGACGGCGGCACCGTCTCGGACTACGACGACATCGAGCACCGCCAGCAGCGGTCCGTCCAGCTCTCGCTCGTCCCCGTCGAATGGGGCGGGGTGAAGATCAACATCCTGGACACCCCGGGATACGCCGACTTCGTCGGAGAACTCAGGGCCGGTCTGCGGGCGGCGGACGCGGCCCTCTTCGTCGTCTCGGCCTCCGACGGCGTCGACGGCGCCACCCGCATGGTCTGGGACGAGTGCGCCGCCGTCGGCATGCCCCGGGCCATCGTCGTCACCCATTTGGAGGCATCCCGCGCCGACTACACCCAGATGGCCGAGCTCTGCGGCGCGACCTTCGGCGGGGACGACCCGGACGCCGTCATCCCGCTCTACCTCCCGCTGTACGGCCCGCCCGGCGCCGACGGCCACGCCCCCGTCCACGGCCTGCTGGGGCTGCTCTCCCGGCGCGTCTACGACTACACCTCCGGCGAGCGCCGCGAGCGCGACCCCGAACCCGCCGAGCTCGACCTCATCGCCGACGCCCGCAACCGGCTCATCGAGGGGATCATCGCCGAAAGCGAGGACGAGGGCCTCATGGACCGCTACCTCGGCGGCGAGGACATCGACATCAAGACGCTGATCGACGACCTCGAGCGCGCCGTCGCCCGCGGCACCTTCCACCCCGTCCTCATGGCCGCCCCCGCCGCCGACGGCGCCCGCCAGGGCCTGGGCACCGTCGAACTCCTCGAACTGGTCACGGGCGGCTTCCCCACCCCCGAGGAGCGCCCCGCCGTCGACGTGACCACCCCTGACGGCGCGGACCGCCCCGCCGTCACCTGCGACCCGGCCGGCCCCCTGGTCGCGGAGGTCGTCAAGACGTCTTCCGACCCCTACGTCGGCCGCGTCTCCCTCGTCCGCGTCTTCTCCGGCACCCTGCGCCCCGACGACACGGTGCACGTCTCGGGGCACGGCCTGGAGGACCGGGGCCACGAGGACCACGACGTCGACGAACGCGTCGGCGCCCTGTCGTCCCCCTTCGGCAAGAACCAGCGGGTGCTGGCGCGGGCCATCGCGGGCGACCTCGCCTGCGTCGCCAAGCTCGGCCGCGCCGAGACCGGCGACACCCTGTCCGCCAAGGACCAGCCCCTGCTGATGCGGCCGTGGGACATGCCCGAGCCCCTGCTGCCGCTCGCCATCCGCGCCCACAGCAAGGCCGACGAGGACAAGCTCTCCCAGGGTCTGTCCCGCCTCGTGGCCGAGGACCCGACCATGCGGCTGGAGCAGAACCCGGACACCCACCAGGTGGTCCTCTGGTGCCTGGGCGAGGCCCACCAGGACGTGGCCCTCGAACGCCTGCGCAACCGGTACGGCGTCCAGGTCGACGCCATCCCCCACCGGGTCTCGCTCCGGGAGACCTTCGGGGCCCGGGCCACCGGCAGGGGCCGGCACGTCAAGCAGTCCGGCGGACATGGCCAGTACGCCATCTGCGAGATCGAGGTCGAGCCCCTGCCGCCCGGCAGCGGCATCGAGTTCGTCGACAAGGTCGTCGGCGGGGCCGTGCCGCGCCAGTTCATCCCCTCCGTGGAGAAGGGGGTGCGGGCCCAGGCCGCCAAGGGGGTCACCGCCGGATACCCGCTGGTCGACGTGCGCATCACGCTCGTCGACGGCAAGGCCCACTCGGTCGACTCCTCCGACGCGGCCTTCCAGACGGCCGGCGCCCTGGCCCTGCGCGAGGCGGCCGCCGACACCCGCATCCACCTGCTGGAGCCCGTCGCCGAACTCTCGGTGATGATCCCCGACGAGTACGTCGGCCCGGTGATGAGCGACCTGTCCAGCCGGCGCGGCCGGGTCGTGGGCACCGAGCAGGCCGGCCCCGGGCGCACCCTCGTGCGTGCCGAGATCCCGGAGATCGAGATCGACCGGTACGCCGTGGACCTGCGCTCCGTCTCGCACGGCACCGGCCGGTTCAGCCGCTCGTACGCCCGGCACGAGCCGATGCCGCCGCAGGTGGCGGAGCGGCTCCGGGCCGAACAGGAAAAGGCCGATTAGCGCAGGTAGTTGGCCGAAACCACGTCGGAAAAGGGGCTCACCCGCCCCGCGCCGCCCACCCAACTCGCGTGCGGTGGGCGGCATTTCCCCGTCATCCGACGGGGTGATGCGCGCGCCGGATAGGCTTCGTCACGAAGTGTGCACGGTGGGGCTACGGGGAACAGGCCGCAAGGGAGCGGTCGCAGGCACGTGAGGGTGGGGGCAGCGGTGGCGGACGAGAGTTTCGACTTCAGGCCCGGAGCACAGGTCCCGCTCCAGGGCGCCGGCGGCCAGACCGCGGCGACGAACGCCCTGGCCTCGGCGGCGTACCGGGACAGTCCCGTCGGCGACATCACCAAGGCGGACAACGACTGGCACAAGACCGAGGTGAAGAAGGGCAAGCTCTCGCTCTTCGAACCCAACCTCGGGGAGGCCTTCTGCACGGCTGTCGAGGCGCGCATGCTCGGCGGCAAGCGCAAGCCGCTCATCCAGTCCTTCGGAGCCGAGCCGCAGAGCGTGGTCGAGCACTGCCTGGCCGCCTCCCGCATCCGCAAGGAGCGCGACCAGAAGCTCCGCCTGGTCATGTTCCTGTGCGGGGTGGTCTTCCTGCCGGGCATGCTCCTGTGGATCGCCCTGTTCCAGCTGCGCAGGACCCTCGCGGGCCGCCAGGACGACAGGAAGGCCACCTGGATCGGCACCGCCGTGCTCGTCGGCATCGGCATACTCGCCGCCGTCCTGATGTTCCGGCTGCCCTTCACCGGCTTCTGGGGCTACTACCTCCGGGGCATGATCATCGCGCCGGTGGTCGGCTGGACGCTGGCCAAGCGCATCTGCGAGACCACCGCCCACGACCTGCGCGCCCGCTGGGACGGCCTGCTCTCGGGCGACGGCATCGGCGCCAAGATCCCGCACGCGGTCCCCCAGGACCCGGGCGAGAGCGCCGCCGAGGAGCTGCGCAAGCAGCTCGCCAAGCTCACCGCCGAGGACCGCAGCAACACCGTCTTCTACGCCGGCCCCAAGGGCATACTCGGCATGGGGACCCGCTGGGGCAGCTGGCAGATGGCGGAGGACCTCTCCTCCGCCACCCCGGGCGTGGACATCCACCCGTTCCGCAGCTTCGACGTCATCCGCGCCATCCAGAAGCAGCTCACCCAGCTCCACCTGGGTCCGCTCCACACCGGCGGCTTCCCGACCCCCTCGGTCAAGCACTGGATCGTCAGCCCGGTCGGCGAGGGCGCGAAGGAGGTGGCCCGCCCCTCCGGCGACGGCCCCGACAGCTTCCAGATCTCCTCCCAGGAGATCACGAAGATCTGCAACGAGCAGCAGTTCGGCAGCGGCAACCGGCACTACCTGGGCGTCCAGTTCACCCTCTGGGACGGCCAGCTCGTCCTGACGATGCTGTGCACGGTCACCGTGCTCTACCAGACCCTCCGGGTGGAGGTCACCGGCCATGCCCTCGGTCCGGTCAACGGCCTGTTCACCTCCAAGTCGGCCCCCAAGACCAAGGAGCTGGCCAAGACCTTCAAGCCGTGGGAGACGTACGAGGTGACGCTCCCCCTCGTCGACACCAACGAGGTCGTCCGCCTCGGCGTCCGGGCACTGATCAGCTGGTACCCGCCGATCCTCACCTTCCTCGGCGGCAAGATCGTCCTGCCGGAGCCGTTCGGCATCCGGCACGTGTGGGCCGACCAGCCCTGGCGCCACCGCTTCATGGCCGACGACGCGATGCGCGCCGCGACCCCGGTGCTGCGGGTGGTGCACTCCGCCGCGATGAAGGTGCTGGAGGAGAACGGCGTGGACACCGAGCGCTTCAGCAACCGCTCGATGGTCGTCAGCGGCCTGGTGCAGGACGTGTCGCCGCGCAAGGCGGACCTGTACGACGCCTAGCCGCAGGCCCGCGGCCCGCGGTCCGTCCGCACATGCCACGAGGCCCGTACGGTCGTCCGTACGGGCCTCGTGCCGTGGTGTCCGGCGGGGCTCAGTCGGTGGGCCAGGCGTCGGCCAGCATCGACCGCGTGTCGGCCAGCAGCTGCGGCAGCACCTTGGTGTGGCCGACCACCGGCATGAAGTTCGTGTCCCCGCCCCAGCGCGGCACGACGTGCTGGTGCAGGTGGGCCGCGATGCCGGCGCCGGCCGCGCTGCCCTGGTTCATGCCGATGTTGAAGCCGTGCGCGCCCGAGGCCTTGCGCAGTGCCACCATGGCCCGCTTGGTGAGGTCGGCCAGTTCGGCCGTCTCCGGGCCGTCGAGCTCGGTGTAGTCGGCGACGTGCCGGTAGGGGACGACCATCAGGTGCCCGCCGTTGTACGGGTAGAGGTTGAGCACCGCGTACACGTGCTTGCCGCGCGCCACGACGAGCCCGTCCTCGTCGGACATCTCCGGGATCCCGCAGAACGGGCAGCCGTCGCCGGCCGCCGGGCCGGTGGGCTTGTTCTCGCCCTGGATGTACGCCATCCGATGGGGGGTCCACAGGCGCTGGAACGCGTCCTGCGTCCCCACGCCGTTCTGCTGCACCGGCTCACTCGTCATGCCATGCAGCATATGACCTGGGGCCGGGCCACGAGGAAGGCCCCCGGAAAGTCGTTTCCGGAGGCCTCCACACGCTGTCTCGGGCCTTCGCCCCGGCGGCTCAGACCTGCACGCGGTCCTCGACGACCTGGACCAGCTTGGCCAGGGCGTCGGCCTTCGGGACGCCGTTCTCCTGCGAACCGTCGCGGTAGCGGAAGGAGACGGTGCCGGCGGCCATGTCCTCGTCACCGACGATGATCATGAACGGGACCTTGAGCTTCTGGTGGTTGCGGATCTTCTTCTGCATGCGGTCGGAGGAGGCGTCCACCTCGACCCGCAGGCCCTTCTTCTTCGCCTCGGCGGCGAACTCCTGCAGGTACTCGACGTGCCCGTCGCCGATCGGGATGCCCACCGCCTGGACCGGCGCGAGCCACGGCGGCATGGCACCCGCGTAGTGCTCCAGCAGCACCGCGAAGAACCGCTCGATCGAGCCGAACAGCGCACGGTGGATCATGACCGGCCGCTGGCGCGAGCCGTCCGCCGCCGTGTACTCGAGGTCGAAGCGCTCCGGCAGGTTGAAGTCGAGCTGCACGGTCGACATCTGCCAGGTACGGCCGATGGCGTCGCGCGCCTGCACGGAGATCTTCGGGCCGTAGAAGGCCGCGCCGCCCGGGTCGGGGGTCAGCGGGAGGCCCTGCTTCTCGGCGACCTGCTGGAGGACCGCGGTGGCCTCCTCCCACGCCTCGTCGGAGCCGACGTACTTCTCCGGGTCCTTGGTGGACAGCTCCAGGTAGAAGTCGGTCAGGCCGTAGTCGCGCAGCAGGTCCAGCACGAACGTGAGGGTGCGGTCGAGCTCCTCGGCCATCTGCTCACGGGTGCAGTAGATGTGCGCGTCGTCCTGCGTGAAGCCCCGGGCCCGGGTCAGGCCGTGGACGACGCCGGACTTCTCGTACCGGTACACGGTGCCGAACTCGAACAGGCGCAGCGGCAGCTCACGGTAGGAGCGCCCGCGCGCGTCGAAGATCAGGTTGTGCATCGGGCAGTTCATGGGCTTGAGGTAGTAGTCCGTACCACCGTCGAGCTGCATGGGGGGGTACATGCCCTCCGCGTACCAGTCCAGGTGGCCGCTCTTCTCGAAGAGGGCGCCCTTGGTGGCGTGCGGGGAGTACACGAACTCGTAGTCGTGCTCCTCGTGCTTCTTGCGCGAGTAGTCCTCCATGGCACGGCGGATGATGCCGCCGCGGGGGTGGAAGACGGCCAGGCCGGAGCCGATCTCGTCCGGGATGGAGAAGAGGTCGAGCTCGGTGCCGAGCTTGCGGTGGTCGCGCTTCTCGGCCTCGGCGAGGAAGTCGAGGTGGGCCTTGAGCTCGTCCTTCGACGGCCACGCGGTGCCGTAGATGCGCTGGAGCATCGGGTTCTTCTCGCTGCCGCGCCAGTAGGCGGCGGCGTTGCGCATCAGCTTGAAGGCCGGGATGGCACGCGTGCTGGGCAGGTGGGGACCGCGGCAGAGGTCCTTCCAGCACAGCTCGCCGGTCTTCGCGTCGAGGTTGTCGTAGATGGTCAGCTCGCCGCCGCCCACCTCGACGTTCGCGCCGTCGTCGGAGCTCGCGGAGCCCTTGATGCCGATGAGCTCGAGCTTGTACGGCTCGTCGGCGAGCTCCTCGCGGGCCGCCTCGTCGGTGACCACGCGGCGGGAGAACTTCTGGCCCCGCTTCTGGATCTCCTGCATCTTCTTCTCGATGGCCTTGAGGTCATCGGGGGTGAAGGGCTTGGCGACGTCGAAGTCGTAGTAGAAGCCGTCCCGCACCGGCGGGCCGATGCCCAGCTTCGCCTCGGGGAAGATCTCCTGCACGGCCTGCGCCATGACGTGCGCGGTCGAGTGGCGCAGGATGTTCAGGCCGTCCTCGGAGGAGATCTCCACCGGCTCGACGGTCTCGCCGTCCCGGACCACGTACTCGAGGTCCTTCAGCTCGCCCGCCACGCGCGCGGCGATCACGGTGCGCTCGCCGGAGAAGAGGTCCGCCGCCGTAGTGCCCGTCGTCACCACGCGCTCTTCCCGCTCGGAATCGCGTTGGATGATCACACGGACGTCTGACACCGGTCTCTCCTGACTCAGGGGAATGCGCCAGCGGTCACTGCGCGCGCCTGAATCGTACCGAGCGGATGGGGTGGCCCGCGAAACGGTTACGCCTCATCCGGCGGACGCGGCGGAACCTCTCCCTCCGCCTCCCTCCGCCCGGCCGGTCAGTCCGCGCTGCCGCCGCAGACCTCCCCGAGGAAGTCGAAGCCCGTCTCGCTCTCCTGCAGCGACTTCATGAGCCGGTCCCGCTCCACCTCGTCCAGCGGTACGGGTGCCACGTCCGCGGCGTCGCTGAGCCGCCGGAAGCCGCCGCGCCGCTGGAGCCGCCCGCTGAGCCGGATGGGCAGGCCGACCAGGTGCGCGTGCCCGGCGACCTGGTACGCCTCCTCGTCGAGGACGGTCCGCACGTACGGCACCTCGGCCCCGGCCAGCACCTTCAGCCGTACGGTGCCGCCGCCGCGCGCGGCGGACCGGCGCATCCGCACGACCGCCCCGGCGATCCGCACCGGTACGGCCGGCTCGTCGCGGGTGTAGCGCTCGGCGGCCTCGCGCAGCAGGGGCAGGTCGCCGGGTGAGAACTCGACGGGCTCGGGGCGGGCGGCGCAGCCGGCCGGGGTGCCCGCCGCGGGCGCCCAGGCGAGCCCGATGCGGGCCCCCTCGGCGCCCGTGACCAGGGCGATCAGCGCGTCGGCCAGTTCCCGGCTGACCCCGGCGGCGACGGCGGAGTCGAAGGCCTCCATGCCTCCGGTCGCCCGCCGGTAGTCGATGGCCTCGCGGGTGGCGTGCAGGGCGTGGTGGAGGCGGATGACCGCGCCGCGGCCGCCGTCGACGGGGACGAAGGCGGTGAGCCGGCGCCCGCCGGGGGCGGGGCCGACCAGGACACCGGCCAGCGCCCGCTCGGCCTGGGCGCGGTGCCGGGCACCGTGGTAGCCGGCCCGGGCCCGGTCGGCCAGGGCGCCGGCGAGCAGCAGCTGGTGGGCGGCGGAGCGCAGCCGTTCCTGCGCGGCCCAGGACGAGTCGGCGTGGAGGGCGTCGGGGGCGGGCCCCTCGGGGACCTCGCGCCACCAGCGGACCTCGTCGCTGGGCACGGTCAGGCCGTAGAGCACCTCGCGGGCCGAGGCGAGCGGGCTGCGGGAGAGGGCGGTGAGCGCCTCGCCGAGCAGGTCCTCGCTGTCGGGGAAGCCGGCCGTCTCGGGGACCAGCAGGCTGGTGCCGGCGTGGCCGGCGGCGTGCCCGGCGCCGGGCGGCGGGGTCCAGCGGGCGTACCGGCCGGGTGCGCCGCCGCGCCGCTGCCAGCCGTGCCGGTGCAGCAGGGCGCCGAGGACGGCGGGGTCGACCTCGCCGGGTGCGGGCCGGACGGGCTGCCCCGGGTCGGGCGGCAGCTCGGCGCGGTGCGGGAGGCGGGGTCCGTACGCGTACCGTTCCATCAAGGTCTCCCTCCGACCCCGACCCGGGTCATGATCTCGCACAGCGCGCGGTCGTCGAAGATCCGCGAGGTGGGGATGCGGACGGTGGTCCGGGTGCGGCCGGTCACGGCGTGTCCGGCCAGGTTGGTCCAGTAGCAGCAGTGGCGCAGGTCCAGGGCGTCGTGGCCGGCTCTGAGCCAGTCCTCCTGGCGGCGCGGGACGAGCATCACGACGAGGATCTTGTGCACGGCCACGGGGGTGCGGGCGAGCTTGACCAGGTGGTCGTTGTCGAGGGTGAAGGCGAAGCTGGGCCCCGGCGGGCGGGGCGCCACCTGATACGTGGCCTTGAGCTGCACCTTGATGGTCACCTCGTCGTCGACGGTGTGACCCGGCGAGCCGTGGCTGACGTGCCAGTCCACGCCGTTGTCCGGGAACGGCTGGGACAGCGAGCAGCCGGCGGCCGCGGCGACGGCGTGCAGGTATCCCACCTGGAGCGTCTCCATGCAGGCGGTGGTGGCGAGATTGCCCCGCAGCGGCTCGGTCCGCTCGGGCTGTACGAGCGCCATGGCTCCCCAGGCCTTCCGGGTGTGGCTGCCGATTGCCGATCGATCCGGTGACGGATTCCCGGTCCGCTGCCGGATCCCATGACGACCGCTCAGTTGTACGGTCCCCCAGTGGTGTTGTCTCCGCGTCAGCCGGGACGCAAACGGCGTAGTGGCGGACGGCTCCGGGTATCACGGTCTCGGGGGCAGGGGTGGCCGGATCGCGGCGCGCGCCATCTGCCCATCGGGGACGAGGAGTTCGGACATGACGCGCTGGTTTGAGGGGCCGCTGGCCGCTTTCGACACCGAGACGACCGGGGTGGATGTCGAGGAGGACCGGATCGTGTCCGCCGCCCTGGTCGTGCAGGAGTGCGCCGGCGGGCGGGTGCGCGCCACCCGCTGGTTGGTGAATCCGGGGATCCCGGTACCGCGGGAGGCCACGGAGGTGCACGGTCTGACGGACGAGCACCTGCAGCACAACGGCCGGTGGCCCGCGCCGGTGGTGGAGGAGATAGCCCGGGCGCTCGGCGAGCAGTCGGCGGCGGGCCGGCCGCTGGTGGTGATGAACGCGCCGTTCGACCTGACGCTGCTGGACCGGGAGTTGCGCCGGCACCGGGCGTCGTCGCTGGCGCGGTACCTGGACAACCGGCCGCTGACCGTGCTGGACCCGCGGGTGCTGGACAAGCACCTGGACCGCTACCGCAAGGGGCGCCGGACGCTGACCGACCTGTGTGCGCACTACGGGATAGCGCTGGAGGGCGCGCACGACGCGGCCGCGGACGCGGTGGCCTCGCTGGAGGTCGTACGGGCGGTGGGCCGGCGCTTCGCGGGCCGCCTGGAGCGGTTGAGCCCGGCGGAGCTGCACGCGCTGCAGGCGGTGTGGCACGCGGCGCAGGCACGGGGGCTGCAGGCGTGGTTCGCGCGCAACGGGTCGGAGGAGGCGGTGGATCCGCACTGGCCGCTGCGCCCGGAGGTGCCGGCGGCGGCGTGACGGACGCGCGGAGGACCCTCGGGGACGGGCCGGTCACGGCAGCGGCCGGAGGCTTCGGGGCGGGTGCGGCGGCTCCGGAAACGAGTTGAGGCCGGTCCGTCATCGACGGACCGGCCTCTCCCGGTGGGCGATACTGGGATCGAACCAGTGACCCCTTCGGTGTGAACGAAGTGCTCTCCCGCTGAGCTAATCGCCCGGGAACGCACTGAACAATACAGGTGCGGAGGGGGTGGGTTCAAACCGCCCCCGACTCGGCTCTCAGGAGCCGGACCAGACCGCGCCGTCCGGCCCGCATCATCAGGGCGTGGTTCAGGAGGAAGACCGGCCGCCCGGGGACCGCGAGGCGCCGCATCAGGGGCTTGCGGACCACGACCTCCTGCTCGTACAGGGCGCGGGTGCGGCCGGGCGACGAGGCACTCAGCGTCCAGCGGGCCCAGCCGTCGAGGTCGCCCCGCATCTCGATCTCCAGTACCCCGGCGGCCGGGTCGCTGCGGCGCTCGGCGGCCGTCACGACGAGCTCGTACGGGAGGACGGAGCGGAAGCGGGCGGTGCCGGCGCGCCCGTCGGGGTCGTCCGGGTCGCGGGGGGCGACGCTGCGGATCTGGGGCCACCACCGAGGGTACCGCTCGGCCTCGGCGAGGACGGCGAAGACGCGCTCGGGGGGCGCGGGGAGGTCCCACACGCTGCGGAAGCGGTAGTGGCTCCAGTCCATGGGTTGAGTGTGCGCGCGAACGGCACCGGCCATGCGCGGCGGGACGGGTGCGCGGCCGCGGACTACTCACCGCGGATCCGGGTCGATCTGAGTATCCGCACCCATGTCCTCGGTGCGTGACCGGCGCCACACTCCGGGCATGGAGAGAATTCCGCCGCCCGCCGAGGAGCTGGTCCTGATCGATCAGGAGCTGGTCCGACTCGACGCGCGCCGTGCGCAGTTGCTGGCCCGCCGGGCCTGGCTGGTCAGTGTGCTGCACCAGGCCGTGGCCCCGCAGCCGCCCTTCCCGACGTGGTCGCCGCGACCGGCCGCCGCCGGTCCCGCCGGGATGGCGGCTGCGGTGGGCGCGCCCGGCGCGGACCGTGAGGTGTCCGGGCCGAGTGCGCAGAACGTACTGCTGGCGCTGGGCGCGGTGCTGCTCGCGGTGGCCGCCTTCGCGTTCACGGTGGTCAGCTGGGGCTCCATGGGGATCGGTGGCCGGGCCGCCGTGCTCGGCGCCGTGACGGCGGCCGCGCTGGCCGCGCCGGTGGTGCTGCTGCGCCGCGGGCTGCGTTCGACGGCCGAGTCGGTGGCCGCGCTGGGGATGGCGCTGACGGTGCTGGACGCGTACGCGCTCTACGCGGTGGCCCTGCCCGACACGGACGGCACGGCGTACGCGGCGGGGTCGGCCGGGGTGCTCGCGGCCCTGTGGGCCGGCTACGGCTCGGCCCTGCGCGGGCTCCGGCTGCCGCTGCCGGCGGCGGTGCTCACGGCGCAGCTCCCGCTGCCGCTGGCGGCGGTCGCCGCAGGGGCTCCGCCCCTGGGGGTGGCCTGGGCGCTGCTCGGCACGGCGGTCCTGGACGCGGTCGCCACGCTCCGGGCCCCCGGCCGGCCGGCGCGCGTCCTGGCGGGGGCCTGCGGTGTCGCGGTGGGCGGCTGGGCGCTCTTCGCCGGCCTGGTCTTCTCGGCCTCGGCCGCCGCCCCGGCCTCCGCGGTCGCCCCGGGCGCCCTTCTTCTGGCGGGCGCCGCGCTGGCCCTGGGCGCGGCGTTCCGCGCGACCCCGCGCCCGACCGGAGCGGGTGCGGCCGACGCGGCGGCGAAGGCCGGTACGTCCGACGCGGCGGCGGGGGCGCTGGGCGTCCCGGGCGTCCTGGGCGTCCCGGCGGGGAACGGTGCCGGCGCCGGGCGGGTGCAGGGGGCGGCCGCGCTCGCTGTGGTCGCCGGGCTGGCGGCCGTGGCGGCCCTGGGCGGCGTGGTGCGGGCCGCGCTGCCGGAGGGCTGGGCGGCGGTGGCCTACCTGCTGTGCGCCGTACCGCTCCTGGGGCTCGGCGGGCTCGTGCGGTCGACCGCGCCGGTGTCGGTCCTGCCGACCCCGGTGCGCCGGGGCCTGGCCGGGGCCGGTGCGGGAGTGGCGGCGCTGGCCGGGGTGTCCGCGCTGCCCGCGCTGCTCGTCGCGCTGCTGTCGCCCGCCGAGGTGCTGGGCGGGGTCTGGGAGGGCCGGGCGCCCTCGGCGACGGGTGCGGACTGGACCGCGCCGACCGCGGCCGCGGTGGTGCTGCTCGCGGTGGCGGGGCTGGCGGCACGCCTGTTCCGGGTGTCGGGTCGGTCGGAGGCGGCCGCCGCGGCCGTGGCCCTGGGCTGGGCCGGGCTGTTCCTCCTCCCGCTCGTGGCGGCGCTGCCCCACCCGGCGGTGCTCGCCTGGCACGTGCTCCTGACCGTGGCGGCCACGGGGCTCGCGCTGCGGGCCCCCGAGGCCCGGGCGGCGCTGGCGGCGGCGGGGTGCGCCCTGGCGGGCGCGCTGAGCGTGTCGCTGCTGGCGCTGGTGGGGCGGCCGGGGACGTTCGCGGTGCTGGGCGCCCTGGCGGTGCTGTTCACCGCGGCGGCGTTCGACGCCCGGGGCCGGCAGTGGGCGGTGCGGACCTCCGCGGGCCTGGCCGTCGGATGGGCGGTGGCGCTGGCGCTGGCCGCGGCCCGGGCGCTGGAGCCGGCGCCGCTGTACCGTTCGCTGCTCGTGCTGGCGGTCTCCGCGGTGGTCGCACTGGTCGCGGCCCGGCCGGTGGCGCGCGCGCCGCGTCCGGCGCGGGTGCCCTTCGAGGCGGCGGGCGCGGGGGCGGCGGCGCTGGCCGTGTGCCTGGTGCTGACCGACCTGCCGGCGCTGGCCCTGGTGCTGGGCCTCTGCGGGGTGCTGGCCGCGGGCACCGCGGTGCGCCCGGACCGGCGGCGGGTCGGCTACGCGGCCGGGGTGCTGTTCGTACTCGCGGCGTGGGTGCGGCTGGCCGCCTCCGGGGTGACCGTCCCCGAGGCGTACACGCTGCCGGTGACGGTGCCGGCCCTGGTGGTGGGCCTGCTGCGCCGCCGGCGCGATCCCGGGGCCTCGTCCTGGACGGCGTACGGGCCGGGGCTGGCGGCGATGCTGGTGCCGAGCCTGGTGGCCGCCTGGAGCGACCCGCACTGGCTGCGCCCGCTCCTGCTCGGCCTGGGCGCGCTGGCGGTGACCCTGGCCGGGGCCCGGCGCCGGCTGGGGGCCCCGCTGCTGCTGGGCGGTGGCGTCCTGGTGCTCGACGGGCTGCACGAGCTGGCCCCGTACGTGGTCCAGGTCGTCGACGCCCTGCCGCGCTGGCTCCCGCCGGCCCTCGCGGGCGCCCTGCTCCTGGCGGTCGGCGCGACGTACGAGAAGCGCCTGCGGGACGCCCGCCGCCTGCGCGAGGCCCTGACCCGCATGCGCTGAGGGCACCCCGTGCAGGGCCGGGGCGCAGTCGGTTCCCGCCCCTCCCTCCCCGGCCCCGGCGGCCGTCCCGGTCCCGTCCGGCAGGCGGGGCGGGGAGGGGCGGCGGGGGAGATAGCCCGCAGGGGCGGAAAACGCAGCCGGCCCCGGAGACTCGTCGAGTCTCCGGGGCCGGTGTCCGGGTGGGCGATACTGGGTTCGAACCAGTGACCTCTTCGGTGTGAACGAAGCGCTCTCCCACTGAGCTAATCGCCCGGGCGCACCGCAAACATTACCCCATGTCAGGGGGTACTCAGGACCACGGACGGCCCAGCGGGCGCCCGCCGGCCGCCGGGCGGCGGCGCGAGCGGGTCGCCGGCGGTGCGGAGGCCGGTCACTCGCCGATCTTCCACGGCATCACGAAGCCGAACTTCCAGACGTAGATCCCGAGCAGGGTGCCGGCGATCACCAGGCCGATGGTGGTCAGGATGATGTTGCGCCGCCGGACCTTCGGGTCGAGGGCCTTCTGCGCCGCCTCCGTGACCTTGCGCTTGGTCCAGCGGAGCACGAGCTGGGCCCAGACGAACTCGGTGGCCCAGATCGCCATGCCCGCGAAGATCACCAGCCAGCCGGGGCCGGGCAGCGGCAGCATGATCACGCCCAGGGCCACGACGGCGAGGCCGACGACGAAGACGCCGACCTGCCAGCTCACGTGCAGGCTCCGGCTCCGCTTGATGAAGGCCGGCGCCCGCGAGCCGAGCGGCGCCTCCTCGTCCGGGCCGTTCTCGGATCCTCCGGCGGGCCCGACCGCGTCGCCCCGCTCTCCGGCCGGGCTCTCCGCGTCGTCCCGGTGGTCACTCCCCGTATTCATGGGAGCCAACCTACCGGAGGTCCCAGCACACGTGAACGGCTTGTGGGATCCGCCGTAAGAGGTACCTGAACGACCGCAAAACGGTCAGAGGGGTTTACAACGGCACC
The DNA here is from genome assembly GCF_000719335.1 of Streptomyces sp. NRRL S-87. Lineage (GTDB taxonomy): Bacteria > Actinomycetota > Actinomycetes > Streptomycetales > Streptomycetaceae > Streptomyces. The sequence goes on from NZ_JOGB01000002.1 coordinate 59,193, forward strand.
GTAGGTGGCATGTCGATTTCGCCGACGTGCGAATCCCCGAGCGCACACTGAGCGAAAGGCCCTGGCGCTTATGAACACCACGGTCAGCTGCGAGCTGCACCTGCGCCTCGTTGTGTCGAGCGAGTCCTCACTGCCTGTCCCCGCGGGCCTGCGGTACGAGACGGCCGACCCCTACGCCGTGCACGCCACTTTCCACACCGGCGCCGAGGAAACGGTCGAGTGGGTGTTCGCCCGCGACCTCCTCGCCGAGGGGCTGCACCGGCCCACCGGTACCGGCGACGTCCGCGTCTGGCCGTCCCGGAGCCACGGTCAGGGCGTCGTGTGCATCGCCCTGAGCTCACCGGAGGGAGAAGCCCTACTGGAGGCCCCCGCGAGGGCCCTGGAGTCGTTCCTGAAGCGGACCGACGCGGCCGTGCCCCCCGGCACCGAGCATCGCCACTTCGACCTCGACCAGGAGCTCTCCCACATCCTGGCGGAAAGCTGAGCCAGGGCGGGAGCCGCTGCGCACCGTCCGACTCGGGGCGACGGTGCGAGCCGGACAACCACATACGCAGTGCGGGCGCAGTTCTCGCGGGAGCCACCCGCGCGGACTGCGCCCGTGCGCTTTTTGGGGAAGCCGCTAAAGTTCGGCCACATCGGCGGGCACCGGCCCGCCCGCTGTGGTCCCCAGGGAGCGAGAACCATGCAGATCCCCCACGACACGCGTCGCGCGCTCGACGTCGTCGTCGATCTCGTGAACACCGCCCCCGAGCCGGGTGGGCCCGACGGGCTCCTGGACGTCGGGGCGCTGCGCACGTTCGTGCACCAGCACGAGATCAGTGACGTCGGCGAGCTCGGCGCCCGCGACCTGGCGGGGGTGCGGGCGGTACGGGGACGCTTCGCGCAGATCTTCTCCGCCACCACGACCCGCGAGGCGGCCGGCGTGGTGAACGACCTGGTCGCCGCCGCGGGCACCACCCCGCGACTGACCGATCACGACGGCTACGACTGGCACGTGCACTACTTCGCGCCGGGCGCGTCCGTGGGCGACCACATCGCGGCGGACTGCGGGATGGCGCTGAGCTTCATCCTGGTCTCGGGCGAGCGCGAGCGGCTGCGCCGCTGCGAGGCCCCGGACTGCCGGCGGGCCTTCGTCGACCTGTCCCGCAACCGCTCGCGCCGCTACTGCGACAGCCGCACCTGCGGCAACCGCCTCCACGTGGCCGCCTACCGCGCCCGCCGCAAGGAAGCCGCCGAGTAACGCACCGGCCCACCGACCCCGCCCCGCCGCCCCGGGATCACGCTCCCTCCGGAAGGGACGGTCTACAGGAGGAACAGGTCGTGGGTGGCCGCCAGCAGGAGCAGGGTGCCGATGACCGTCAGGAAGATCATCAGGGGCGGTTGCGACAGCGCGAAGAGGCAGCCGCGCTGCGGGTCCTCTTCGGACGCGGCAGGCGCGGGCGCAGTGGTGGCGGGCTCGCCCCGCGACGTGTCGAGCATCTCGGGGCGAATGATGGCGCACCGGACCCGACACCGGCGATCAACACGCCCACCGGGTGCGGGAGTTGATCATCCTCGGCCAGAACGCGTCCGATTCGTGGCGGATCTCCTCATATCCCGTGCTTCTTCAGGATCGCTTCGATGTCGGAGAAGTCGTCCTCCGGCGCCCCGGCCGGCCGGGGCTTGGCGGGGGCGGACCGGGCCGTTCCGAGCGACGGGGCCGCGGGGGTCGACGCGCCGGGTGCGACCGAGCCCCGGTCGGCACCCGAGGCCGCGGCCTTCCGGTCCTTGCGGGAGGCCCCGCCCCGGCGCTCGACCGCGCGGGTGGCCATGAGGAGCACCCAGGCCAGCGCAAGCAGGCCGAAGCCGATCCACACCGAGGGCTTGAAGACGATCCCGGCGAGCCAGGCCACGACCCCCGTGAGCACGAGGCCGATCGGCACCAGCGAGTACGCCGCTATGCGCGTGGCGGTCAGGAAGCGCCTGCGGTAGGCGGTCAGCGCGGCGATGCCCAGGCCCGCCGCGGACGCCGCGGAACAGATGGTCTCGGCGAGCATGCGGTCCTCCAGCTTGGTGTGTGCGCCGTCCCGCGATCGGTCCGGTGGTCCGGTTCCTTCCATCCTGCATCGTGCATGTCCACCGCGGCCACGGCCGAAGCCCCCGGGGGCCGGATCTCCGGGGGATCTCGGGGTTCCTCCCCTCCGTGAGGCGTCTGGAAGACTGGGCGCATGAGCGAAACCCAGCCTTCCGGCGCCACCGAGCCCGTCGTCCTCGACGTGTGGTGCGAACTCCAGTGCCCCGACTGCCACGCCGCGCTGGAGGACGTGCGCGCCCTGCGGGCCCGGTACGGGGACCGCATGGACATCCGGCTGCGGCACTTCCCGCTGGAGAAGCACAAGCACGCGTTCGCCGCGGCGCAGGCCGCCGAGGAGGCCTTCGAGCAGGGCCGGGGCTGGCCGTACATCGAGGCCGTGCTGGCGCGCACCGCGGAACTGGACCGGCGCGGCGAGGCGGTCCTGCTGGACGTCGCGAAGGAACTCGGCCTGGACGCCGAGGAGTTCGACACCGCCCTCATCGACGGCCGGCACATCCTGATCGTGGACGCCGACCAGGCCGAGGGCAAGGCCATCGGCGTCACGGGCACGCCGACGTACGTGATCGGGGGCGAGCGCCTCGACGGCGGCAAGAGCCAGGAGGGGCTGCGGGCCCGCATCGAGGAGATCGCCGACCGCCTGCTGGCCGCCGACGCCGGCTAGGGCCTCCGTCGGCGCACGGCCGCCGCGGGCCCCTGCCGCACGCCCCCGGTCGGTCCGTCCCCCGGACCGGGGGTCCGGGGGACCTGGGGACCAGCCGCTCAGATCAAGGGTTTGCCGAGGGTGAACTGCACCGTGCGGTACCCCAGGGAGCGGTACAGGCCCAGGGCCGGGGCGTTGTCCGCGAAGACCTGCAGGCCCAGCAGCCGGGAGCGGGCCCCCGCGGCGGCGCGCTCGGCCAGCAGCATCAGGGTCCGGCCGTGGCCCCGGCCGCGGTGCTCCTCGGCCACCTCGACGTCGAAGACGTACGAGGTCACGCCACCGGGAAGGGCGGAGTCGCCGCGCGGCAGGGCGGGGCCGGCCGCGGTCCACACGTGCCCGACCGGCTGCCCGCCGTGCTCCAGCACGGTGAAGGTCGTACCGGGAGTCTCCAGGCCCCGCGGCAGGTTCTGTGCGTGGTCGGCGCGGGACTTCGCCTCCGCGGCGGCGGCGGGCAGTCCCCGCTCCGCCCACGTGCGCGCGTACGCCGCGACCGCGCGGGCGAGCCATGCGTCGTACTCCCCCGCCGTCATGGGGCGGCCGACCGCGCCGCGGGGCAGCGCGGGCGGCCGGGCGGCGATCTTCTTGGCCATGTTCCGGCCGGCCTCGGTGTAGCCGAGGGCGGTCGCCATCCGCAGCGCCTCGACCGCCTCGGCCGGCACCGCGACCTGGATCCGCCGGCAGCCCCAGCCGCGCAGCACCTCTTCTGCGGCGAGCGCGGCCACCGTGCCGCGGCCGCGGCGCCGGTCCGGCCGGTCGATCCACAGGCCGCGGATCACGCCGACGGACGGGCCGAACGGGGTGTCGGCGGCGAGTTCGACCGTCCCGACGACGCGGCTGTTCACGCGGACCTCGTACGGGCGCGAGCGCGCTCCGTCCCCGGTCTCCTGGAGCGGCCCGGCCGGCCGCAGTGTCGTGGTCATCACAGGTGTTCTACCCGCCGGACCCCCCGTCCGTCACCTCTCCGCCCGGAGCCCCGGGGGAGGCCACGCCGCGATGCCAACCTGCTGCGCTTGCAAGGTAGTTGCCGCATACTGGGCCGCTCTGAAGAAGTCGTGTACACCACACACAGGGGGTGTCCGTGGACTCCACGGAGCTGGTGGCGGCGGCCGTCCGCACGATGACCGAGCTGGGCAGCGGGGCGGCGGGGGCCGCAGCCACGGGGGCCGGCCAGGCCCTTTCCGACCTGGTGCGGCAGCGGCTCACCGCCGGTGCGACGGGACGGGCGGCTTTGGCGGCCGTGGACGAGCGACCCGGGGACGAGGCCGCGGCCGAGGGACTGCGGGACGAACTGGCGTCCCTCGTGGCGGCGGACGGCGCGTTCGCCGCCGAGCTGGCCCGCGCCCTGGCCCCGCTGCTCGCGGGTCCGCCGCCGCCCGCGCCGCCGGCACCGCACGGCCCGGGGAGCATCGTGATCGACGGCGGGTCACGGGTGCGCGGCAGCACCATCGCCCTGGGCCCGGTGACCTTCGCCGACACGCCCTCGGGACGGGCCGCCCTGGTCGCGGTGTGCGCCGGGCTGGCGGTGCTGGTGGTGATCCTCGTCTACGGCGGCGCGCAGCTGCTGGGCGACGATCCGGGCCGGCCCGGCGCCGCACCCGGATGGCACGGGAACGGACCGGCGCCGGGCAGTGACGGCTCGGGCCGCGAGGGAACCTCGGAGGGTGGCACGGGAGGCGGCTCGGGCACCGCGGGCGGCACGACGGCCCGGGCGGCAGCGCTGGCGGACGCGGAGGCGGCGCGGGCCGTCCTCCCGGACGCGGCGAGCCTGCCGGCAGGGTGGGTCGAGCAGAGCGCCCCGACCGCGGCCCCGTCCTCGCAGGACGACGGATCCTCCTACGAGGCGCGCTCGCTCTACCTCGGGCGGTACTCCATGGAGACCGAGTTCCGGGTGTTCGCCTACCCGGACGAGGCCACGGCGCGGGCGGCGTACGCCAAGAAGGCGGGGGCGGCCCGCGAGCAGGGCGCGCACGCCCTGACGATCGGGCAGATCGGCGACGAACGCCTGGCCGTCGTGCTCTCGACGAGCCAGGGGGCCGCGTACGTAACCCACACCAGCCGCATCACCATGGTGCGCACCGGCACCGTGCTCACCCTGGTCGTCGGCAAGGACAACGAGAGCCGCAGCTACAGCGCCGAGGACCTGTCGAGCCTCACGCAGCTGCTCGCCGAGCGGGCCCGGGCGGCCCAGGCCGGCTGACCGCCCCGCCCCCGCCACCCGGCCGCCGCCCCCGCGGCCAGGCCCGACGCGCAGGACCGCGCGGGGACGGGAACCGGGGCGGGAACGGGGGCGGCGCCGCCGCGGGGCTACTTCGGGTCCCAGTCCTCCGCCGCGCGGGCGTCGAAGGTCCGCATCGCCTCGGCCGTGACCGGCCCGGGGGCGCCCGGCAGGTCGCGCGAGTCGACGCGGTGGACGGCCTGGACGTCGCGCAGCGTCGAGGTCAGGAAGACCTCGTCGGCGCTCTCCAGCACCGCCAGGGGCAGGTCGGTCTCCTTCGCGCCGGACCACTCGACGACCAGCGCGCGGGTGATCCCGGCGAGGCAGCCCGAGGGCACGGGCGGGGTGTGCAGCTCCCCGTCGAGCACGACGAAGACGTTGGACCCGGTGCCCTCGCAGAGCTGTCCGACCGTGTTGGCGAACAGGGCCTCCGAGGCGCCGGCGGCGTTCGCCCGGGCGAGGGCGACGACGTTCTCGGCGTACGACGTGGTCTTCAGGCCCGTCAGGGCGCCGCGCTCGTTGCGTACCCAGGGGACGGTGACGACGGCCGTGCTGTCGGGCCGGCGGGTGGTGGCCCCGAGCGCGACCACCAGCGTGGGGCCGGCGTCGCCCCGGTCGGAGCCGAGCGGCGAGAGGCCGCCGGTGTACGTGATCCGCATCCGGCCCAGCGGCATCGGGTTCGCCTCCAGGACGGCGGCGCACGCGCGGCGGACCTCGTCGAGGTCGGGCTCGCGCAGGCCCAGGCCGCGCGCCGACCGGGCCAGCCGGTCCAGGTGGCGGGTGAGCGCGAAGAGCCGCCCGTCCGCCGCCTTGATGGTCTCGAAGACGCCGTCGCCCACCGTCAGCCCGTGGTCGAACACCGACACCCGTGCGCCGTCCGCGTCCCGCAGCTCTCCGTCGAGCCAGATCCTCACCGTACGGTTCCTCCCGTCGCCTCGTGCGTGCCCGACGCTACCGCGAGCAGTCGGGCGGCCTTCAGCTCGGTCTCGGCCCATTCCCGCTCGGGGTCGGACCCCCAGGTGATGCCGGCGCCGGTGCCGAAGCGCAGCCTGGGGCCCGCCGGGGCTTCCCGGTCGATCCAGAAGGTGCGGATGCCGACGGCCAGCTCGCCGGTGCCGCGGTCGGCGTCGACCCAGCCGATGCCGCCGCAGTACGGGCCACGGGGCGCCGTCTCCAGGGCCGCGATGATCCGCAGGGCGGAGGACTTGGGGGCGCCGGTGACGGAGCCGGGCGGGAACGTGGCGGCGAGCAGCTCGGGCCAGCCGGCGCCGTCGGCGAGCTGGCCGCGCACGGTGGAGACGAGGTGGACCAGGCCGGGGTGCTCCTCCACCGCGCACAGCTCGGGGACGGTCACGGAGCCGGTGGCGCAGACGCGACCGAGGTCGTTGCGGACCAGGTCGACGATCATCACGTTCTCGGCGTGGTCCTTGGGCAGCAGGTCCGCGGCGGTACGGCCGGTGCCCTTGATGGGACCGGACTCGACGGTGCGGCCGGTGCGGCGCAGGAACAGCTCGGGCGAGGCGGTGGCGATCTCCACGCCGTGCGCCGGAAGCCGAATCGTTCCTGCGTACGGCGCGGGGTTGCCCCGGGCCAGCAGCGCGGTCAGCGCGTCCACGTCGGCGGCGGGGTCGGGCAGCGGCGCGGACATCACCCGGCAGAGATTGGCCTGGTAGACCTCGCCGCGGGCGATGTGCTCGCGTATGCGCCGTACGCCCGAGACGTAGGCCTCCCGGTCCAGGGAGGAGGTCCACGCGTCCGTGGCGGGACCGTGCCAGCCGCCCGCCACGGGTGCGGGGACCGGGTCGGGGCGGACGTCCCCGAAGCGCGCGCACACGAGGCGGCCCTCGAAGTCCGCCGCCACGGCCCAGAAGCCGGTGGAGTCGAGGGCCGACGGATCGCTGGTCACGTCGCGCAGGTCGGTTGCGAGGAGGCCGCCGAAGCGGGCGAGGGGAGGGAGGTACTGCACGGCTGTGAGTGTAGGACGGGTGGCGGGGGGCCGCCGGTGGGACGGCGTGGCCCGGCTCCGGCGCCCGTCTCCGGCGCGGGGGCGACGCGCGGGCGGCGGCGGGGTGGCGGCCGGGCGGTGGTGGGACGGCGGCGGGGGCGCTGAGCTGGACGGGGGTGGGCCCGGAGGGCCGTCGAAGGGCCGCCGGAAGCCCGCCGGCGGGTGGCGCCCGGTGGACGGTGCGGTGGCGGCCGGTGAACCCACCGCAGCACGCTGCGCAAACGCGTTTTTGAGCTGGCCCGGGAATCCGCTAGAGTTCAACACGTCGCCGGGGAGCGAAGGGAAAAAACCCCGGAAGCAACACCGGCGACCTGCGGACGTGGCTCAGTTGGTAGAGCATCACCTTGCCAAGGTGAGGGTCGCGAGTTCGAATCTCGTCGTCCGCTCGAATGTGGGGGATCTTCCCGACCCCCTGCAGACTCCTGGTGGAGTGGCCGAGAGGCGAGGCAACGGCCTGCAAAGCCGTCTACACGGGTTCAAATCCCGTCTCCACCTCCAAGGACGATTAGCTCAGCGGGAGAGCGCTTCCCTGACACGGAAGAGGTCACTGGTTCAATCCCAGTATCGTCCACTGGATCCTCACGGATCACCCGCGCGATTAGCTCAGCGGGAGAGCGCTTCCCTGACACGGAAGAGGTCACTGGTTCAATCCCAGTATCGCGCACGCAACACCGCCCGACCTGCGGCTTCGCATCACGCGAAGAAGGTCCCCGCGCGATTAGCTCAGCGGGAGAGCGCTTCCCTGACACGGAAGAGGTCACTGGTTCAATCCCAGTATCGCGCACCACCCGGAAGCCCCGGCCGACCCGATCGGCCGGGGCTTCTGCGTTGCCCGGGGCCGTGCGCCTGCCCGACGGGGAGCAGCGGTCGGTGGGTGGGTGGCGGAACGGGAACGCGCCCGGCGGCCGGAGGGCTGCGCCAGGCGCGTCACGTCGTCGAAGGGCGGCCGCGCGGGCCGGTGCCTCAGGAGGAGAACAGCAGTCGGCCGAAGCCGCTCTTGTGGTGGCCGTGGTGCCCGTGGTGACCGTGGCCGCCGTGGTGCTGCGGGGCACCCCAGGCGGGCGCCTGGCCGGCCGGGTAGGCGGGCGGCGCCGGCGGCGGCGGGACGTGCTGGCCGTACTGCGACTCCAGGCGGGTCAGCGCCTCCAGCTCCCCGTAGTCCAGGAATATGCCGCGGCAGCCGCTGCACTGCTCGATCTGGACACCGTTGCGGTTGTACGTGTGCATCATGGCGTGGCACTTCGGGCACTGCATGATCGGCTTCACTCCTCGCCGTCGGACGTGGTCGTCCCCGGAATCCTGCCCGGCGACGTGAGCCTCACCCTACGACGGAAGCACCGACTCCAAGTCCGGCGGGAGTGTGGCAATTCGGGAACAACTGTCGGCCATCATCCGCTCCACCTCGTCCAGTCCGCGCTCCTCCTGGACGGACTTGGCGATGGCGAGCGCGGCGGTCTGCACCGTCAGGGCGCGGGCCGCCACGTCCAGTTCCCGCCACGGGTCCCGGCCGGCCGGACCGGCCGCCGGACCGCCCGCCGCACGGTAGGCCCCCAGGAACCGCTCCCACACCTCCGGGTCGAGGAGGCCGGCCGCGTACCAGGCGGCGGGACGGGCCAGGTCCCAGGCCGGGTCCCCCAGCCCCATGTCGTCCACGTCGATCAGGAGCCAGGGCCCGTCGGGGACGGGGTGGCGGACCAGCTGACCGAGGTGCAGGTCGCCGTGGCACACCGTGGCCGAGGCGGGGGCCGGACCCTCGCCGCGCGCCCACGCGGGCAGTCGGGCCGCCGCCGCCAGCACGGTCGCCGCGTCGGGGTGCGGCCCGGCGGCCGCCATCCGGGACAGGGCGCGGGCCACCTTCGCCGGACCGCGCATCGGTGGCAGCGGCTCGGGCAGCACGGCGGCCGGCAGGCCGTGCAGCCTCGCCAGCAGCCGGGCCGCGTCCTCCCACGGAGCGGCCTCGGGCGCGGCCGGGTCCACCGGTGCGCCGTGCGGCCAGGCCGTCACCGCGCGACCGCGCAGGAGCGTGGTGTACGCGCCCTCGGCGGTCAGCACCGGCAGCGGGGCGAGCAGGATCCCGTCCAGGGGCGGGGCGGCGGCCAGGCGGACGCGTACGGCCAGCTGCGCCTGGTCGGTGCCGGGCGCGTGGGCCTTGACGACGACGTTGCCGCTGCGCACGACGGTGCCGTCGGGGCGGTCGGCGAGGAGGGTGTGCTGGCGGGGTACGCCGGTGCGGCCGCGCGGGCCCGCGCAGGTGACGAGCGCGGCGAGTTCCGCCGCGAAGCGCGCGTTCACGGTGCCCCCAGTCGTCCCCGGTCGGTCGTACGGCCTGCGCCGCAACCCCAGGATCGTACGCGCCACCGGTCCTCGAACCCACATCCCGGTGCGCAGCCGCGCCGGGAGCGCAGCCACGTGGAGGAGGGGCCGACGCGTCCGCGCGAAAGGGTGCCGCCCCGCGACCTCTCGGTCCTGGGGCGGCACCCTTTTCTCACTGCCGTCCGCCGCGCCCCCGTCCCCACGGGGCCACCGGCGCGGATGTCCCGGCCCGGGCCGCTCTCCCGGGCCCGGGGCGCCTCTCAGCGCCCCAGCATCGCGCCCACGGACGACGCCTGTGTCACCACCGCGTCCCAGCCGCCGAAGACGACGACCAGGAGGGCGGCGAGGGGGAGGACCATCGCCGCGGCCACCAGGGGGTGGCGCGTACCGGAGGGCTTGCGCGTCCGCGTGCGGAGGATGGTCCGCCCTGCCGTGTACGCCATGGTCCGCTCCCCGGTCCTCTCCCCGTCGATCTGGCAGCGGCGGGCTGGTGACCTCGGGGGACGAGTGCTTCACCCGCCGCTTGACCTCAAGCCTAGGAGCGCGCGGCCGCCCGGTCCTCATGCCGTCGTACCCATTCCCGGGCCTCCAGGAGGATGACGCCCCGCCCTCCCGTGTACTCCCCTGGGTGGAGACGGCGGCGCCCGTCTAGGGGTCATCCCGGAAGGGGTGCGGCGCTACGCCGTTTACACCTCGTCACCGCGTGACTTCGATCACTTCCGGCCGCCCCGCGGTCCGCCCCGGGTCCGGCCCGCCGCCGCGCCCGGGCGGGCGCCGGTCCGTGGGGACGTCCGTCCGCCCGCGCGCCCCTCGGAGCGGACCGACGCGTCCCGCGGGGGTCAATCCCCCTTCACCGCAAGGCATTTGCCGTCGAACGGATCTCGTACGGACGTTCGACGCACGGTTCCTGACCGACCCTCAAGTGGCCCCCGCCGCACGGACGATCGAATCCCGGCGGGAGGGCGCGGCCTCTGAGCACACTTGCCGGATCGTCCGTAAGCTGTGCCACGTCAACAGGACGACCGGGCAGCGGGGTGGACATGGCGATGATGCGGCTCCGGCGCGAGGACCCGCGTGTCGTCGGCAACTTCAGGCTGCACCGCCGCCTCGGCGCGGGCGGCATGGGCGTGGTCTACCTGGGCTCGGACCGGCGCGGCCAGCGCGTGGCGCTCAAGGTGATCCGCCCGGACCTCGCCGAGGACCAGGAGTTCCGCTCCCGCTTCGCCCGCGAGGTGCAGGCGGCCCGCCGCATCCGCGGGGGCTGCACGGCCCGGTTGGTGGCCGCCGACCTGGACGCCGAGCGCCCCTGGTTCGCCACCCAGTACGTGCCCGGGCCCTCGCTCCACGACAAGGTCAACGAGGGCGGCCCGCTCTCCGCCGCGCAGATCGCCGCCATCGGCGCCGCGCTGTCGGAGGGCCTGGTCGCCGTGCACGAGGCCGGGGTCGTCCACCGCGACCTCAAGCCTTCGAACATCCTGCTCTCCCCCAAGGGTCCCCGGATCATCGACTTCGGCATCGCCTGGGCGACCGGGGCGTCCACCCTCACCCATGTGGGCACCGCCGTCGGCTCCCCCGGCTTCCTCGCGCCCGAGCAGGTGCGCGGCGCGGCCGTGACCCCGGCCACCGACGTGTTCGCGCTCGGCGCCACCCTGGCGTACGCCGCCACCGCCGACTCGCCTTTCGGCCACGGCAGTTCCGAGGTGATGCTGTACCGGGTCGTGCACGAGGAGCCGCAGCTGTACGGCGTGCCGGACTCGCTCGCCCCGCTCGTGCAGGCCTGCCTGGCCAAGGACCCGGAGGAGCGCCCCACCACGCTCCAACTGTCGATGCGGCTCAAGGAGATCGCGGCCCGCGAGGCGCAGGGGCTGCCGGACCTGCGGCCGCCGGCGCCGCGCACGCAGCAGGACCGGCCCAGCGGCCGGCTGGCGGAGCAGTACGCGCACCAGCGCACCGAGCGCCGGCCGGCGGGCACCCCCGCGCCGCGCCCCCAGCAGGGCGCCGGCACCCGTCCGGCCACGGGCCCGGCCTCCGGAACGGGGCCGCGCACCCCCGGTGGCGCGGTGGCGGGCCAGGCCCGCGACACCGTGCGGTCGGGACCGCGCACCGGCCCGCAGGCCAGGCCCCGCACGGGCCCCCGTACGGACGGTCGGGGTGCGGCCCGGGCCACCGGGGCGGGGACGCGGCGGCCGGCGGGGCCGGACCGGAAGCTGCTGCGGCAGCGGCTGATCGTGTTCGTGGTGGTCACGCTGATCGTGGCGCTGGGCATCGCGGCGGCGCAGAAGTTCTGAGGGAAGCCCGCGGCAGGCGTCGGGTCGCGAACGGGAGCGCGGGGCCTCAGGCGCCCGGGCGGCCCGTGGCCACCGCGTAGAAGGCGACCGCCGCGGCAGCGCCGACGTTGAGCGAGTCGACGCCGTGGGCCATGGGGATGCGCACCCATTCGTCGGCCGCGCGCAGGGCCTGCGTGGACAGGCCGTCGCCCTCGGCGCCCAGCATCAGCGCCACCCGGTCCAGGGTGTGCGGGGCGGCGTCGTCGATGGCCGAGGCCTTCTCGTGCGGGGTGAGGGCGAGCAGCTTGAAGCCGTGCTCGCGGACCGTCTCCAGGCTGCGCGGCCAGGAGTCCAGGCGTGCGTACGGCACCGAGAAGACCGCGCCCATCGAGACCTTCACCGAGCGGCGGTAGAGCGGGTCAGCGCAGTCCGGGGAGAGCAGTACCGCGTCCATGCCGAGGGCGGCGGCGCTGCGGAAGATCGCGCCGATGTTGGTGTGGTCGTTCACGGACTCCATCACCACGACGCGGCGGGCGCCCGCCAGCAGTTCGTCGGCGGTGGGCAGCGGCTTGCGCTGCATGGAGGCCAGCGCGCCGCGGTGCACGTGGTAGCCCGTGACGCGCTCGGCGAGCTCCGGGCTCACCGCGTAGACGGGGGCCGGGAGCTCGTCGATCACGTCGCGCATGACGTCGACCCACTTCGCGGACAGCAGCATCGAGCGCATCTCGTAGCCGGCTTCCTTGGCCCGTCTGATGACCTTCTCGCCCTCGGCGATGAACAGGCCCTCGGCGGGCTCGCGCTTGCGCCGGAGTTCGACGTCGGTCAGGCCCGTGTAGTCGCGCAGGCGCGGGTCGTCGGGGTCCTCGACGGTGATGAGATCAGCCACAGGGTGATACTGCCTTGTCCTGGGTGTGGTGCCAACGGGCGGGCACGAGATGGGTTACCCGCGGTTACTCGGCTCCGGTCCCGGGTGGGTGGGGCGACCGCCGCGGGCGGCCGCCTTCCGGATGTCAGGCGGTGGTGGGGATCGGCGGGACGCCCACGTTCACGACGTCGCCGATGACGATGACCGCGGGCGGGCGGACGTCCTGCGCGCGTACGGTCTCGCCCACGGTGGCCAGGGTGGCGTCCACGCGGCGCTGGGCCGCCGTGGTGCCCTCCTGGATGACGGCCACGGGCGTCTCGGCGGCCTTGCCGTGCGCGACGAGCGCGGCGGCGATGGCGCCGATCTTGTCCACGCCCATCAGGACCACCAGGGTGCCGGTGAGCTTGGCCATCGCGGCCCAGTCGACGAGCGACCGCGGGTCCTCGGGCGCGACGTGGCCGCTGACCACCGTGAACTCGTGCGCCACACCGCGGTGGGTGACGGGGATCCCGGCGGCCGAGGGCACGGAGATCGAGCTGGAGATGCCAGGCACGACGGTACAGGGGATGCCGGCCTCCGCGAGCGCCTGGGCCTCCTCCATGCCGCGGCCGAAGACGTACGGGTCGCCGCCCTTGAGGCGGACCACGGCCTTGCCGGCCTTGGCGTGCTCGATCAGGGCGTTGTTGATGGCCTCCTGGGCCATGAAGCGGCCGTACGGGATCTTCGCCGCGTCGATGACCTCGACGTGCGGGGGGAGTTCGTCGAGCAGGTCGCGGGGGCCGAGGCGGTCCGCGATGACCACGTCGGCCTGGGCCAGCAGGCGGCGGCCGCGCACGGTGATGAGGTCGGGGTCGCCGGGACCGCCGCCGACGAGCGCGACGGAGGGGCCGCGCAGGTCCTTCGTACGGTGCTCGGGGGCGGCCAGGGAACCGTCCCGGAGCCCCTCGACGATGGCGTCGCGGACGGCGGCGGATCGGCGCGGGTCGTTGCCGGTCAGGACGGCGACCGTGACGCCCTCGCTGCGGCCGGTGGCAGGGGTCCAGGCGGTGGCGGCCTCGGCGTCGTCGCTGCGCACGCACCAGACGCGCGCGCGCTCCGCCTCGGCGGAGGCCCGGTCGTTGGCCTCGCGGTCCCGGGTGGCGATCAGGGCGTACCAGGCGTCGGCGAGGTCGCCTTCCTGGTAGCGGCGGCGCTCCCAGCGGATCTCACCGGTCTCCGCCATGGCGTCCACCGAGGGGGTGGCGGACGGGGAGATCAGGACGACGTCGGCACCGGCCGCGACGAGGGCCGGCAGGCGGCGCTGGGCGACCTGGCCGCCGCCGATGACGACGACGCGCCGGCCGGTGAGGCGCAGGCCGACGGGGTACGCGGGGGCCTGGGGTTCCTGTGCTGCCATGGCGGTGCGGCTCCTGAGGGGCGGTGTGCCTGGGTGCCGCTGCTGCGCTGGAGCGGCGTGTCCTTTGTGACGTGCGGTTTCGTGTGCGTGCCGGGTCCACGATACGGCGGGTGCCGGGACCGTCGCCCTGCGGGGCGGGGCCCCGGACCCCCGGCCGCCCCCAGGCGCCGGCGGGGCCGGAGTGGCCGCCGGCGGGGCTGCGGTCGCAGCCCCGCCGGCGGAATCGGTACGGGTTACTTCTCGGTGACGCCGGCCGAGTCGAACGTGGCCACCTCGTGCATGGCGCGGGCGGCGCTCTGGACCAGCGGGAGCGCCAGGAGGGCGCCGGTGCCCTCGCCGAGGCGGAGGTCGAGGTCGACCAGCGGGCGCAGCCCGAGCTTGTTCAGGGCGGCGACGTGGCCCGGTTCGGCGGAGCGGTGGCCGGCGATGCAGGCCGCCAGGGACTCCGGGGCGATGGCGCGGGCCACCAGGGCGGCCGCGCCGGCGCTGACGCCGTCGAGGATGACCGGCGTACGCAGGGACGCGCCGCCGAGGACGAGGCCCACCATGGCCGCGTGCTCCAGGCCGCCGATGGCCGCCAGGACGCCGATCGGATCCGCCGGGTCCGGCTGGTGGAACTCGATGGCCCGGCGCACGACCTCGGTCTTGCGGGCCAGGGTCTCGTCGTTGATGCCGGTGCCGCGGCCGGTGACCTCGGACGGGTCCGTGTCCGTGAAGACGGAGATCAGTGCGGCGGAGGCGGTGGTGTTCGCGATGCCCATCTCACCGGTGAGGAGGCCCTTGTTGCCCGCCGCGACGAGGTCGCGGGCGGTCTCGATGCCCACCTCGATGGCCGCGATCGCCTCCTCGCGGGTCATGGCGGGACCGGTGGTCATGTCGGCGGTGCCGGCGCGGACCTTGCGCGGCAGCAGGCCCGGGGTGGCCGGCAGCTCGCCGGCGACGCCCACGTCGACGACGCAGACCTCGGCGCCCACCTGGTTCGCGAAGGCGTTGCAGACCGCGCCGCCGCCGAGGAAGTTGGCGACCATCTGGGAGGTCACCTCCTGCGGCCAGGGGGTGACGCCCTGGGCGTGCACGCCGTGGTCGCCCGCGAAGATCGCGACGGCCGCGGGCTCCGGGATCGGCGGGGGGCACATCCGGGACAGCCCGGACAGCTGCGCGGAGATGATCTCCAGCATGCCGAGCGCACCGGCCGGCTTGGTCATGCGCTTCTGCCGCTCCCAGGCCTCGCCGAGCGCCTTGGCGTCGAGCGGGCGGATGTTGGAGACGGTCTCGGAGAGCAGGTCGTGGGGCTCCTCGCCGGGCAGCGCGCGGCGGCCGTACGTCTCCTCGTGGACGACCCACGACAGCGGGCGGCGCTTGGACCAGCCCGCCTGCATCAGCTCGGGCTCGTCCGGGAACTCGTCGACGTACCCGACGCACAGGTAGGCGACGACCTCCAGGTGCTCGGGCAGGCCGAGGGCGCGGACCATCTCGCGCTCGTCGAAGAAGCTGACCCAGCCGACGCCCAGGCCCTCGGCGCGGGCGGCGAGCCACAGGTTCTCCACCGCGAGGGCGGAGGAGTACGGCGCCATCTGCGGCTGGGTGTGGCGGCCCAGGGTGTGGCGGCCGCCGCGGGTCGGGTCGGCGGTGACCACGATGTTCACGGGCGTGTCGAGGATGGCCTCGATCTTCAGTTCCTTGAACTGCTTGGCCCGGCCCTTGGGGAGCGACTTGGCGTAGGCCTCGCGCTGGCGCGTGGCGAGCTCGTGCATCGTGCGCCGGGTGTCGGCGGAGCGGATGACCACGAAGTCCCAGGGCTGGGAGTGACCGACGCTCGGGGCGGTGTGGGCGGCCTCCAGGACGCGCAGCAGCACCTCGTGCGGGATCGGGTCGGTGCGGAAGCCGTTGCGGATGTCGCGGCGCTCGCGCATCACCCGCAGGACGGCCTCGCGCTCGGCGTCGGCGTAGCCGGGGGCCGGGGCGGGGCGGTCCTCGTCGGCTCCGGCGGCCTCGTCGGCTCCGGCGGCCCCGTCGGCGGCGTCGACGGGTGCGGTCGGCTCGACGGGCTCCACCGGGCCGGCCTGGTCCGCGGGCGCCTGCGGGGCGAGGGCGTCCGTGGCGGCGACGGCCTCGGACGCGGCGGCCGGCTGCTCCGGTGCCGCCTCCGGGGTCTCGGGGACGACGGTCAGGGCCTCGGCGGGCACGGCTTCCGGGCCCTGCGCGGGGTCACCCTCGGCGGCCGGGGCCTCGGGCTGCTGCGGTACGGGGACGGGCTGCGGCTCGGCGGCGACCGCGTCGGCGGCGACCGGGGGGACCGGCACGGCGACCGGCTCGGCGGCGGCGGCCTCGGCGGCGACCGGCTCGGCGGCCATCGGCTGCGCGAGGACCGGCTCGGCCGCGACCGGCTCGGCGGCGGGCTCCACGACCACGGGCTCGGGCGCCGGCCCGACCGCGGCCTCGGCCGCGGGCGCTGCCTCGGCCGCGAGCGGCTGGGCGGCACCCTCGGCGGGCGCCTCGACGGCGGCCTCGGCGACGGGCTGCGACTCCGCCGGGGCGGGCTCCGCGGGCGCGACGACCGCCGGCTCGGCGGCGGCCTGCACGGGTACGGCGGCCTCGGGCACCACCGGCTCGGCGGGACCGGTGGCCGCGGCGACGGCGGCCTCGGCGGCGGCCGGATCGGCGATGGCGGACTCGGCGACGACGGGAGCTGCGACGACGGACTCGGCGACCGGGGCCTCCGGCGCGGCGGGCGCGGGCTGGGCCGCGACGGCGGCGCCGCCGGAGACCAGGACGTCGGCCAGGACCGGGCCGGGCGCGGGCGCGACGGCCTCGGCCACCGGCTCGGCGGCGGCCGCGACGGGCTCGGCCGGAGCGGCGGGGGCCGCCGCGGCAGCCTGTTCCGGCGCGGGGGCAGCGAGGACCTCGGCGGGGACGGCCACACCTTCGGCGGGGGTGGCCTGCGGGGCCGGGGCGGGGACGGCGGCCGCCACGACCGCTTCGGCGGGTCCACCGGGGACGGCGACCGGCTGCCCGGCGGCCTCGCCGGGCAGGCCCGGGTCGGCGGCCGCGGGCGGGACCGGCGCACCGGCGGTGCCGGGGCCGACCGGTGCGCCGGGCGCGGCCGCGGCCTCCGGTGCCGCGCCGGGCACGGGCTCGGCGACGGCGGCCGGCGCCACCGGAGCGGCGACCTGCGGCGCCTCCGCACCCCAGGGGGCGCCCGCCTGCGGCGGGATCTCGCCCAGCTGCGGGCCGGGCAGCACGCCCGCGTCGAGGTGCTCGGTGCGCGCTACGTCGAAGTACTCGGGGCCGGTGGTCGGCGGGCCGGGCTGGCGTACCGGCATGGCCGCGGGCGCGGTGGCGGCGACCGGGGCGGCGGGCGCGGCGAGCGGCGCGGCGGGGACCGGCTCGGCCGGGGCGGCGGGGCCCCGGTCGGCGAGGGAGCGTACGACCCCGCCGGTGGCGTCGGGGACCGGCGGGCCCATGTGCAGCGGGCGGCGGGCCGGGGGCGGGGTGGTGGGCACGCCGGCGGGCGGCGTCATGCGGACGCCGCCGAGGTCCACGGCGCCGGAGTCGCGGCCGCCGGCCTCGTGCGAGCCCATCTCGTAGCCGCCGGGGGCGGGGAGGCCCGCACCGCCCGGGGCCTGGGTGGCGGCCGGGTCGTAGCCGGCGGTCTCGAAGGCGCCCGGCTCGTAGCTCCCGGTCTGGAAGGACCCGGTCTCGAAGGGGTCCTCGGCGAAGGGCGCGGGCGCGGCCTGGGGCACGATCTGGGGGTCGCTCCAGACGCCCTGGCCGGTGCCGCTGGGCATGAGCAGCACCTCGTCCTCGTCGGCGCCGTTGTCGGCCGGGTCGAGATAGGTGTACGCGCCCGCAACCGGGAGGCCCGGCTCCGCGGCGGGGATGCCGCCCTGCTGATCCACCATGCCCGCGTTCTCCGGGAGACCCTCGCCCGGAACCTGGCCGGTGTCAGTCATGCGTACCCCTCGCCCATCGGTTGTGCTTCTTCGATCAGGTCGCCCGGGGCGCCCGATCGCGGCACACCCGGCGCCCGTATGAACAACGAGCGGGTGAGCCGCGCGGCACGAACGCCCGCCGACAACAAGCATTGTCGCGGTCGTTCGCCGCCATGACAGCCTTTACCGCCATGGCCCGCTGTGGACTGCGCCACGTTGCGCGTCCTCCGGTCTCGCCGTACCACAAAAGGCGCCCGAGCAGGGCGCCTTGTCCGGACATTTGGGACGGGAATCACCCGCACGGTCCAGTGCAGTACAACGGTCGGCCAGCCTACCGCGCGTGGCGCGCCGTCAGGATCACGGGGCGCCCCGCGCCGGGCCCGTTCCGCATGCCGGACGGCCGGACGGCCGGACGGGTCGCCCGGCGAACGCTCCGGCGCGCGCCGCCGTGCCTCAGCGGCTCTCCGCGCGCTGCGCCGAGAGGAGGAAGACGACCGACCGCTCGCGTTCGTCCCAGCTGTGCGGGTCGAGGCAGAGGGACTGCAGCAGGACGCACTCCACGTCGTAGCCGCTGTCGGTGAGGGCGCGGCCGAGGGCTTCCGCCTCGTCGCGGGTGGCCGCGTGGGCGACGATGCGCTCGGGGCGCCGGTCGGCGCAGGCGGTGACCACGTCGGCCCCTCCCCCGCCGATGCGTACGACGTCGGGCTCGGGGAGGGATTCGAGGACGTGCGGGGCACGGCCGTGGACGACCTGGAGCTGGACGCCCCGCGCCCGGGCGGCGAGGGTCGCGCGTTCGCAGGCGCGTGGGTCCGCGTCGATCGCGATGACGGCGGCGCCGAAGGCCGCGGCGTCGACCGCCAGGGCGCCGGTGCCGGTGCCGATGTCCCAGACGAGGTCGCCGGTGCGGGGTCCGAGGCGGGCCAGCTGGGCGGCGCGCAGCTGGCCGCCGGCGCCCTCGGTGGCGCCCTCCTCCGCGCGGGCCCAGCCGCGCTCGCGGGCGGCACCGGGGTGGGCGCCGGCGAGCCAGCCACCGTCGACGCCGTCGACGGTGCCGCCGCCCCCGATGACGATGACGACGTTGGGGTCGCGCCAGGTGTGGTCGGCCACCTTGTCGGAGGTGAGGACGGTGACCTGCTCGCGCGCGGTGCCGAGTTCCTCGCAGATGACGAAGGTGCGGTGGACGCCGTCGAGGAGCAGGGCCAGTTCGGCGGGGCCCGC
Source organism: Streptomyces sp. NRRL S-87 (assembly GCF_000719335.1). Classification (GTDB taxonomy): domain Bacteria; phylum Actinomycetota; class Actinomycetes; order Streptomycetales; family Streptomycetaceae; genus Streptomyces. Next base: position 78,178 of record NZ_JOGB01000002.1, read on the forward strand.
TCCCGGGGAGGTCAGCACGGCGACCTTGGGGTGGGCGCGGCAGACGTTGACGGCCCGGCGCAGGGTGCGCGGGTGGGCCACGACCACGCGGGCGTCGTCCCAGGGCATGCCGGCGCGGGCGAAGGCGGCGGCGACGGAGGAGACCGCGGGGACGACCTCGACCTCGAGCCCGTGTTCGGGGGCGCGGAGGGTGCGTACGACGCCGAAGAAGCCGGGGTCGCCGTCGGCGAGGACCACGGCGGTGCCGCGGTGGCCGGCGATCGTACGGGCGGCCAGGCCGATGCTGCCCAGGCGGACGCGCTCGGCGGCCGGGGGGATCTCGGCGAGGTCCAGGTGGTGGGCGGAGCCCGCCACGAGGGTGGCGGCGGACAGCGCGGACTTCGCGGCCGCGGTGAGGGGCGAGCCGTCCCAGCCGATCACCGTGACCCGGTCGGCCATGTGCGTCAGTCTCCTTTGGTCCGTACCGCGCGGTACCCGTGAGACTACCTGGTCACGGCGTACGCGGGCGCGGGCTCGGCGGGCCCGGCCCGATCGTCCTGGTCGGTTCGGGTCGGGACAGCGGGGCTAGTTCCAGTCGGTGTGTCCGGCGGTGTAGCCGCCCGCGTCGGCGAGCTGGTCGTCGACGCCGTCGAGGTCCTCGGGCAGCAGGCTCCAGACGATGAGATCGGTACGGACCTCCGCCCAGCCGCCGTCGAGGGTCTGGGTGCGGACTATGCCCGCGTTGCGCAGGACGCCTTCACTGATGCAACCGATCTTCTGGGCCACCTGCTGGGAGGCGGTGTTGTCCGCGGCGGTGCGCAGTTCGAGGCGTTCGAAGCCCTGGTCGCGGAAGAGCCACTGGGCGACGGCGAGCACGGACTCGCTGGCGTAGCCCTCGCCCCTGGCCCAGGGGGCCGTGACGTACCCGACCTCGGCGCTGCGGGTGCGCCAGTCGGTGTTCCGGAGGTGGACGATGCCGACGAGGCGCTGGGTGAGGAACTCGGTGACCGCGAGGACGATGCCCCTGCCCTCGGTGCGCTCGGCCGGGGCGAGGCGGCCCGCCCAGGCCCGCGCGTCGGCGGCGGTGTAGGGGTGCGGGACGGAGGTCCAGGCGGTGACGAGCTCGTCGTTCATCATCTCGGCGAGCGCCATGACGTCGGCCTCCTCGAAAGGTCGCATCACCAGCCGGTCGGTGCTGATGGAGACGTCCGGGAAGGTGGTAGTCATGCGCAGCTCCATGCCGTGGGACCGGATTCCGGGCCTTTTCAGGGCCTTTGACGGCCAGTTAGAGAGGGCTTTCCTGGCACAGCATGCAGCATCGGCCCTCGGGTGCGCATGACTGGGCCCCGCACCCCTGGCTCAGGAGGGTGCGGGGCCGAGTCGTCCCTGGCCCGGTGCGGTTCCGGGCGGTTGCGGGTACGCCGGACCAGGCCCGCCGGAACCTGAGGTTCCGGGGTCCGGCGGGCTCGTCCGGGGCGTGCCGGATCAGGCGGCCGGCTTGCCGAAGGCGGGGATGACCGAGCCGTCGTACGTGTCGGCGATGAACTTCTTGACCTCGGGCGAGTTCAGCAGCTCGGCGAGCTTCCTGACCCGCGGGTCGTTCTCGTTGCCGCGCTTCACGGCCAGGAAGTTGGCGTACGGGTTGCCCTCGGCCTTCTCCAGGGCCAGGGCGTCCTTCGCGGGCTTGAGGTCGGCCTCGAGGGCGTAGTTGCCGTTGATGACGGCGGCGTCCACGTCGTTCAGGGCGCGCGGGACCGTGGCGGCCTCCAGCTCCTTGAACTCCAGGCCCTTCTTGTCGGTGATGTCGGACAGCTTGGCGCTGGTGCCGACGCCGTCCTTCAGCTTGATCAGGCCGTTGGCGGCCAGCAGCTGGAGGGCGCGGCCCTCGTTGGTGGTGTCGTTCGGGACGGCGACGGTCTGGCCGGCCTTGAGGTCCGTGAGGGCCTTGACCTTCTTGGAGTAGAGGCCGAGGGGCTCCAGGTGCACGTTGACGACCGGGACGATGTCCGTCTTGTTCTTGGCGTTGAAGTCGTCGAGGTACGGCTTGTGCTGGAAGTAGTTGGCGTCGACCTGGCCCTGCTGGGTGGCGGTGTTGGGCAGGACGTAGTCGGTGAACTCCTTGACCTCCAGCTTGAGGCCCGCCTTCGCCGCCAGGTTGTCCTTGACGAACTTCAGGATGTCGGCGTGCGGGACCGGGGAGGCCGCGACGACCAGGGGCTTGGAGCCGTCGGCCTTCGCGCCGTCGCCCGTGGCGGAGGACGGGTCGGAGGAGGTGCCGCACGCGGTGAGGCCGAGGGCGAGCCCGGCGGTGGCGAGGGCGGCGGCGGTGAGCTTGGTGTTCTTGCGCACGAAGAGTGCCTTTCTGGGTGGTGCTGACTGCGCCCGAGCACAACGAGTGCGGGCTGAGTGGGGAGAGGAAGGTCTGGGGGTCAGGCGGTGCGGCCGCGGCGGGCCAGCAGCCGTACCGCGCCGTCGCCGACGAGCTGGATCACCGTGACGAGTACGACGAGCACGACGACCGTGGCCACCATGAAGCCGGTCTCGAAGCGCTGGAACCCGTAGGTGATGGCCTTGGAACCGAGTCCCTCGCCGCCGACGGCGCCGGCCATGGCGGAGTAGCCGATGAGGGTGATCACGGTGGTGGTCACGGCCGCGACGAGCGAGGGCAGCGCCTGCGGCAGGAACACCTTCCAGACCAGGGTGGGCACGCCGCCGCCCATGGACTGGACGGCTTCGACCAGTCCGTGGTCCACCTCGCGGACGGCGGTCTCGACGAGGCGGGCGAAGAACGGGACGGCGCCGATGGCCAGCGGGACGATCATCGCGCTGGGGCCGATGAACGTGCCGACCACGAGGGTCGTGAACGGGATCACGGCGATCAGCAGGATGATGAAGGGCAGCGAGCGGCCGATGTTCACGACCACGCCGATGGCCTTGTTGAGGACCCGGTTCTGGAGCAGTCCGCCCTTGTCGGTGAGGACGAGGAGGAGGCCCAGCGGGAGTCCGCCGGCCACCGTCGCCAGGGTGGACCACAGCACCATGTAGAGGGTGTCGTACGTGCCCTGGGTCAGCAGGGGCTGCATTTCCGACCAGGTCACTGGGCACCGTCCTTGATCAGCTCGGCCTCGGCGACCGCCTCCGCGGCGGCCAGGCTGTCGTCCACCACGTCCACCTGGAGGCCCTGCTCGCGCAGGAAGCCGACGGGTACGACGTTGTCCTCGTAGCGGCCCGGCAGCTCGATGCGCATGCGGCCGACCTGGCGTCCGGCGACGGTGTCCATCGCGGCGCCGAGGATCGAGATGTCGATGTTGTACGTGCGCGACAGCTGCGAGATCACCGGCTGCGTGGCGGACTCGCCGCGGAAGGTCACGTCCACGACGGTGCGCTCCGGGCCGGTCGCGGCTCCGCTCACCGGGAACAGCTCGGCGGAGAGCTCGGAGCCGGGGGTGGCGAGCAGCTCGGAGAGGGTGCCGGACTCGATGACGCGGCCCTTCTTCATCAGTGCGGCGGAGTCGCAGATGCTCTTGACCACGTCCATCTCGTGCGTGATGAGCAGGATGGTCAGGCCGAGCTGCTGGTTGAGGTCGCGCAGGAGCTGGAGGATCGAGCGGGTGGTCTCGGGGTCCAGGGCGCTGGTGGCCTCGTCGGAGAGGAGCACCTTGGGGTCGCCGGCCAGGGCGCGGGCGATGCCGACGCGCTGCTTCTGGCCGCCGGAGAGCTGGGCGGGGTAGGCGCCGGCCTTGTCGGCGAGGCCGACGAGGTCGAGGAGTTCGAGTGCCTTGCGGCTGCGTTCGCGGCGGTCGACGCCGAGGATCTCCAGGGGGAGCTCGATGTTGGCGGCGACGGTGCGCGAGGACAGCAGGTTGAAGTGCTGGAAGACCATGCCGATGCGGCTGCGGGCCTCGCGCAGTTCCCTGCCGGCGCGGCGGCCGTTGCCGGCGAGCGCGGTGAGGTCGGTGCCGTCCACGGTCACGGTGCCGGAGGTGGGACGCTCCAGGAGGTTGACGCAGCGTATGAGGGAGGACTTGCCGGCGCCGCTCTGTCCGATGACGCCGTAGATCTCACCCTCGCGGACGTGCAGGTCGACGCCGTCCAGGGCGGTGACCTCGCGGCCACGGGACTGGTAGACCTTCGTGAGGCCTTTTGTGGTGATCACAGGAATTCCGTCGCTGTCGAGTGCGCGGCGGTGCGGCGCCGGGCACGGGGCGTTGCATCTGGGGACGCGATACGGGTCGAAACCAGGAGGAACCGGGCGTCAACACGTGCGCGGGGCGGGAGCGTTCCGCGGGGCGGACAGGCTCGGCCGGGGTCTCGCTTCGGGGCGCGAGGCGCGGGAAAGGGGCCCTCAGAAGGCGCACATTCGACACATACAACGAGCACCGGGCGTCATCATCGCCTCGGTCGCAAGGGTGCGGCTGCTCGTCGTGGTCATGGGCCCCAGTAAAGCAGACCGTCCGCCGAGGCGATCAATTCTGTCCGCATACCGGACAGAATTCGGCCGCATACCGGACAGGACCGGACTTGCCCAGCCCTCCGTCCCGACCTCCAGGACACCGTTCCTGACCTGGACGGACACCGCCGAAAGGTCCGGTACGACCGCGTCCGCGAACAGCGCCCCGGCGGGGTGCGTTGTGGTCAAGGCCACGGTCCGCATGCCGGTCGCGTGACCCGCCGCGAGCCCGGCGGGGGCGTCCTCCGGGACCACGCAGTCCGCCGGGTCGGCACCCGGCCGCCGGGCGCCGAGCGAGAAGGGCTCGGGGTGCGGCCTGCCCCGGGACCCGGGGCGGGGGCCCGGCGCACCGGGTCTTCGGACCCGTAATACCCTCGCTGCATGCTCGATGCCCTCACCCTCACCCTCGGCGTGGCCGCGCTGGCCCTGGCCGGGTGGTGCGGACTCGCCGCCTACCGGGACCAGCCGACCAAGGACTGGCACTTCATCGGCATGGCCGTGGTGACCGTGCTGGCGCTGGCCCAGCTGGTGGTCGGCATCGTCAAGCTGGCGCAGGGCGGCGAGCCCGACGAGGGTGGCGTGATCTTCACGGCGTACCTGATCGGCGCGCTCTGCGCGATCCCGGCCGCCGGATTCCTCTCGCTGACCGAGCGCACCAAGTGGGGCTCGGTGACCGTCGCCGCGGGCGCCGTGGTCCTGGCCGTACTGGAAGTGCGGCTCACCGACATCTGGGGAGGCACCGGTGCCTGAGACCTCCGCGGCGGGGGCCGCGACCGAGTCCGGGACCGCGACCGGGTCCACGTCCGCCGCGTCCGCGCGGGACCGCCGCCTGGTCAAGGGCCCGGGGCTGCTGCTCGTCTGGCTGTACGGCGTCATGGTGGTCGGCGCCGTGTCCCGCTCGGCCTACCAGATCTCCACGGAGTTCGACCGGGCGCCGCTGGCGTACTCGCTGTCGGCCGTGGCGGCGCTGGTCTACGCGTTCATCACCTACTCGCTGGTGCGCGGCGGCGAGGCGGCCCGCAAGGCGGCGCTGGTGTGCTGCGCCGCCGAGCTGGCCGGGGTGCTCGCGGTGGGCACCTGGACGCTGGCGCGCCCGGACGCCTTCCCCGACGCGACCGTCTGGTCCGACTTCGGCATGGGCTACCTGTTCATCCCGGTGCTCCTGCCGGTGACCGGGATGCTCTGGCTGCGCCGCGCCCGGCGCGCGCCCGCGTAGCGGACCGCCGGGGCGCGCGTACGGTCGTACGGGCGCCCGTACGCGCACCGCGGCCGCTCAGGCGCTGACCGCGAAGGAGTCCACCGTGGGCGCCTCCTTCTCCAGCACGATGAGCCGGACCCCGTCCTCGCCGGTGCGGTCGCCGACCGCCACGTACCCGGCGCGCCGGTACAGCCTCAGGTTGCCCTCGCTCTTGTGCCCGGTGAACAGCCGGTACCGGACCGCGTCCCCGCGCTCGGCCAGCGCGGCCTCGACCGCGTGCAGCAGCCGGGCGCCCAGGCCGTGGCCCTGCAGGCGCGGGTGGACGCCGAGCTTGCCGATGGCGGCGGTGCCCTTCTCGTCCACGGAGCCGCGCACCATGCCGACCACCTCGTCCCCGAGCCGGGCCACCATCACGCAGTCCGCGGTGAGTTCGGCCCTGACGGAGTCGAAGGACTGCACGAGCGGGTCGATGCGGTAGTTGCCGTAGAGCTCGGCCTCGCTCTGGAAGCACAGGTACTGCAGTCTGAAGATCTGCTCGGCGTCCTCCGCGTTCGCCGCAGAGATGGTCACGCTCATGCCCATGTGCGCATGCCTCCCGCTCACCTGGTAGCCCGTCGGTCTACCGCTCCTTTCCCCGCCGTTCAGGAGCCGCAACCTCTGCCGCGAGCATTCTGCGCAGACATCCCAGGCAACGGGAACGAACGGGCCCCAAACTTCCTTGTGAGATACCCAACTCACCTGCGATTTCCCGGTAGGTGAGGTCCCGGGGCGAAAGTAACGCGTCCAACAGCTCCGGACACCGTCCGGGCAACCGGGCGACGGCCGACCGGAGGACCCGCTCCTCCTCCCCCGCCAGCGCCGACGGCTCCGGCCCTCGGTCGCCCCCTGCCGGGCGGTCCCCGTACGGCACTTCGCGCAGCGCGCGGCGGCGGGCCCGACGGGCCTCCGCCCGTACCGCGCGGCGCAGCCAGCGGGCGGCCTCGGGCGGGCGGGCGGCGGCCGTGTCGCGCTCCAGCAGGCGCAGCCAGACGGCCTGTTCGAGGTCGGCGGGGTCGATTCCCGCGGCGGGGGCCTCGGCCGCCGCCTCGGCGGAGAGCAGCGGGCCGAGTTCGGTCACCAGGTCCATGCCCGGGGGACGCGACGGCCGCGGCCCGGAGTTGCCCCACGGACCGCGGCTCACCCGAACGGACGTATGCGGGCCGGCGCCGCGGAGGGTCAGCGGCCGTGGAAGTCGGCGGCGGCCAGCAGTGCGGTGTCCGGCTGGTCGGTGAAGATCCCGTCGATGCCCTGCTCGAAGTACCGGCGGAAGGCCGCGAAGGCGTCGCCGTAGGCGTTCGGGTCGGTGCCCTTGCGGAAGTCCGCCGGCAGGAAGGCGTTCTCGTTGCGCGCGGTGTAGGGGTGCAGGACCAGCCCGCGCGCGTGGCCGTCGGCCACCAGGGTCGTCGGGGTGCCGAGCCGGCCGGCGGCGTCGCGCGGCAGGATCAGGTCCATGGTGGGCCCGATGCCCTGGGCGAAGCCCGCGATCCAGGCCAGCCCCTCGGGCTTGACCAGGTCCGCGACGGTACGTGGGTCCCCGGCCTGCTCGAAGTCCCAGGGGCGGGTGTTCGCGGCGGACAGCAGCACCACGCGCGGCGCGTCCACGAGGCGGGCCAGCCGCTGGATGCTGGAGGGCTCGAAGGACTGGAGGAACAGCGGGGCGTCGCGGCGGTCGCGGCCGTAGCGGCGCAGCAGCTTCGCGAGCGGCTCCTCCAGGCCCAGCCCGAGGGAGCGGAAGTAGGTGGGGTGCTTGGTCTCGACGTGCAGCCACACCTCGCGGCCGCGGCGGCGGCCCTCGCGGCGCGCCCAGCGCAGCACCTCCTCGAAGGTGGGCACGGCCCAGCGGCCGTCGTAGAGGGTGTTGCGCTGGCGCACCGCGGGGATGCGCTCCTTCGCGCGCAGCGTCTTGAGCTCGGCGAGCGTGAAGTCCTCGGTGAACCAGCCGGTGACCGTCACGCCGTCGACGGTCTTGGTGGTGCGGCGGCCGGCGAACTCGGGGTGGTCGGCGACGTCGGTGGTGCCGCCGATCTCGTTCTCGTGGCGGCAGACCAGGTGCCCGTCCTTGGTGGGGACCAGGTCCTGCTCGATCACGTGGGCGCCCGTGTCGAGGGCCAGCTGGTAGGAGCCGAGGGTGTGCTCGGGCCGGTAGCCGCTGGCTCCGCGGTGGCCGATGACCGTCGGCACGGGCAGGCTCCGGTAGCCGCGGCCGGTGCCGCCGCCGTCCCCGGCGGTCCGCTCGGCGGCCGCTCGTACGGCCCCGGAGGCCGGGCCCGCGTCCCGGGCCTGGGCCGCAGCGGCCGGGCCCGTCCCCAGGCCCACGGCCGTACCGCCCGCGGCCAGCACGGCCGCCCCCAGCACCCGGCGACGCGCCGTCCCACCCTGTGTCATGTGTGTGCTCCTCGGCTGATCGGCTCGGCGGGCCCTCCACCCGGGGTCTCCGGGGTCCTCCGGCCCGAGAATTCGGCCCGGTGATGGTAGGCAGCGCGACCTTGCGCGGGGGCGATCGCGGCCGGAACACGACGGAAACACGCGTCAACACTGCGTATCGGATACGTGAACCCGATGTGCGCTCCACCCCGACGCGCGAGTATCGTCCTCACCTGCACCGACGTTGCGCTGCACCGCGGTGCACGAACGACTCAAGACGCCGGAGGGCTCACGTTGTCCCGTTTCGCGCTGATCAGGGCTTCACTTCGACCGTTCCTGCGCATGATGTTCCGTCCGCAGGTCGAGGGGGCCGAGAACATCCCCGGCACCGGTCCGGTCATCCTTGCGGGCAACCACCTCACCTTCATCGACTCGATGATCCTTCCGCTGGTCTGCGAGCGGCAGGTGTGCTTCATCGGCAAGGACGAGTACGTCACGGGCAAGGGCCTCAAGGGCCGCCTGATGGCCTGGTTCTTCACGGGTGTCGGCATGATCCCGGTCGACCGCGACGGGGCGAACGGCGGCGTGGCCGCCCTCATGACCGGCCGCCGGATCCTGGAGGAGGGCCGGATCTTCGGCATCTACCCGGAGGGCACCCGCTCCCCCGACGGCCGCCTCTACCGCGGTCGTACCGGCATCGCCCGGCTGACCCTGATGACCGGGGCGCCCGTGGTGCCTTTCGCCATGATCGGCACCGACAAGCTCCAGCCCGGCGGCGCGGGCCTGCCCCGGCCGGGCAAGGTCACGGTGCGGTTCGGCGAGCCGATGGAGTTCTCCCGGTACGAGGGCATGGACCGCGACCGGTACGTGCTGCGGGCCGTCACGGACTCGGTGATGACCGAGGTCATGCGCCTCTCCGGCCAGGAGTACGTGGACATGTACGCGACCAAGGCGAAGGAAGCCGCGTGAGCGCTCGCGCCTGAGGCTCCAAGGAGCCGAGGCTCCGAAAACGGCCGGAACCCGTCGGGTCCGGCCGTTTTTCGTGCGCTCGTGACTACTGCCGGCTCAGGGCGCGGGTGATGCCCGCGGCGATGGTGGTGGCCAGCGTCCAGCCGGTGACGATCAGCAGGTACGAGAGCCACTGCTGCCAGCCCGCCGGCGCGAAGGCGCTCTCCTGGCCGAAGCCGATGATCGGCAGCAGCAGGTCGAGCGTGTAGAAGACCGGGTTGAACTGCGGCGCCTCGTCCGCCTTGAGCGGGGCGGGGTGGTGCACCGCGAAGGCGACGGATCCGACGAGCAGCAGCGCCACCAGCCATCCGGCCGCCCGCATGGGGCGGAAGCCGTAGCCGACGGTCGCGTCCTGCAGGATCCCCCAGATCCGGGCGTACCGGGGCAGGGTCCGGCGGTGGCGGCGGAGCTTGGCGAGCTGGACGGTGCGGGCGCCCGCCTCGTCGCCCGCCGTGCGGTAGGCCGCCGCGAGCTGCTCGTACGCGTACGGCAGGTAGCCCGCCTCGTCGCGTTCGAGCAGCGGCAGCCGCTCCTCGGCGGGGCGGTGCGGCGCCAGGGTGCGGTAGGTCAGGCCGTCCAGGAGGATCCCGTCGGGGAGCACCTCGGTCGGCACGTGGAGCAGGTCGAGCTGGGAGCGGCGCAGGCTGACGGTGCCGCGGACGGGCTCGGAACCGCGCAGCCACAGCTCCCCGACGTCGGCGCTGGTGACCCGCAGCGCCAGGCCGCCCGGGTTGGAGAGGGTGACGCGGTGCAGGTCGAGCTGGCCGGGGATGCGGGCGCCCTTGAGGTCGACCCGGCCGACGGCCCGGATGTCCTTGGCGGACAGGTCGGTGCCGACGGAGAGGGTCTCGGCGTGGATGGCGCTGCCCCCCGGGTTGCTGAACGACCCCGAATCGAGGAGCACGCGGCCGGCCACGGTGGTGCCGTTGAGCAGGAACCGGCCGTGCACCGTGAGCCGCTTGGCGCGGATGTCCGTGCCGACGGTGGTGTGGTTGAGCAGCAGGCTGGTGGGCTGGGACTCGTCGTGCCGGACGGGCGCTCCGGGGGTGCCGATCACGGCGTCGTTGAGGAACACCCCGCCCCCGATGCGCGCCCCGGAGAGCCGTACCTGGCCCGTGATGCGGGCGCAGGAGAGCCGGAGGTAGACCTCGAGGTCCAGGTTGGAGGCCTCCAGGCCGGGCAGGACGGAGTCGGTGAGGGCCAGGACCCGCATCCGGGCCCCGTAGAGGTCCGGCTCCTCCTCGAAGTGGCAGGTCCGCAGGCGTACCGGGTGGTCGATCGCGGCGTACTTCAGGCGCAGGGTGCCGGTGATCCGGGCGCCGTGGAGGGTGAGGCCGGCGGCGGCGCCCTCGCGGGTGGGGGCGGTCAGGAGCAGGGCGCGCAGGACCTCGGCCCGTACGGTGCGGTCGGGGCCCCACGCGGCGCCGTCGGCGGCGTCCTCGTCGGGGTCTCCGCGGAAGTCCACGCCCTCGTCGTACGGGAACGCCTGCCAGATGCGGCGCTCCGCCGGGGTCAGGTCGGTGATCTCCATCGGGCGGATGCTGCCGCTCGTGCGATCATACTGTCAACTCCCGGCGGAGCAGTGGCCGCTGGCGGTGCGTCAGCGGCCGAGCGGGTCCTCGGTTCAGTGCTCGACGTGGTCGGCGAGCTGCTGGCCGCGCAGCAGGAACCAGGCGGCGACCGCCGTGGCCAGCAGGACCGCGGCGCCCACCAGCGACGCCATGTGCAGGCCGTCCACGAAGGCGCCCTGCGCGGCGGCGGCGAGCTGCTCCCCCGCCCCGCCGGGCAGCGTCCCGGCCGCCTCGACGGCCCCGCCGAGGGACTCGTGGGCCGCCTCGGCCACCGGGGCCGGTACGCCCTCCGGCACCGGGAAGCCCCGGTAGACGCCGGTCACGATGGAGCCGAGCAGGGCGATGCCGAGTGCGGCGCCGAGCTCGTACGCGGTCTCGGAGACGGCGGAGGCCGAGCCGGCCTGCTCCTTCGGCACGCTGGAGAGGATCACGTCGGCGGTGACCGTGAAGGAGAAGCCGGCGCCGACGCCGACCACCAGCAGGGCCGCACCCAGGACCGGATAGCCGCTGTCCTGGTCGATCAGGGCGAGCGCGCCCAGCGCCAGGCCGATGGCGGCCAGGCCACCGGTGACGACGGACCGGACCGAGAACCGGCGGGCGGCCCGGCCGGCCAGGAGGCCGGTGGCCACCGCGCCGAGGGCGGCGGGCAGCTCGGCCAGGCCGGCCTCGAGCGGGTCGCGGCCCTGGACGAGCTGGAGGAACTGGGAGAGGAAGAAGACCAGTCCGGACAGGCCGAACACGGTCAGCAGGTCCGCCAGCACCGCGCCGGAGAAGCCGCGGTGGCGGAACAGCCGCATGTCGAGCAGCGGCGCGGGGAGCGTGAGCTGGCGGCGGACGAACAGCCACAGGGCGCCGGCGCCGAGCAGTGCGGCCACACCGGCCTGGGCGGTCGGCCCGTAGGCGGCCGTCTCCTTGACGGCGTACACGAGGCCGATGACGCCGACCAGGGACAGGCCCACGCTGGGCAGGTCCCAGGGGCCGGCCACCGGGTTCTTCGACTCGGGCAGCAACTTGACGCCGACGAGGACGAGGAGCGCCATCACGGGCAGGTTGATGAGGAAGACCGAGCCCCACCAGAAGTGGTTCAGCAGGAACCCGCCGACGACCGGGCCGACCGCGGCACCGGCGGAGGCGGCGGCGCCCCAGATGCCGATGGCGAGGCTGCGCTCCTTGGGGTCCTGGAAGATGTTCCGGATCAGGGCCAGGGTGGAGGGCATGAGGGTCGCGCCGGCGACGCCGAGCAGGGCGCGGGCGACGATCATCATCTCGGGGCTGGTGGCGTACGCGTTCAGGACGGAGACGGCACCGAAGGCGACGGCGCCGGTGAGCAGCAGCCGCTTGCGGCCGATGCGGTCGCCGAGGCTGCCCATGGAGACGAGCAGGCCGGCGATCACGAACGAGTACACGTCGCCGATCCAGAGCAGCTGGGCGCCGGAGGGCTGGAGGTCCTCGCTCAGGAACGGCGTGGCCAGGCCCAGGACGGTGGCGTCGACCGCGACCAGCAGCACGGCCAGCACCAGGACGGACAGCGCGAGCCAGCGGCCGCGCGAGCCGGCGGCGGCCGGCGGCGTGGCGGTGGTGGTCCGTGTTCCCTTCCCTGCCCGCAGCTGTTCGGTACTGGTCATTTCTCACTCCGTCGTGCGCCACCGAGCAACAGCTCGATGATCATGTGTTGGAAGTCCTTGGCGGCGACCCGGCCGTCCATCACGGCCCAGGCGCAGGTGGCGATGAGGCCGTAGAGGGCCTCGGTGAGCCAGGCGGGGCTGAGGTCGATGCGGATCTCGCCCCGCTCCTGGCCGCGCCGGAAGAGCGCGGAGACGCGGGCGTCGAGCCGGGCCCAGCCCTCGTTGACCTGGTCGCCCTCGAAGAGCTGGTTCTCGGTGACGAGGAAGGCGAGCAGCTGGGCGTCGGGCTCGGACTCGGCGACCAGGCGCCTGAGCGCCTCGACGACGGAGCCCTCCTCCAGCGCGGCCCGGTCGAAGGCGCCCTCGAACGCGCGGATGCCGAGGTCCTCGAGGGCCCGTACGAGCGCGTCGCGGCCGGCGAAGTGCCGGTGGAGCGTGGCGCGGCCGATGCCGGCGGCCTTGGCGACCTCGTCCATCGTCGCGGTCGACTTGCGGGAGAGCAGGGCGGCGGCGGCGCGCAGTACGTGGTCTCGATCCATGGCCATGAGACAACGATACCCCATCTGAGACATCCATGTCTCATTTTAGAGCGCGGCAGCTCCTGCCACGGGTTGACGCCTGAGGGGCCCGTCACCCGTCCGGGCCGTCCCGGCGGTCGCCGTGGGCGTGCCGCTGCGAGTCTGGAGGCCCCACGAGCCTTCACCGACCGTCGGCCGGACGCCGGACGTCACGCCGACGGGCCGGTGGGAGAGGTTGCCCCATGCGCACCGAGGACGACGTGCGAGACCTTCCCCCGTTCGTCATCAAGAGGATCAAGAACTCCCACGACTGGGACCGGTTCCTGATCACCCAGGCCCAGCGCTACCTGGTCCGGGCCCTGCCCGAGGCCAAGGCGCGCATCGTGTACAGCGATCTGACCCGGGCCGCGGCCAGCCTGGACGGCAGGGCCCACGAGCTGAAGCCGAAGGAGGTCTTCGCCCGCATGGAGCCCCTGCTGGACACGTTCTCGGACATCGAGGACCTGTGTCCGCCCCCGAGGCCGATCCACATCCGGTGGCCGAAGCCGCACCTGGAGCGCGAATCCGCGGGCCCGCTCCCCGATCCGTGGCTCGTCCTCGGCCCGCTCCCCGATCCGTGGCAGCCGTTCGCCGACGTCGCACCGGTCCGGGCGCTCCCGGTCCTGGAGGCCCTCGACTCGCTCGCCGGGGAGTTCAGCGACGCCAAGACGGGCGCGCTGTTCCGGGAGGCCCTCGCCGGAGCCCGGGCCGGCATCGGCTGAGCCGGCCGGCGTCGACCGGGCCGCGCCGACGACCGCCGGGCCGCGCCGGCGAACGCCGGGCCCCGGTGGCGACCGCCGTGGCCCGGCGGCGCAACGCGTGAGGGCGGTGGGTGCCGGACGGCACCCACCGCCCTCCGGCGACGATCGGGGCTACTTCTGCTTGGCGGTGGCCCAGGCGTGCTGGATGACCAGGTCCGCCTTCAGCTCGGTCAGCTGGACGGCGACGGCCGACGGGGCCGTGCCGCCGCGGCCGTTGCGGGAGGCCAGGGCGCCGGGGACGTCGAGGACCGTACGGACCTCGGGCGTGAGGTGCTCGGAGATCTTGGCGAACTGCTCGTCGGTGAGGCCGTCCAGCTCGATGCCCTCCGCTTCGCAGACCTTGACGCACTCGCCCGCGACCTCGTGGGCGACCCGGAACGGCACGCCCTGCTTGACCAGCCACTCCGCGATGTCCGTCGCGAGCGAGAAGCCGGCCGGGGCGAGCTCCTCCATCCGCTCCCGGTTCACCGTCAGGGTGGCCATCATGCCGGTGAAGGCGGGGAGCAGGACCTCCAGCGTGTCGCAGGAGTCGAAGACCGGCTCCTTGTCCTCCTGGAGGTCCCGGTTGTAGGCCAGCGGCAGGGCCTTGAGCGTGGCCAGCAGGCCGGTCAGGTTGCCGATGAGGCGGCCCGACTTGCCGCGCGCCAGCTCCGCGATGTCCGGGTTCTTCTTCTGCGGCATGATCGAGGAGCCGGTGGAGAAGGCGTCGTGCAGGGTCACGAAGGAGAACTCCTTCGTGTTCCAGATGATGACCTCCTCCGCGATCCGGGACAGGTTGATCCCGATCATCGCGGTGATGAAGGCGAACTCGGCGACGAAGTCCCGCGAGGCCGTCCCGTCGATGGAGTTGCCCGCGGAGCCCCGCTCGAAGCCGAGGTCGGCCGCGACCGCCTCCGGGTCGAGTCCGAGGGAGGAGCCGGCCAGCGCGCCCGAGCCGTACGGCGAGACGGCCGTCCGGGTGTCCCACTGCCGCAGCCGCTCCGCGTCCCGGGACAGCGACTGGACGTGCGCGAGGACGTGGTGGGCGAAGAGCACCGGCTGGGCGTGCTGGAGGTGGGTACGGCCTGGCATGGCCACGTCCGCGTGCGCCTCGGCCAGGCCCACCAGCGCGTCCTGGAGCTCGGCGATCAGACCGCCGATGATCCGGGCGTGGTCGCGCAGGTACATGCGGAAGAGCGTGGCGACCTGGTCGTTGCGGGAGCGGCCGGCCCGCAGCTTGCCGCCGAGGTCGGGGCCGAGCCGCTCCAGCAGGCCCCGCTCCAGCGCGGTGTGCACGTCCTCGTCGGCGATGGTGCCGGTGAACGAGCCGTCGGCGACGTCCGCCTCCAGCCGGTCCAGACCCGCGATCATGCGCTCGAGCTCGTCGGCGGTGAGCAGCCCGGCCTTGTGCAGCACGCGGGCGTGGGCACGGGAGCCGGCGATGTCGTACGGGGCCAGCCGCCAGTCGAAGTGGACCGAGGCGGACAGCTTCGCCAGGGCCTCGGCGGGCCCGTCGGCGAACCGGCCGCCCCAGAGCCGGACGTCACCGTTGTTGCTGCTCACTGCTCTGCTCCTCGCGTGTGCAAGAGGGGGTGCTGCCGGTGCCCGGATGCATCGGCGGGATGTACGGCCGCCTCCCCGCCGCGGAGGAGCGGGGAGGCGGTCGTTTTCACCGTACGCCGCGCCGCGGCCGACCCGGCGATGCGCTCACGGGCGCCCGGGGGGACCGGTGGGTGGCGCGGCGTACGGTCCTGCTGCCTGGGATCAGGCGAGGTCGCGCTTGGCCGCGATCTTCGACGACAGGCCGAAGATCTCGATGAAGCCCTGGGCCTTCGACTGGTCGAAGGTGTCGCCGGTGTCGTAGGTGGCGAGGTTGAAGTCGTACAGCGACTGGTCCGACTTCCGGCCGGTGACGACGGCGCGGCCGCCGTGCAGGGTCATCCGGATGTCGCCGGTGACGTGCTGGTTGGCCTCGTTGATGAAACCGTCCAGGGCGCGCTTGAGCGGCGAGAACCACAGGCCGTCGTAGACCAGCTCGCCCCAGCGCTGCTCGACCTGCCGCTTGTAGCGGGCCAGCTCGCGCTCGACGGTGACGCTCTCCAGCTCCTGGTGCGCGGTGATCAGCGCGATCGCGCCCGGGGCCTCGTACACCTCGCGGGACTTGATGCCGACCAGCCGGTCCTCGACCATGTCGATCCGGCCGATGCCCTGGGCGCCGGCCCGCTCGTTGAGCTGCTGGATGGCCTGCAGGACGGTGACGGGCTTGCCGTCGACGGCGACCGGGACGCCCTCCTTGAAGGAGATGACGACCTCGTCCGCCTCGCGGACCACGGCCGGGTTCTGGGTGTACTCGTAGATGTCCTCGATCGGGGCGTTCCAGATGTCCTCGAGGAAGCCGGTCTCGATCGCGCGGCCGAAGACGTTCTGGTCGATGGAGTACGGGGACTTCTTCGTCGTCGCGATCGGCAGCTCGGCCCGCTCGGCGAACGCGATGGCCTTGTCCCGGGTCATGGCGTAGTCGCGGACCGGGGCGATGCACTTCAGGTCCGGGCCGAGGGCCTGGATGCCGGCCTCGAAGCGGACCTGGTCGTTGCCCTTGCCGGTGCAGCCGTGGGCCACGATCGACGCGTCGTGCTTCTTCGCGGCGGCGACCAGGTGCTTGACGATCGTGGGGCGCGACAGCGCGGAGACCAGCGGGTAGCGGTCCATGTAGAGGGCGTTGGCCTTGATCGCCGGGAGGCAGTACTCCTCGGCGAACTCGTCCTTGGCGTCCGCGACCTCGGCCTCGACGGCACCGCAGGCGAGCGCGCGCTTGCGGATGACGTCCAGGTCCTCGCCGCCCTGGCCGACGTCCACGGCAACGGCGATGACCTCGGCGCCCGTCTCCTCGGCGATCCAGCCGATGGCGACGGAGGTGTCCAGGCCGCCCGAGTAGGCGAGTACGACGCGCTCGGTCACGGGTTTCTCCTTACGGTGCAATCAACGACAGGCATAACTATGCATGACTCCGTATGTTTCGTCAACGAGCCCTGGCGGCACAGCTCTGACCTGGGCGAATACTCGGAGGCAGAGCCCCGGCCCGCCGTCTACGCTGCTCCCGAGCGGCCGAGCACACGGCGAAAGGGGCGACATGGACACCGACGCGGGCGCCGACGCCGGTACGGGCGAGGACGCCGGGACGGGTACGGACACGGCCGCCGGCGTGCTGATGGCCCGCCGGATCGCCGAGGGGGCGGACGTCGCCCGGGCCCTGGGCCTCCGGCACGTCGACGAGCAGACCGCGGCCGGCCGCTGGTTCGCGCTCGACTTCGGCGTACGCCGGTGGGGCCGGCCCGAGCGGCTGCCCGCCCCCGCGCCGGGGCCGTCCGCGGCCGACGGCCGCGGCGGCCGCCCGCTGCGCGGCTCCGAGCTCGCCCTCGCCCTGTGCCACCCGGACGGCCGTGTCCGCGAGGCCGCCCTCGACCGGATC
Source organism: Streptomyces sp. NRRL S-87 (assembly GCF_000719335.1). Classification (GTDB taxonomy): domain Bacteria; phylum Actinomycetota; class Actinomycetes; order Streptomycetales; family Streptomycetaceae; genus Streptomyces. The sequence continues at coordinate 95,178 of NZ_JOGB01000002.1, forward strand.
GCGGCGGACCACGCGGAGCTGCTGCCGCTGGTGGTGATCCGGTGCGCCGACTGGGCGCGGCCGGTACGGGAGCGGGCCCGCGCCCTGCTCCCCCGGCTGCTGGCACAGCTTCCCCCGGCGGAGGTCCTGGCCCTGGTGCCGGTTGCGCTGCGGGGAGGCCTGCGCGAGCGCGGCGGCTGGGCCCAGGAGCTGATCGTGACGGCGCTCGGAACGCTGCCCGGCCGCGATCCGGCCCGCCGGCTGCGGGTCGGCGCCGATCTGCCCACCCGCCGCCTCGGAGCCCGCCTGACCGTGGCGCAGGGCCACCTTCCGGCGGCGGAGCTCGCGGCCCTGGCGGCCGCGGACCGGGACGTGGTCGTCCAGCGGCTGTACGCGGACGCCGCCCTCGCGGCGCTCCCCGAGGCCGCCGGCAGGAGCCGCGAACGGGACCCGGACCCGGCCGGCGTCCCCGACGCGATCGCACCGCTGCTCGCGGCCCGGCCCGCCGAAGTGAGGGCGGCCGGGGTCACGGCGCTGCACCGGGCCGGGCGGCCGGATCTCGCGCCGCCGTACCTCCTCGACCGCTCGCCCCTCGTCCGGGCATGCGCCCGTTGGGTGCTGCGCCAGTACGGCACCGACCCGCGACCGCTCTACCGGGACCTGTGCACGGGTCCGGCGGCGGTGCCGCGCCGGGCGCCGGTCGGGCTGGGCGAGTGCCGGACGCCCGGCACCCGGGCCCGCGACGCGGACGCGGCCGTCCTGACGGCACTGCTGGCCCACCCCGACGGACTGGTACGGGCGGACGCGGTGACCGGGCTGCGGCTGCTGGGGCGGGCGCGCCCGGAGTCGATGCTGCCCCTGGTCGACGACCCGTCACCTTCGGTCGTCCGTGAGGCGACCCGGGCGCTGCTGCCCTTCGACGACCGCCTCCCGGACCAGCGGCTCAGGCAGCGCCTCGACCCCGCCGGGCCGGAGCACCGCCGCCGGGCCGCGGCCCGTCTGCTGTCCGCCCGGTACGGCGGCGACCCCTGGGCGGGCACCGGACCGGCCGACGGGCGGCGGGAGTTGCGCGCCGAGGGTGCGGAGGCCACCTCTCCGGCCGCGGCCCCGACGCCGGTCCGTGCCCCCCTGCCGGAATCGGGCCGACACCACCTGCCGTGGTGGCGGATACTCACCCCATGGGGAAAACGTACGAACGAATAGACGGACGGCTGCGGACCTTCATCGAGGCGCAGCCGGTGTTCTTCACCGCCACGGCGCCACTGGCCGGGGACGGCCACATCAACCTCTCGCCCAAGGGCCGGGCCGGCACCTTGGTGGTGATCGACGAGCAGACGCTCGCGTACCTGGACTTCGGCGGCAGCGGCGCCGAGACCATCGCGCACGTGCGCGAGAACGGCCGCATCACCCTCATGTGGTGCGCCTTCGACGGCCCCCCCAACATCGTGCGCGTGCACGGCCAGGGCGAGGCCGTGTTCCGCGACGACCCCCGCTGGCCGGAACTGATCGGGCTGTTCGAGGCCGTGGACGGCCCCTCCGCCCGCGCGGTCGTCCTGGTGCACGCCAACCGGATCTCCGACACCTGCGGCTACGCCGTGCCGTTCATGGACTACCGCGAGGAACGCACGCTGCACGCCGAGTACTTCGGGCGCAAGACGGACGAGGAGTTCGCCGCGTACTGCGAGAAGAAGGAGCACATCGGCACCAGCCTCGACGGCCTGCCCCGCGCTGCCGCTCCCGCTGCCGCCGCGTACGGCCTGAGGCGGGTACCGCACGACCCGGCCGCGCGCCCGGCGCGTCCGGTAGGGTCGCCGCCGCGTACCGTCTGATGCGCCGTCCGTTTCCCTCCCGCACCGAGAGGTCCGCCCGTGCGCATCGCCGCCGCCCTGGCCGCCGGAACAGCCCTGCTCCTCGGCCCCGTCGCACACGCCGCACCGCCCGGCCCCGTCGGGCCGACCGACACCCGGCCGGCGGCACTGCCCCTGCCCGCCCGGATGGCCGACACCGGCGGCGGCACGCAGCTGATCACCGCCGTCGCGCCCGCGCCCGGCTCCACCACGGGCACCGTGACCTGGTGGGACCGGCGCGCGGGCCGGTGGTTCGAGGCCGGCAGCGCCCCGGCCCGGTTCGGCGCGCACGGGCTGGCGGAGGGGACCACCCGCGTGCAGGGCACCAGCACGACCCCGGCCGGGCTGTACGCGCTGCCGTACGCCTTCGGGATCCAGATGGCGCCGGCCGGGACCGCGTTCCGGTACCGGCGCGTGACGCCGCAGTCGTGGTGGTGCCAGGACAACGCCTCCACCCGCTACAACCGCTGGGTCGAGCCGCTGCCCGCGGACTGCGCGCCCGGGGAGGCCGAGCACCTGGTCTCGTACGCCGCCCAGTACGCGTACGCGCTGGTCATCGGGTTCAACTACGACCGGCCGGTGCGCGGCCGGGGGGCCGGCATCTTCCTGCACGTCAACGGGCGCGGCGCCACGGCCGGGTGCGTGTCCGTCCCGGAGCGGGACATGCGCCGGATCCTGACCTGGGCCGACCCGCACCGCCACCCGCACATCGCGATCGGCACCCGCTCCGGGGCCCTGGACGTGACCGCCTACTAGCCAGGCCGCACGCTTCGCCGCACCGGATGCGCGAAGGGCCCCGGCGGGCGTCCGCCGGGGCCCTTCGCACGGGAGGGGTCAGCCCTCCTTCTGGGCCAGTTTCAGGAGGTGGTCGGCCAGGGCCTGGCCGCCCGCCGGGTCGCGGCTGATGAGCATGAGCGTGTCGTCGCCCGCGATGGTGCCGAGCACGGCGTGCAGTTCGGCCTGGTCGATGGCCGAGGCCAGGAACTGGGCCGCCCCCGGGGGGGTGCGCAGGACCACGAGGTTGGCGGAGGCCTCCGCGGAGATCAGCAGTTCACCGGAGAGGCGCCGCATGCGCTCCTCCTTGGCCGACTCGCCCAGCGGTGCCTGCGGGGTGCGGAAGCCGCCCTCGCTGGGGACCGCGTAGATGAGCTCGCCACCGGTGTTGCGGATCTTCACCGCGCCCAGCTCGTCGAGGTCGCGCGAGAGCGTCGCCTGGGTGACGCTCAGCCCGTCGTCGGCGAGCAGCTTGGCCAGCTGGCTCTGGGAGCGGACCGGCTGCCGGTTGAGGATGTCCACGATCCGGCGGTGGCGGGCGGTGCGGGTCTGCGGGACGGCGGGGCCGCCTCCGGAGTCCGCGCGGGAGGACCCGTACTGCTCGTTGTCCTGCGCCTGGCTCATCGTCGTCTCATTCTCCGGTCCGTCCGCCGCCTGCGTTGCCTGCGTTGTCGAGGATGCCGGGCAGGGCCCGCACGAAAGCGTCCACCTCGTCCTCCGAGACCACGTACGCGGGCATGAGGCGTACGACGTCGGGGGCGGGGGCGTTCACGAGGAAGCCGGCGTCCTGAGCCGCGCGCTGCACCTGGGCGGCGAGGGGCTCGGTCAGCACGATACCCAGCAGCAGGCCCGCACCGCGGACGTGGGAGACCAGCGGGTGGCCGGAGGCTTCGATTCCGGAACGCAGCCGCTCGCCGCGCTCCTTGACCTGGTCGAGCAGCCCCTCGGCCGCGATGGTGTCGAGCACGGCGAGGCCCGCGGCGCAGGCGACGGGGTTGCCGCCGAAGGTGGTGCCGTGCTGGCCGGGCTTGAGCAGGTCGGCGGCGGGGCCGAAGGCGGCCACGGCCCCGATGGGCAGGCCGCCGCCCAGGCCCTTGGCGAGGGTGACGAGGTCGGGGTCGACGCCCTCGTCCGCCTGGTGCGCGAACCACTGGCCGCACCGGCCGACGCCGGTCTGGACCTCGTCGAGGACGAGGAGGGTGCCGGTGGCCCGGGTGATCTCGCGGGCGGCCTTGAGGTAGCCCGGGGGCGGGACGACGACGCCGAACTCGCCCTGGACGGGTTCGAGGATGACGAAGGCCGTCTCCTCGGTGACGGCCGCGCGCAGCGCCTCCACGTCGCCGTACGGCACGTGCGTGACGTCGCCGGGCAGCGGCAGGAAGGGGGTCTGCTTGCCGGGCTGGCCGGTGAGCGCGAGGGCGCCCATGGTCCGGCCGTGGAAACCGCCGTTCGTGGCGACCATGTGGGTGCGGCCGGTGAGCCGGCCGATCTTGAACGCCGCCTCGACCGCCTCGGCACCGGAGTTGCAGAAGAACACCCGGCCGGGCCGGCCGAAGTGCTGCAGCAGCCGCTCGCCGAGGGCGAGGACCGGCTCGGAGGCGTAGAGGTTGGACACGTGGCCGAGGGTGGCGACCTGGTCGGACACGGCCCGGACGATCGCGGGGTGCGCGTGGCCGAGGGCGTTGACCGCGATGCCGCCGACGAAGTCGGTGTACGCGTTGCCGTCGGCGTCCCAGACCTGCGCGCCCTCGCCGCGGACCAGGGCGACGGCGGGGGTGCCGTAGTTGTCGGTCAGGGTGTCCCGCCAGCGCTGGGCGAGCTCCTGGTTGGACGTCGTACCGCCGCTCATGTCCGGTCCCCTCCCTGCTCGTCGGGCACGACCATCGTGCCGATTCCTTCGTCCGTGAAGATCTCCAGCAGGATCGAGTGCTGGACCCGCCCGTCGATGACGCGGGCGGTGCGGACGCCGTTGCGCACGGCGTGCAGGCAGCCCTCCATCTTGGGCACCATGCCGCTGGACAGCTCGGGCAGCAGCTTCTCCAGCTCGCTGACCGTGAGCCGGCTGATGACCTCGTCGCTGTTGGGCCAGTCCGCGTACAGGCCCTCGACATCGGTGAGGACCATCAGCGTCTCGGCGCCGAGGGCGGCCGCGAGGGCCGCTGCCGCGGTGTCGGCGTTGACGTTGTAGATGTGGCCGTCGTCGGCGCTGCGCGCGATGGAGGAGACGACCGGGATGCGGCCGTCCTCCAGCAGCGCCGCGATGGCCCCGGTGTCGATGGCGGTGATCTCGCCGACCCGGCCGATGTCGACGAGCTCGCCGTCGATCTCCGGCTTGTGCTGCACGGCGGAGATGGTGTGGGCGTCCTCGCCGGTCAGACCGACGGCCAGCGGCCCGTGCTGGTTGAGCAGCCCGACCAGCTCGCGCTGGACCTGACCGGCCAGGACCATGCGGACGACGTCCATGGCCTCGGGCGTCGTGACGCGCAGCCCGGCCTTGAACTCGCTGACCAGGCCGTGCTTGTCGAGCTGGGCGCTGATCTGCGGGCCGCCGCCGTGGACCACGACGGGCTTGATGCCGGCGTGCCGCAGGAAGACGACGTCCTGGGCGAAGGCGGCCTTCAGCTCCTCGTTGACCATGGCGTTGCCGCCGAACTTGATCACGACGGTCTTGCCGTGGTGGCGGGTGAGCCAGGGCAGGGCCTCGATGAGGATCTGGGCCTTGGGGAGGGCGGTGTGCTTCCGCGCGGTACCGGTCATGAGGAGTAGGCGCTGTTCTCGTGGACGTACTCGGCGGTCAGGTCGTTGGCCCAGATCACGGCGGACTCGGAGCCGGCGGAGAGGTCGGCGGTGATGCGGACCTCCCGGTCCTTCATGCTGACCAGGTCGCGGTCCTCCCCCACCGAGCCGTTCTTGCAGACCCAGACGCCGTTGATGGCCACGTGCAGCCGGTCGGGGTCGAAGGCGGCCTTGGTGGTGCCGATGGCGGAGAGCACCCGGCCCCAGTTGGGGTCCTCGCCGTGGATGGCGCACTTGAGGAGGTTGTTGCGGGCGATGGAGCGCCCGACCTCGACGGCGTCCTCCTCGCTGGCGGCGCCGACGACCTCGATGCGGATGTCCTTGCTGGCGCCCTCGGCGTCGCCGATGAGCTGGCGGGCCAGGTCGTCGCAGACGGTCCGGACGGCGTCGGCGAAGTCGGCGGCGGGAGGCGTGACGCCGGAGGCGCCGGAGGCGAGCAGCAGCACGGTGTCGTTGGTGGACATGCAGCCGTCGGAGTCGACCCGGTCGAAGGTGAGCCGGGTGGCCGAGCGCAGTGCGGTGTCGAGGGCGGCACTGTCGAGGTCGGCGTCGGTGGTGAGGACCACGAGCATGGTGGCCAGGCCCGGGGCGAGCATGCCGGCGCCCTTGGCCATGCCGCCGACGGTCCAGCCGTCGCCCTCGAAGACGGCCGTCTTGTGCACGGTGTCGGTGGTCTTGATGGCGATGGCGGCGGCCTCGCCGCCGTCCTCGGCGAGGGCCGCGGCTGCGGTCTCGACGCCGGGCAGCAGCTTGTCCATGGGGAGCAGGACGCCGATCAGGCCGGTGGAGGCCACGGCGATCTCGCCGGCGTTGTGCTCGCCGCCCGCGATGCCGCCCGCGTTGAGGGTGTCGGCGGCCTTCTCGGCGGTGGCGTGGGTGTCCTGGAAGCCCCGGGGGCCGGTGCAGGCGTTGGCGCCGCCGGAGTTGAGGACGACGGCGCTGACGGCGCCGCCGCGCAGCACCTGCTCGGACCACTGCACCGGGGCGGCCTTGACGCGGTTGGAGGTGAACACGCCGGCAGCGGCCAGGCGGGGGCCGTGGTTGACCACGAGGGCCAGGTCGGGGTTGCCGTTCTCCTTGATTCCCGCGGCGATGCCCGCCGCGGTGAATCCCTGTGCAGCCGTAACCGTCACGGCGCCACTCCAATCGTGGAAAGTCCCAGTGCCTCGTCGAAGCCGAGGGCGATGTTCATGCTCTGCACCGCGCCGCCCGCGGTGCCCTTGGTCAGGTTGTCGATGGCGCTGATCGCGATGACCCGGCCGGCGGCCGGGTCGTACGCGACCTGGACCTGCACGGCGTTGGAGCCGTACACGGCGGCGGTGGCGGGCCACTGCCCGGCGGGGAGCAGGTGGACGAAGGGCTCGTCGGCGTACGCCTTCTCGTACGCGGCCCGCAGCGAGTCGGCGGTGGTGCCGGGGGCCGCCTTGGCGCTGCAGGTGGCGAGGATGCCGCGGGGCATGGGAGCGAGGGTGGGCGTGAAGGACACGGACACCTTCTCCCCCGCCGCGGCCGAGAGGTTCTGGCTCATCTCGGGGGTGTGGCGGTGGCCGCCGCCGACGCCGTACGGGGTCATGTTGCCCATGGTCTCGGCGCCGAGCAGGTGCGGCTTGGGGGTCTTGCCGGCGCCGGAGGTGCCGGAGGCGGCGACGACCACGGCTTCGGGCTCGGCGAGGCCGGCCGCGTACGCCGGGTAGAGCGCGAGCGAGACGGCGGTGGGGTAGCAACCGGGCACCGCGATGCGCTTGGACCCCTCCAGCGCGGTGCGGGCGCCCGGCAGTTCGGGAAGGCCGTACGGCCAGGTGCCGGCGTGCGGGGAGCCGTAGAACGCCTCCCAGTCGGCGGCGTCCTGCAGGCGGAAGTCGGCGCCCATGTCGACGACCAGCACGTCCGGGCCGAGCTGCTCGGCGACCGCGGCGGACTGGCCGTGCGGGAGCGCGAGGAACACCACGTCGTGCCGTCGGCCCTGGCCGGCCAGCACCTCGGGGGTGGTCGGCTCCAGCACGCGGTCGGCGAGCGGGAGGAGGTGGGGCTGGAGGGCGCCGAGGCGCTGGCCGGCGTTGGACGCGCCGGTCAGCGCGCCGATCTCGACCTCGGGGTGCGCGAGGAGCAGGCGCAGGAGTTCTCCGCCCGCGTACCCGCTCGCACCGGCCACCGCTGCTCGTACCACCATCGGACCCTCCATCGTTCGATGGCATGACTATACGTATCGATGCACGTTTATGCAAAGGTCTTCCGCGCCACCCCGGACGGGGTGCTGCGACTGAGCACGCTATCTGGCCGTTGAGCGCCCTGGTTGGCCCGCTGTGTACTCCATTTGGCCTCTTGAGAGGCCACCGATCAGGTCCGAGCCCTCTGATCTGCGTGAACTTGGGGCACCTGAACCAGGGCGGCCGGGGGAGGGCTCAGTGGGCTGGTGGGGCGTCGGAATCGTGCGGTAGCGGATGTCCGGCGGCCCCCCTCCTTCCGCTGGCCAAGGCGGTGATCCTGGCCTGAACGGCCGGCAGCTGGGCAACGAAGGGTCATGGGACCGGACGGGAGCGGCGAGTCCCGGATTGCTTAGGGCACGCTTTGATGGCGATGTTCCTCAATCCCCGGATCGCCGTGGTCGGGCGGACAATCTTGCCGGCTCAGGCCTTCGCGGGGTACCACTCGGTAGGCAAGATCAGCCCGTCGGGCAGTGGCTTCTCAGCCGGTGGCACAAGACCCGATGGCGGTTGCCCGCTCGCAGCCGACAGGTCGACCTTGGCGCCGGAGAACGCCGCGCCGAGGAAGGAGACCTTTGCGCCGATGAACCCAGCAGCCCGGAACGTGACCTGGCTGTCGGAGAACCTTGTGCCGCAGAACTCCACCACTCCAGCGAAAAATCTTGCGCCGCGGAAGGAGACCGTGGCGCCGGAGAACGTCGCGCCGCCGAAGCCGACCGTGGCGCCGGAGAACTCTGCGCCGCGGAAGGAGACGGTGGCGCCGGAGAACGCCGCGCCGAGGAGGACGGTGCCGCCAGAGAACACACTGCAGAAGTCGACCCCGCGGCCGAGGAACCTTGCGTCGTCGAAGGTCACCGTGCCGGCAGAGAAGTTTGCGCCACGGAAGGAGGCTGAGGTGTCGAGGAAGTTCGCGCTGAAGTCGACTCGGGCGCCTGAGAAGGTCGCGTCCCTGAAGTCGACCTCGCTGTCGGAAAACGCGGCGCTGCGGAACGTGACCTCGCCGTCGGAGAACTTCGTACCCCTGAAGTCGACCCTGACGCCGGAGAACTTCGTGTCCTTGAAGTCGACTCGGGCGCCAGAGAAGGTCGCGTCCCTGAAATCGACCCTGCCGCCGGAAAACTTCGCGCCGCTGAAGTCGCCTCCGTCGAAGACGACACCGGTGAAGTCGAAGCGAAGCCCTTGCCACGAGTGTGGATGGTCCGGTAACAGACGCAGGTGGTCGCGGATGAGACGGATGACCGTGTGCCGCACTTCCCGCAGGGCCAGGTACGCGTGCCGGGCCCCAGCGTCGCCGTCGGACAGGTCAGCCTCAGCACTGTAGGGCAGGCGAAGGTAGGCGCACAGCACGTCGACGCAGGTCTGCTGAAGGTCGGGGGTGGGGGCGTCGTCAGCAAGGCTGGCCAGGGCATGTACGGCGCCGAGGCGGACGGCCTCAGACGTTTCGCCGAGTTGGGACACAGCCTTGGTGAAGCGTTCTGTGTGCAGGCGAGTCTCTTCGCGCAGGGCTCCGGCCTCGTCAACGCGCTGACGCCGATAGCCATTGACCAAGGCAACCAGGGCCCCGGCGCCCGCGACCACACCGAATGATACTTTCACAAGATCGAACAGCTCCCTGGAGCCGATGCGCTGCTCGCGTGCCAGCCCCTGGACGCCGAGCAGTTTCCACCCGGCGTAGAACGTCACGGTGGTTGCGAGGATCGCGGCGGCGAAGGCCAGAACAAGAACTCCGTGGATCGGCCACAACCCCAGGCGGCCTTGCTGTTCCGGTTGGCGGCGTCGGCGGCCTGGCCAAAGGCGCAGGCGGCGCTGCTGTCCCGGCTGACGGCGGGGCAGAAGTGCTGACATCGCACCACCACAACATCATTCGCCGCCACTCATGGTGGCAGCGCGCCGCACCCGGCGACCCTTTCCCCGGGTTGCCGCATCGCTCGACCACGCGTGCACCGAAACCGAGCAAGCCGCGGCGGCCCAAACCCGACCGAGCAGGCCGGCGACCGTTCACTCCGAGGAGGTCGGTAAGGCCGAGTCCACCGGCAGGCCGACCCCTGCCGCAGGCAGAATGATCCTGAGCGCCGTAGCTGTCCATCCGGGCCAGATGGCGCGCTCGGTCACAGGTGCGCGACGACGCCGCGGTGGGCGGGTTGGGGGCCGGAGGGGGACGGGGGCGTCAGGCGCCGACGTAGGCGGCCAGGTGTTCGGCGGTGAGGGTGGAGCGGGCGGCGACGAGGTCCGCGGGGGTGCCCTCGAAGACGATCCGGCCGCCGTCGTGGCCGGCTCCGGGGCCGAGGTCGATGATCCAGTCGGCGTGGGCCATGACCGCCTGGTGGTGCTCGATGACGATCACGGACCTGCCCGAGTCGACGAGCCGGTCGAGCAGGCCGAGGAGGTGCTCGACATCGGCGAGGTGCAGGCCGGTGGTGGGCTCGTCCAGGACGTAGATCCCGCCCTTCTCCCCCATGTGCGAGGCCAGCTTCAGCCGCTGCCGCTCGCCGCCCGAGAGCGTGGTGAGGGGCTGGCCGAGGCTGAGGTAGCCGAGACCGACGTCGGCGAGCCGTTCCAGGATCCTGTGCGCGGCCGGCGTGCGCGCTTCACCGGCGCCGAAGAACTCCTCAGCCTCGGTCACGGGCATCGCGAGCACCTCGCTGATGTCCCGCCCGCCGAGGCGGTACTCGAGGACCGAGGCCTGGAAGCGCCTGCCCTCGCACTCCTCGCAGGTGGTGGCCACGCCGGCCATCATCGCCAGGTCGGTGTAGACGACGCCGGCGCCGTTGCAGGTGGGGCAGGCGCCCTCGGAGTTGGCGCTGAACAGCGCCGGCTTCACGCCGTTGGCCTTGGCGAAGGCCTTGCGGATCGGGTCGAGCAGCCCGGTGTACGTCGCCGGGTTGCTGCGCCGCGAGCCGCGGATCGGGCTCTGGTCGACCGAGACCACACCCTCCTCGGCCGGGATCGACCCGTGGACGAGCGAGCTCTTGCCCGAGCCGGCCACGCCGGTGATGACGGTCAGGACGCCCAGCGGGATGTCGACGTCGACGCCCTGCAGGTTGTGCGTCGTCGCGCCGCGGACCGCCAGCGCGCCGGTGGACCTACGGACGGACGTCTTGAGGGCAGAGCGGTCGTCGAAGTGGCGGCCGGTGGTCGTGCCGGCCGCCCGCAGCCCGTCGACGGTGCCCTCGAAGCAGACCGAGCCGCCCGCGGCTCCGGCGCCGGGGCCGAGGTCGACGACGTGGTCGGCGATCTCGATGACCTCCGGCTTGTGTTCGACGACGAGGACGGTGTTGCCCTTGTCGCGCAGCCGCAGCAGCAGCTCGTTCATCCGCTGGATGTCGTGCGGGTGCAGGCCCGCGGTGGGCTCGTCGAAGACGTACGTGACGTCGGTGAGGGACGAGCCGAGGTGGCGGATCATCTTGACGCGCTGCGCCTCTCCGCCCGAGAGCGTGCCCGCGGGCCGGTCGAGCGAGAGGTAGCCGAGGCCGATCTCCGTGAAGGAGTCCAGGGAGTGCCGGAGCTTGGCCAGCAGCGGGGCCACCGACGCCTCGTCGAGACCGCGGACCCAGTCCGCCAGGTCACTGATCTGCATCGCGCAGGCGTCGGCGATGCTGATGCCCGCGACCTTCGAGGACCGGGCCGCCTCGGTGAGGCGGGTGCCGTCGCAGTCGGGGCACGTGGTGAACGTGACCGCCCGCTGCACGAAGGCGCGGACGTGCGGCTGCAGCGCGTCGACGTCCTTGGCCAGCATCGACTTCTGCAGCTTCGGGATCAGACCCTCGTACGTGAGGTTGATGCCCTCGACCTTGATCTTGGTGGGCTCCTTGTGGAGCAGGTCGTGCAGCTCCCGCTTCGTGTACCTGCGGATCGGCTTGTCCATGTCGAAGAAACCGGAGCCCGCGAAGATGCGCCCGTACCAGCCGTCCATGCTGTAGCCGGGGATGGTCAGGGCGCCCTCGGCGAGCGACTTGGCGGCGTCGTACAGCTGGGACAGGTCGATGTCGTTGACGGAGCCGCGGCCCTCGCAGCGCGGGCACATGCCGCCGGTGCGGCGGAAGGTCGCCTTCTGGGCCTTCTGGTCGCCGCGCTCGACGGTGATGGCGCCGGTCGCGTGGACCGAGGGGACGTTGAAGGCGTACGCGCCGGGCGGGCCGATGTGCGGGCTGCCGAGCCGGCTGAAGAGGATGCGGAGCATCGCGTTGGCGTCGGTGGCGGTGCCGACGGTCGAGCGCGGGTCGGCGCCCATCCGCTGCTGGTCGACGATGATCGCGGTGGTCAGGCCGTCGAGCACGTCGACGTCGGGGCGCGCGAGGCTGGGCATGAACCCCTGGACGAAGGCGCTGTACGTCTCGTTGATCAGCCGCTGCGACTCGGCGGCGATCGTGTCGAAGACGAGCGAGCTCTTGCCGGAGCCGGAGACGCCCGTGAACACCGTCAGCCGGCGCTTGGGGATCTCGATGCTGACGTCCTTGAGGTTGTTCTCGCGCGCGCCGAGCACGCGGATGAGGTCGTGGCTGTCGGCGGCGTGCGGCTCCGACGCGTGCACGTCCGTCCTCGTGGCCCTGCGCATCGTCTCGTCTCCATCCGTTTGCACGGCCCGGGGGCGGCCCCCTGGTACGGGCCCGCCGACCGTGAGCGGTCCACCGTATGCGCTCTTCAGCCCGTGCGGGGCTGGTTGAAGCGGAGCATGTTGCCCGCCGGGTCGCGGAAGGCGCAGTCGCGGACGCCGTAGGGCTGGTCGATCGGCTCCTGCAGCACCTCCCCGCCGGCGGCGCGGATGCGTTCGAAGGTGGCGTCGACGTCGTCGGTGGAGAAGATCACGCCGCGCAGGTGGCCCTTGGCCAGCAGCTCCGCCATCGCCTGCCGGTCGGCCGGGGACGCGCCGGGGTCGGCGAGCGGCGGTTCGAGGACGATCTCCACGTCCGGCTGGGCGGGGGACCCGACGGTCACCCAGCGCATCCCCTCGAACCCGACGTCGTTGCGCACCTCCAGGCCGAGGACGTCCCGGTAGAAGGCGAGCGCCTTGTCGTGGTCGTCGACCGCGATGAAGCACTGGGACAGCTTGACGTTCATGCCCTCGACGCTACGAGCCGCGCGCCGATCCCGCTCCTCGCCGTGCCGGGCGGTCGGCGTGGGTGGGACCGCGGCGGGTCGTGCGGCCCGGTGGCGGCCGGTCAGCCGCCGGCCCGCACCGGCCGGGTGTGGATCTTGGCGACGCAGGCGGGGATCGGCGCGCCGGCCTCGTGGCAGCGGGCCCGGTAGGCGCTCGGGGTCTCGCCGACGAGTTCGGTGAAACGCGAGCTGAACGAGCCCAGCGACGTACAGCCGACCGCGAAGCACACCTCGGTGACGCTGAGGTCGCCCCGCCGCAGCAGCGCCTTGGCGCGCTCGACGCGGCGGGTCATCAGGTAGCTGTACGGCGTCTCGCCGAAGGCGGTGCGGAAGCTGCGGGAGAAGTGCCCCGCGGACATCAGTGCGACGGCCGCCAGGGCAGGCACGTCCAGTGGCTCCGCGTAGTCGCGGTCCATGGTGTCCCGCGCACGCCGCAACCGCTTCAGGTCCTCCAAGCCCATGCCCCCCAGCATGGCACGGCGCACTGACAGCGGCCCCGACGACCGCCACGGGGCCGCTGCCGGCGAGGGGCCGGTCGTCAGCGGAGGCGGGCGGCGGTGACGGAGACCGTGGTGTACCGCGCCGTGAACGAGCCGCCGAGGGCGTCGACGGCGGTGCCCACGGCGTCGAGGAGCCCGGCGAGGCGGTCGGCGGGGAGGCGGGTGAAGGCGCCCAGCGTCGGCAGCTGGTCGAGCCACGCCTCTCGGGTGTACGTCCACTCCCACGCGTCCCGCCCGCGCTCCGGCGGGCCGAAGGAGCCGGCGGCACCCAGGCCCTCGACGGTCCGGTCGAGGACCTTCGCGTAGGCCTGCTCCCCCTGGTCCGTGAGCGCGCGGGGGTCGAAGGGCAGGTCCGGGAGGAGGCGGGCGTAGACGGCACCGAAGGCCTCCGCGGCGGCGGGCGGCAGCCGCAGGGCGTTCCAGAACGCGGCGAACCGGCCGCCGGGGCGCAGGACGGCGGCCGCCTTGGCCGCGCCGGCCGCCGGGTCGATCCAGTGCCAGGCCTGGGCGGCGACGACCGCGTCGAAGGTGCGGCCGGCCGGGTCCCACTCCTCGAACGTCGCCGTCTCCGTCCGCACGCCGAGGCGCTCGGCGACGGCGGCCATCCGGGCGTCGGGCTCGACACCGAGCACGCGGCACCCGGCGGCCCGGAACTGACGGGCCGCGATCCCGGTGCCGGAGCCGACGTCGAGCACGGCGGGCGGGGCGCCGGCCGGACCGCTGCCGGCAGGACCGCTGCAGGCAGGACCGCTGCTGCCGGGCGGCGGCGCGGTGCCGGCCGGGGCGGCGGCCGGCGGGACGCGACCGGCCGCCGCGGCGGCGGTCACTCGGGCGACCAACGCGTCGGGGTAGCGGGGGCGGGCGCGCTCGTAGCGCTCGGCGTCGTCTCCGAAGGACTCGGCGACGTCGCGTCGGCGGTGCGATCCGTGCGGCTGCGGGGTGGGGTCGGGTTCTCCCGACGCTAAGGTGGGCATGTGCCCACTATGAGTGGGCACATGCCCACTGGTCAACGGTCAACGGTCAACGGCCGACGCCCGTCGGCCACGGTCTTCGGGAGGACTTCATGGCACCCACCGGCGTGGCGCTCCAGGACGTGCGCGCACAGCTCTTCGCCGCCGCCGACCGCGTCCTGCTGCGGGACGGACCCAGCGCGCTGACCAGCCGCGCCGTCACCACGGAGGCGGGCTGCGCGAAGGGGGTCCTGCACCGGCACTTCGCGGACTTCGACGCGTTCCTGGCCGAGCTGGTGACGGACCGGGTCGCCCGCGTCGAGGCGCAGGGGGCGGCCCTGTGCGCCGGGGCGGGGACCGGCACGGTCGCGGGGAACGTCACGGCCTTCCTGACGGACCTCTTCGCGTCGGTCGCGGTGGCCGTCGTCGGCCTGGTGACCTCCCGGGACGTCCTCCGGGCCCGGCTGCGCACGGCGCGCCCGACCGGTGTCCCGGTCCTGGCGGAGGCCGCCGCGGCCCTCGCCGACTACCTGGCCGCCGAGCGCGAGCTGGGCCGCCTCGCCCCCGAGGCCGCGGCGGACGCCCTCGCCCCCACCCTGATCGGCACCGCCCACCTCCTCTTCGCCGACCGCACGGGCACCCCGCCGACCCCGGAGGCCGTCACCCGGGCCGTCACGTCGGTCGTCGGCCCGGTCCTGAGCTGACCCGCGCCCGTGCGGTGCAGCCGGTCAGGGCAGGCGGGGGTCGGCCGCCAGCCCGCACAGGACCGGGCTCTCGCCCGTCACCGGCCCGCCCCCGGCGCGCGCGGGGGGCGCGACGGGCGCGGCGGGGGGCGCGGCGGGCGCGGGGGCCGTCACTCCCCCACCGCTCCGTCGATCGCCTCGCGCAGCAGGTCGGCGTGGCCGTTGTGGCGGGCGTACTCCTCGATCATGTGGGTCACGACGTAGCGCAGCGAGTAGGTCTCGCCTCGGAAGTCGACGGTGTCGTCCAGGGACGGGACGGCCGCCGCGGCCGCCCGCGAGCGGTCGCACTCGGCGTGCCAGAACGCGAACGCCTCCTCGACGTCGGCGTCCTCGACGCGGAAGTCGGCGAACTCCCCGTTCACACGCGGCCACAGCGCCCCGCGTCCCTCGCCGCGCACCACGTTGGCGAACCAGCCGCGCTCCACCTCCGCCGCGTGCCGGACCAGGCCGAGCAGCGAGAGTCCCGAGGTCGGCACCGCCTTCAGCCGGAGCTGATCGGGGGTGAGGCCCGAGCACTTCCACGCCAGGGTGGCGCGCTGGTAGTCGAGGAAGGCGGTGAGGGACTCCCGGTCGCCGGCCGTGACGGACGGCGCGACGCGCGCCGCGGCCGCGGCGGCCGCCCCGGGCACCCCGGCCGCTCCGTCGGTCACCGCGGGCTCCGTCCCCGCCTCCCGGCCGCCGTCCGTCACCGAGTCCTCCAGCGGGTGCCGGACCCACACGTTGGGCTCGACGTAGACGGCGTACCCCAGGTCCGGCTCGCAGTGCACCGGTACCAGGGCCTTGGGTACGACGACCGGGCCCCGCGCGTCGAAGGGCAGGCCCGTCCAGGACCGCCACTCCTCCAGCGAGGCGCTGACCGTCATGGAGGCCGGGCAGACCTTCTCGACGACGCCGCCCGCGCGCACGTGGACGCGCAGCCACGGGTCGTGCGGCAGGCCGTCGGGGCGGGTGCGCAGCACGTACTCCTCGATGGGCGTCTCCGGTTCGAGGTGCTTGGCGTTGGGGCGCAGCGGGGCGACCACCTCGCGGAAGCCGCGGGCCCTGGCGTTGGCGCGCATCGCCGCGAGCATGCGGCCTGAGAGCGCCCTGCCCTGGTGGTCGGCGTGGATGTTGATCTCGATGGCGCTGACGGTGTCGGGGGCGACGCCGTGCCGCAGGTCCGAGAAGGCCCACATGAGCACCTGGTCCCAGCCGCGCGGGGGGAGTTCGCCCCGGCCCTCCGTGTGGAGGGCGAACGGCACGCTGAAGGCACGGGCCACCACCGCGCCCGTGCCGTCCGTGGCGACGAGGACGTACTCGGGCAGCTCGGCGGCGATCCGGCCCATCAGCATCCACCCGACCGGGTCGTGCATCGTGAACTCGGGCCAGGTGTCCTTCATGCCCCACATCTCGTCGCGCAGCTCGGGGCGCTCGGCGAGGGTGGTGATGTGCAGGTGCGGCTCTCGTACGTCGTCCATGGGGGCAAACTAGCCAGCGCCGTACGTGTGTTCCAAGCGATTTCCGTGCAGGTCAGCCGGCGCTCCGGGCGGCACGTCCCGGCACGTCACGCGGCCGCCCGGAGCGACATCTGCCAGCATCCGGCCCAGCCGGTGAGGGTGACCGCGGCGAGCGGTCGGACGTCCACGTTCCAGTAGGTCAGCGGCGGCACCTTGAGCGCGTACACCAGCGCGGCCCGCACCACTGAGGGCTCGGCCACGGCGACGATCGCGCCGTCCCCGGCGGTCCGCTGGTCCGTGTGGACGAAGTACAGGGCGCGGGTGTCGAGCCAGCCCCCGACCCGCGTGATGAAGTCCGTCAGGGACTCGCCGCCGTGCGGGGCGGACAACGGGTCGGCGAGCCAGGCGTCCACCGCTGCGGGCTCGCGCGCCGCGACCTCGCCCAGCGTCAGGCCCCGCCAGCGGCCCATGTCGCACTCGCGCAGGGCCGGCTGCGCGAGCGGGGCGAAGCCGAGCGCCTCCCCGGTCGCGCGGCTGCGCGGCGTCGGGGAGCAGTAGCGCAGCTCGGCGGCGCCGAGCGGCACGAGGCCGTGGGCGGCCACCGCCACGTCCTGCCACCCGTTCCGGTCGAGCGGGCGGTCGTCGTCGAAGCGCTCGGCGAGCAGCGGGGCACTGCGGGCTGCCGCGACGAGCGTGACCCGAACATGCATGCGGTGATGGTGGGGCTCGGCGGGCGACGGGTCAAGGTGTTGGTGCGTACCGGTGTCGCGACCCCGTCACACCCCCCCCGCACCCCGCCAGCCGCCGTGCCGCCTCCGCCAGCTCCGTCGGGCCCGCCACGCCGGCGAAGCTGAGCCGGACGTACGGGCCGGGCGGTTCGGCGCTGAAGTACGGGCGGCCCGGCGCGACCGCGACGCCGGCGCGCAGCGCGGCGGCGGCGAAAGCGGCCTCGTCGGTGCCTTCGGGCAGCCGGCACCACAACTGGTAGCCGCCGGACGGCAGGTGGGCCGGGGCCAGGCCGGGAAGCTCCCGGCGCAGGGCCGCCGCCAGGGAATCGCGGCGCTCGCGCAGGGCGGTGGCGACGGCACGCAGGTGGCGGGGCCAGGCCGGGGCGCCGACCAGCTCCAGGGCCGCCTCCTGCAGCGGCCGCGGCACGAAGAAGCTGTCCACCACCTGGATCGCGCGCAGCCGCTCCAGCACCGGGCCGCGCGCGGCCAGCGCCCCCACCCGCAGGCTCGGCGAGGTGGCCTTGGTCAGCGACCGGACGTGCACCACCACGCCGTCCGGGTCGTCGGCGGCCATCGGCACCGGCAGCGGGCCGCCGTCGTCGTGCCCCATGTAGCGGGCGTAGTCGTCCTCGACGACGAACGCCCCGGCGGCCCGGGCGATCCGCAGCACCTCGGCGCGGCGCCCGGGGGCGAGGACGGCGCCGGTGGGGTTCTGGAAGAGGGGCTGGCAGACGAACGCCCGGGCCCCAGTGGCGCGGAAGGCCTGCTCCAGCAGGTCGGGGCGCACCCCGTCGGCGTCGCCCGGCACCGGTACCGGGCGCATCCCGGAGGCGCGTGCGATGGACAGCATGCCCGGGTACGTCGGCGACTCGACGAGCACCGCGGCGCCGGGTGCGGCCAGCGCGCGCAGGGCCGTGGTCAGGGCGCTCTGGCCGCCGGCGGTGACGAGGACGTCCGCCGCGGTGACGGAGCCGCCGATCTCGCGGGCGAACCAGGCGCGCAGCTCGGTGAGCCCCTCCAGCGGGGGGCGCCCCCAGGCGCCCGGCCGCCGCCCGGCGCGGGTGAGGGCGGCCGCCATGGCGCGTTCGGGCTGCAGCGAGTGGTGCAGGTAGCCGCCGTTCAGCTCGATGACCCCGGGCGGCGGGGCGGTCAGGCTGGCCAGCACCCCGGACGCGTCGACCGAGCGCGGCCCCGCGTCGCCGGGACCCTCGGCGCTGAGCGTGAGCTCCTGCCAGGAGGTGTCGCCGGCGACGGCGGCCGGCTCCCGCGGAGCGGCCCGGAACACCCCGGCCCCGGGCCGGGTGACGACCAGGCCCTCGGCGGCCAGCTGCGCCAGGGCCCGCGAGACGGTGACCGGGCTGACCCGGAAGCGCTCGACGAGGGCCCGACTGGACGGCAGCTTTCCCTCTACTGGATAGCGGTTGAGCTCAGAACGAAGGCTTTCCGCCAATTCAGTCACGCTGCTACGCTGTTGCATGAGAGCACAGAATAGCGCTACTACCGTCCCGACGATAGCGGTTACCAGCAGCGCCGGCCTCGGGAGCGGAGGCACCGCCACCGCTGCGACCCCCGCAGCCGCCGCCCCGCGCCGGGCCGTCTCCTCCGGCACGACCCTCGCCGCGCTCGGCGTGCTCACCTTCTCGCTCACCTTCCCGGCCACGGCGTGGGGCCTGGAGAGCTTCGGCCCCTGGTCCCTCGTGGCGGTCCGCAGCGTGCTGGCCGCCCTCATCGCGGCCGGGTTCCTGCTGGCGCTGCGCGTCCGGCTGCCCGACCGCGCCCACTGGGCCGGCCTCGCCGTGGTCGGCGGCGGCGTGGTCGTCGGCTTCCCGCTGCTCACGACCCTCGCGCTGCAGACCTCCACGACCTCGCACGCGGCGGTGGTGGTGGGCCTGCTGCCGCTGACCACGGCCGTGTTCTCCAGCCTGCGGGGCGGCACGCGCCCCTCCCGCACGTTCTGGACCGCGGCCGTCGCCGGTGCCGCCGTGGTCATCGGTTTCACCCTCCAGCAGAGCGGCGGCGCGCTCTCGACCGGGGACGCGTACCTGTTCGGCGCGCTGCTGGTGTGCGCGGCCGGCTACACCGAGGGCGGCCGGCTGGCCCGTACGATGCCGGGCTGGCAGGTGATCGGCTGGGCGCTGGTCCTGTGCCTGCCGCTGACCGCGGCCGGCGCCGCGATCGGCCTGGCGTACGAGCCGGTGCACCTGACCGGCCACGGCCTGGCCGGTCTGGTCTGGGTCGCGGCCGGCTCGACGTTCCTCGGCCTGTACGTCTGGTACCGCGGCATGGCGGAGATCGGCGCGGCCCGGGCGAGCCAGCTCCAGCTCGCCCAGCCGCTCCTGACCCTCGTCTGGTCGGTGACCCTGCTCGGCGAGCGGCTGAGCCCGGCCGCCCCGGCCGCCGCCGTGGCCGTCCTCGTCTGCATCGCGGTCACCCAGCGGGCCTGAGCCCGCAGAACGCGACCCGACAGGCTCAATACCGACGAATCGCCGTAAACTGCTGTCACCGCACACGACCGGCTCCGAGGAGGCAAGCAGATGCGAGCGACCGAGGGCGACCAGCTGGTGCAGCACGGCAGGATCGTGGGCCAGCACGACCGGGTGGGCGAGATCACCCAGGTCCTGGGAGAGAACGGCAGCCCGCCGTACCGCGTCCGCTTCCAGGACGGGCACGAGGCCGTGATGTCTCCGGGGCCGGACTGCGTGGTCAAGCACCCGCCCACAGAGCCGTACTGAACCGTGCGCCGTACCGCTGACGGCGACCGCGGGGACCGCCCGCGAGGGCGGCACCGCCGCGGCTGACCGTCAGCGGGGCGGCACCGCCGTGGGGTAGTGGTCGGCGACCACCCTCGCCATGGCACCCGAAGGGTCCGCGGCCACCTGCTTCCCCGAGAAGTAGACGTGGCCGCGGACCTCCGCGTACCGGGCCGCGTACGTCAGGTGCCGGGACAGCTCGTCCACCTTCCGCCAGGCGGCCGTCTCGCTCTCCGGGTCGCACCGGTACAGCGCCTCGCCGACGTACAGGTCCACGCCCGAGCCCCGGACCGTCTCGGCCCACCAGGTCGCGAGCGTGGCGTAGTCGACGGCGGGGTGTCCGATGTGCCAGTACAGCTGCGGTACGACGTAGTCGAGCCAACCCTGCTCGATCCAGAGCCGGGTGTCCGCGTACAGGTCGTCGTACGAGCACAGGCTCGGCCCGTTCGGGGAGCCGAGCGGGTCCTGGTCCCGGGTGCGCCACACCCCGAACGGGCTGATCCCGAAGCGGGTGCCGGGCCGCACCCGCGCGATCCCCTCGCGCATCTCCCGCACCAGCGCGTTGACGTTGTCGCGGCGCCAGTCGCCGCGGGAGGCGAAGGCCCCGCCGTACTCGTCGTACGCGTCGTCGTCGTCGAAGTACTCGTCGCTGACCGGGTACGGGTAGAAGTAGTCGTCCCAGTGCACCGCGTCCAGCGGGTAGCGGTCGACCGCGTCGAGCATCGCCTCCTGCACGAAGGCCCGCACCTCCGGCAGCCCGGGGTTGTAGTACGTCCGACCTCCGTACTCCACCGTCCACTCCGGGTACTCGCGCGCCGGGTGGCCCGCCGCCAGCCGCGAGAGGTCGGTGTGGTTGGCGATCCGGTACGGGTTGAACCAGGCGTGCAGCTCCAGTCCGCGCGCGTGCGCCTCGGCCACCGCCGTGCCCAGCGGGTCCCACCCCGGGTCCTTGCCCTGCGTGCCGGTGAGCCACTGCGACCAGGGCTCGTGCTCCGAGGGCCACATCGCGTCGGCGGTCGGCCTGACCTGGAGGACCACCGCGTTGAGCCGGCGCCGCACCGCCGCGTCGAGGTACCCGATCAGCTCGCTGCGCTGCGCCGCAGCGCTCAACCCGGCCCGCGACGGCCAGTCGAGGTTCTCCACGGTCGCCAGCCACATGCCCCGGAACTCCGGCGCCCCGTCCCGGCGGCGCCGCCGCCGGCCGCCCGGCTCCGCGGACGGCTCCGTACGCCCCGTGCGCGGCCCCGCTGCGGCGGCCGTCCCCGCGCCGATCACCGCGGCCGCCGCCCCGGCCGCGCCCGCGAGCAGGCCCCGCCGCCCCATGTACGTCATGTGACACTCCCGTTCCGCAGAGTAACGACAGATCGTTCCCGCACAGCATGCCCGCCCCGCCCCTTCAGGGGGCGCAGCGGCGGGAGTAACGTCGTGGGGCGTGGCGGGCGCCGGAGAGCAGTGACACTGACCCACGGGGGACCCGCCGAGGATGAGCACCGAAAGGGCACCAAGTGACGGACCTCCCTACCGACATCACCCGCGTCGGCGTAGTGGGCTGTGGCCAGATGGGCGCGGGCATCGCCGAGGTGTGCGCGCGCAGCGGTCTCGAGGTCAAGGTCGCCGAGACCACCGGCGAAGCCCTGGAGATCGGCCGCACCCGGCTGTACAACTCCCTGACCAAGGCCGCCGAGCGCGGCAAGATCACGGCCGAGGAGCGGGACTCCACCCTGGCCCGCCTCAGCTTCACCACCGACCTCGGCGAGTTCGCCGACCGCGACCTGGTCATCGAGGCCGTGGTCGAGAACGAGCAGGTCAAGACGGAGATCTTCCAGGTCCTCGACCAGGTGATCACCCGCCCGGACGCCATCCTGGCCTCCAACACCTCCTCGATCCCGCTCGTGAAGCTGGCCGTCGCGACCTCGCGCCCCGACCAGGTCATCGGCATCCACTTCTTCAACCCGGCCCCGGTGCAGAAGCTCGTCGAGCTCATCCCGGCGCTGACCACCAGCGAGGAGACGATCAAGCGCGCCGACGCGCTGGTGACCCAGGTGCTGGGCAAGCACCCGATCCGCGCCCAGGACCGCTCCGGCTTCGTGGTGAACGCGCTGCTGGTGCCCTACCTGCTCTCCGCGATCCGGATGTTCGAGTCGGGCATCGCCAGCCGCGAGGACATCGACAACGGCATGGAGTTCGGCTGCGCCCACCCCATGGGCCCGCTGAAGCTGTCCGACCTCATCGGCCTGGACACCATCGTCTCGATCGCCGACTCGATGTACACCGAGTACAAGGAGCCTCTGTACGCCGCTCCCCCGCTGCTGCAGCGCATGGTCGACGCGGGCCGGCTGGGCCGCAAGACGGGCTCCGGCTTCTACCCGTACAGCTGACCGGCGCGCGGGTGACGCCGCCGCCCGGGCGGCGGCGTCACCCGGCCCGGATCACGACGTGCTCCACGTCCCGGCCGCCCACAGCGGCACCCGCAGCGCCTCGTCGACGAGCCCCGCCGCCTGCCGGGCCTCCGCGCTGCCGCTGGCCAGCAGGGCGGCCCGCACGGTGCGCAGCCGGTCCCGCAGCCGCCGGGACTCCATCCCCCGCGCCCGCTCGGCCATTTCGGCCGCCGCCGCGCCCGCCCGGTCCACCTCCCCGCGCCGCAGCTCGACCTCGCACAGCATCGCCAGCCGGTGCACGCGGCCGCGGTCGTGCGCCGGACTCGCCACGGCCGCCGCGGCGTGCGCGTGCGCGGCCGCCAGGTCCCCCAGGGCCAGCAGCGCCTCCGCCACCTGTACGTTCACCAGCCCGGGCTGTACGTAGCCGGTCTCGTCCGGTTCGCCGGCCGGCCGGATGCGCCCGGCGGCCTCCTCCGCCCGCCCGATGCAGGACAGCGCCGTCGCCCCGTCGCCGAGCCGCGCGTAGGCCTTGGCCTGCATCGCGTACAGGTCGGCGGTGAGCGCCGGGGTGGTACGGGCGCCGGCGGCGCGCAGCGCGGCCTCCGCGAACGCCACCGCCTGCCGGTACTCGCCCAGGTGGAGGGACTGGTTGACGAGCAGGGCGACGACGTACGCCCCGAGTCCGCGGTCGCCACTGGCCTTGGCCAGCCGCAGCGCCTGGTGGAAGTAGCGCTGGGCCAGGCCGTGGGCGTCCGAGTCGTACGCGCAGATGCCCGCGACCGCGACGAGCGACCCGGCCGCCCGGTGCAGCCGGCGCCCCAGGTCGTCGGGGTAGCTGCCGCGCAGCAGCGGGGCGGTCTCGCTGCCCAGGAAGCGGACCACCCGGCCGCGGGTGGCCATCCCGCCGGCCCGCCGGTACAGCAGCTCGTAGTGGGCCCGGGCGGCCCGCAGGACCTCGATGTGCTCGGGTCCGACGGCCGCGCCGCCGGCAGCCGCCGCGCAGGCGGGCCGGGCCACGTCCGCGTCCTCGGGCGGGTTCTCCCACTCCCACACGGGCATCACGGCCGGAGTGCCCGTCAGGGCGGCGGCGGCCAGGTGCTGGGGGCGGCCCTGTCCGTCGGAGCGCCACAGGGCGGTGGCCCGGTCCACGAACCCGGCCAGCGGGGAGGGGCCCGGCTCGGCCGGGGTGCCGGGGACGCCCAGGCCGATGTCGTCGAGGGTGACGGTGCGGGCCAGCCGGGCGGCGAGCACCTCGCAGATCAGGTCGGGCACCTGGCCGCGCGGCCGCTGGCCCTTCAACCAGCGGGCCACGGCGGTGTGTTCGTACCGCAGGGCCAAACCCCGCGTCCGGCCCGCCTGGTTGACCCGGGCGGCGAGTCCGGCGTGCGAGATGCCCGCCTCCGCGAGGAGGGCGTCGAGCAGGCTGTTGGGCAGCATGGGCCCCTCCAAGAACTCGTCGGAGCCAGCGTAGTGGGGCCGGGCTTCACACGGGGTGTGAACCGAGTGCGCGCATAAATGCGCGGCGCACTCTGCCGCGGAGGCCCCCGGGACCGGTTGACTGAAGCGCCTCGCCAAGAGGTAGCCAGGGCCGTCGGCTCCCCCTCGTACAGTGCGACGGCCCGACTACGCGCCGCCTGCCCTGCCGTCTGCCCGACACTCCGCGGCAGGGCGGGCGGCGCTCCACGGCCGCCGCGCCAAGGCTCCGCTCTCGGGTCCTGTCAGGTCCCGTGCGGGGTCACTGCCCCGGCGCACCGCCTGCCCGCTCGGTTGCACGGGCACCAGGCGGCGGTCGTTGCGCACCACCAGCAGGGCGGCATCGTCGGCGAGCTGCCCGCTGGTGTGGCGCAGCAGAGCGGCGTGCACGCCCGCGACCAGGCCGGCGGGCGTGCCCGTCGCGCCGGCCGCCTCCCTGAGCACCCCGCCGAGGGGGAAGTGGCGGCCGGCCCGGTCACGGGCGTCGGCGACCCCGTCGGTGTGCAGGAACAGCGCCTCGCCCGGCAGCAGCACCCCGCACGGCCGCACCAGCAGCTCCGCCGGCAGCGGGAGCACGCCGAGCGGCGGCAGCGTCTCGCCGCCGGCCCAGGGTTCCGCGTGGCCGAGCGGGGTGCCGGCGCGGCGGAGCCGGAAGGGCCAGGGGTGGCCGCAGTTGAGGGCCCGCAGCACCCCGTCGGGGGCGATCTCCAGGACCAGGACGGTCACGAACTCCTCGGCAGCGGGCCCGGTTTGGGGTCCGTCCGCGGCCTCGGTGCGGGCCCGCTCGCGCAGGTGCCGCTGCAACGCCCGTTCCATGCGCCGCAGTACGCCGCCCAGGTCCCGTTCGTCGTAGGCCGCCTCGCGGAAGCTACCGAGGACCGCGGCGGCCGCGCCGAGCGCCGGCAGGCCGTGACCGCGGACGTCGCCCATCACCACGCGCACCCCGTACCGGGTCGGCAGCGCCGCGTAGAGGTCGCCGCCGATCGTCGCGCCGCGGCTGGCGGACACCTGGACGGCGGCCAGGGCGAGCCCCTCCATGCGGGGCGGCAGGGGGCGCAGCAGGGCCCGCTGGGCGGCTCCGGCGACCTCCTGGGCGCGCCGCAGCTCGGCGAGCACGCCCTGGCGCAGGCACAGCGCCGCGACCGCGCCCAGGCCCAGGAAGGCGGCGCAGGTGGCCAGTCGGGTCAGTAAGGGGGCGTGCAGTGCTTCGGGGGCGCCCAGCTCCCACGTCACCGCGGCCAGCGCCCAGGCGGTCAGGCACGCCCGGCGCAGCGGGGGCAGGTCCCCGGTCAGCGGGCACCGCACCCTGGATCCCGTCACGTCGGCCTCCCCGGAGCCCTGAGGTAGAGGCCGTCTCGTGTCTGGGGCTCGCGTCGCCCCCGGGGCGCTGAAAGCCTGTGTGGGGACCCTCGGCTCTCGCCCGTCGTCCCGCGGCCGGAACGATTGTGTCGAGTGGCCGGATCCTGCTGAGACCCCTGCCGGAGGATCTCACCCGAATGAGTGAGGGGCCCACCCGAAACCTTCGGATGGGCCCCTCGGGGGACTCCTCGGTGCGGACGCGCCGGGGCGATGGTGACCCCCCGGGCGCCCGGCGGGGCGGTCAGGCCCCGCGCAGCACCGCGCCGGTGCGCTCGGTGGCGAGCGCGACGGCGGCGTCGCGGGCGGCCGTGGACTCCTCGGCCGTCAGCGTGCGGTCGGCGGCGCGGAAGCGCAGCGCGTACGCCAGCGACTTCTTGCCCTCGCCGACCTGCTCGCCGGTGAAGACGTCGAACAGCCGCAGCGACTCCAGCAGTTCACCGGCGCCCTTGCGCAGCGCGGCCTCGACCGTGGCGGCCGGGACCGACGCGTCGACGATCAGCGCGACGTCCTGGGTCGCCACCGGGAAGGCGGAGATCCGGGGCGCCTGGAGGGCCTCGCCGCCGGCCCGCTGGAGGCGGTCCAGGTCGAGCTCCATCGCGCTGGTGCGGGCGGGCAGCCCGAGCGCCTTGACGACGCGCGGGTGCAGCTCGCCGGCGTGGCCGATGACCTGCTCGACACCGTCGAGGGTGACGATCAGCTCGGCGCACCGGCCCGGGTGCCACGGACCGTACTGGCCCTGGCGGACCACCAGGCCGGCGCCGGCCGCACGGGCCAGCGAGCGGGCGGCCTCGACCGCGTCGGCCCAGTCGGACGGACGGCCCTTGCCCCACCAGCCGGCCTGCTCGCGGGCACCGGCCAGCACGACCGCGGCGTACCGCGGCTGGGCGGGCAGCGCCGCGTTGAGCGTGGCGATCTCCTCGTCCGTGGGACGGCGGTCCACGCCGAGGCGCACCGCGACGCCCGGCCGGTCGCCGGCGCGGAAGACCAGGCCGGTCTCGAAGAGCGCGAGGTCGTGGCTGCCGCGGCTGTCGTTGCGGCGCAGCGCGCCGAGCAGGCCCGGCAGCAGCGTCGTGCGCAGCGCCGGCTCCTCGTCGGACAGCGGGTTGACGAGCGTGACGACCTGGCGGCTCGCGTCGTGCGCGGGCAGCTGGAGCTGGTCGAAGACGCTGTCGCCGAGGAACGGGTAGTTCAGCGCCTCGACGTAGCCGGCGCCGGCCAGCGCGCGGCCGACCCGGCGGTGCAGCTGCTGGCGGGCGGTCAGACCGCGGCCGGAGGGCACCTGCGGGAGGGTCGAGGGCAGGTTGGCGTAGCCCTCGAGCCGGATGACCTCCTCGGCGAGGTCGTTGGGCTCGGCGAGGTCGGGACGCCACGACGGCACGGTGACGACGAGCTCGTCCTGGCCGTAGACGTCGCAGCCGACCTCCTGGAGGCGGCGTACGACGGTCTCGCGGCCGTACTCGACGCCCGCGACCCGGTCCGGGTGGTCCGCGCGCATGGCGACGGTCCGGGGGGCGACCGGGGCGGCCAGCTCGGTGACGCCCGCCTCGGCGGTACCGCCGGCCAGCAGGACCAGCAGGTCGACCGTGCGCTGCGCGGCAGCGGCGGCGGCCTGCGGGTCCACGCCGCGCTCGAAGCGCTTGGACGCCTCGGAGGACAGCTTGTGGCGGCGGGCGGTGCGGGAGATGGTGATCGGGTCGAAGTGCGCGGCCTCGATCACGACGTCCGTGGTGCCGGTGACGGCGCCCGTCTCCGGGTCGGCCACGGCGTCGGCGATCTCGGTGTCGGCACCGCCCATGACGCCGGCGAGGCCGATCGGCCCGCTGTTGTCGGTGATCACCAGGTCCTCGGCGTCGAGGACGCGCTTGACGCCGTCGAGGGTGGTGAACTTCTCGCCCTGCTCGGCGCGGCGGACGCCGATGGGACCGTCCAGGCGGGAGCGGTCGTAGGCGTGCAGCGGCTGGCCGAGTTCCAGCATCACGTAGTTCGTGACGTCGACCGCGAGCGAGATCGGGCGCATGCCGGCCTTCTGAAGGCGGCGCTTGAGCCAGATCGGGGACTTGGCCTCGGGGTCCAGGCCCGTGACGGTGCGCGCGGTGAAGCGGTCGCAGCCGGTCGGGTCGGAGACCTTGACCAGGTAGCCGTACGAGTTCGGGGCCGGGACGTCGAGCAGCGCCGGGTCGCGCAGCGGCAGCCCGTACGCGGTGGCCGTCTCGCGGGCCACGCCGCGCAGGGACAGGCAGTAGCCGCGGTCCGGGGTGACGGCGATGTCGAGGACCTCGTCGTTCAGCTCCAGCAGCTCGATCGCGTCGATGCCGACCTCGATCTCCGGCGGCAGCACGATGATGCCGTGCGTGCCGTCGTCGCCCATGCCGAGCTCGTCGCCGGAGCAGATCATGCCGTGCGAGTTCCTGCCGTACGTCTTGCGCGCGGCGATCGCGAAGTCGCCGGGCAGCACCGCGCCGGGCAGGGCCACGACGACCTTGTCGCCGACCGCGAAGTTGCGGGCGCCGCAGACGATCTCCTGGGGCTCGCCGGTGCCGTTGGCCTGGCCGACGTCGACGGTGCAGAAGCGGATCGGCTTCTTGAAGCCCTCCAGCTCCTCGATGGTCAGCACCTGGCCGACCGCGAGCGGGCCCGTCAGGTCGGCGCCCAGCTGCTCGACGGTCTCGACCTCCAGACCGGCGTCGATGAGCTTGGCCTGCACGTCACGACCGGTCTCGCCCGCAGGCAGGTCGACGTACTCCCGCAGCCAAGAAAGCGGGACCCGCATCAGATCTCCATCCCGAACGGCCGGGTGAACCGGACGTCACCCTCGACCATGTCTCGCATGTCTTCCACGTTGTGGCGGAACATCAGCATCCGCTCGATGCCGAACCCGAAGGCGAACCCGCTGTACTTCTCGGGGTCCACACCGCAGGCGGTGAGCACCTTGGGGTTGACCATGCCGCAGCCGCCGAGCTCGATCCAGCCCTCGCTGGAGCAGGTGCGGCAGGGGCGGTCGGGGTTGCCCACCGACGCGCCGCGGCACACGTAGCACTGCATGTCCATCTCGGCGGACGGCTCGGTGAACGGGAAGAAGTTCGGGCGCAGGCGGGTGGTGACGTCGTCACCGAAGAGCGCCTTGACCATGTGGTCGATGGTGCCCTTGAGGTCGGCCATCGTGAGGCCCTCGTCGACGGCCAGCAGCTCGACCTGGTGGAAGACCGGGGTGTGCGTGGCGTCGAGCTCGTCGGTGCGGTACACGCGGCCCGGGCAGACGATGTAGACGGGCGGCTCGCGGCGCTCCAGGAGGGCGCGGGCCTGCACCGGCGAGGTGTGGGTGCGCAGCACGACACCGGACTCGTCGCCCTCGACGCCCTCGGGGCCGCGGACGAAGAAGGTGTCCTGCATCTGGCGGGCCGGGTGGTCGGGCGTGAAGTTGAGGGCGTCGAAGTTGAACCACTCCGCCTCGACCTCGGGGCCCTCGGCGACCTCGTACCCCATGGCCACGAAGATGTCCGCGATGCGGTCCATCAGGGTGGTCAGGGGGTGCCGGGCGCCGGCCGGGACGCGGTCGTAGGGCAGCGTGACGTCCACCGCCTCCTCGACCAGGACGCGCTCGTCGCGCTCGGCCTCCAGGGCCGCGAGCCGCTCCGCGTACGCCTTGTTCACGGCGCCGCGGGCCTGGCCGACGCGCTTGCCCGCCTCGGCCTTTGCCTGGGGCGGCAGGGCGCCGATCTCGCGGTTCGCGAGGGCGAGCGGCGAGGTGCCGCCGGCGTGGGCGGTCTTCGCGTGCGCCAGTGCGTCGAGGTCGCAGGCGGCCGCGAAGGCGGCGAGCGCCTCGTCCCGCATGCGCTCGATCTCTTCCGGTTTCAGTGCCTCGACCTCGACAGGGTCGTACGACTTGTTCGGTGCCGACATCTCTTCCCGTACTTCCGATGGGCTGGCTGGTGGTCCCCGCTCCGACCGGTTGAGTTCGTCAAAGGGACGCAAAGGTGCCAAAGGACGAGTCTACGGGGCGGGCGGGCGTGGAGGAGCCCGTGGGCCGCCTGGCGAGACTCTCGGAGGTTTACGAGAGGTAGGCCGGCGCGCCCACGGGCAGGGTAAATCGGAACTCGGCGCCGCCTCCGGGGCCGCGCCCGACGGTGATCGTCCCGCCGTGGGCCTCGACGATGCCCTTGACGATGTACAGGCCGAGACCGGTCCCGCCGCGCTTGCTGCCCCGCCAGAAGCGGGTGAACACGCGGCTCATGGACTCCTCGGGGATGCCGGGGCCTTCGTCCGTCACGGTGACCGCCGTCCCCCTCTCGGTCTTGGTGTGGGCGGGTGCCACGTCGATGGTGACGGTTCCCTCGCCGTGCCGCACGGCATTTTCGAGGAGGTTGCCGAGCACCTGGTCGATCTTGTCGGGGTCCGCCCACAGGTCCGGCAGCGGGCGCCCGATGCGGACCAGGAACCGCTCGGGGGCCTGCCCGTTCGCGGTGAGGGCCTGGACGTGGCGGCCGACGGCGGTGGCGATGTCGACGGGCTGGCGGCGCAGCTCCAGCCGGCCGGAGTCGATGCGGGAGATGTCGAGCAGCTCGGCGATCAGCCGGGTGACCCGGCCGGCGTCGGCGTCGACGGTCTCCAGCATGAGCCGCTTCTGGTCGTCGGTGAACCGCTCCCACTTGGCCAGCAGCGTGGCGGTGAAGCCCTTGACGGAGGTCAGCGGGGAGCGCAGTTCGTGGGCGACGGTGGCGATGAGCTCGGCGTGGCTGCGCTCGGTGCGGCGCCGTGCCTCGGTGCCGCGCAGGGAGACGACGAGCCGGTGCAGGGGGCCGGCGGGCCGTTCGCGCACGTACCGGGCGGAGACCAGCACCTCGTGGCCGCCGGGCAGGAGGAGGTAGCGCTCGGGCTGGCCGGTACGGGTGGCCAGGCCGCCGTACGGGTCGGTGACCGTCCACCAGCGCCGGCCCTCGAGGTCCTCCAGCGGCAGCGCGTGCTCGATGCGGGCGCCGAGGGCGGTGGCCGGGTCGGTGGCGGTGATGCGGGCGGCGGCGCGGTTGAAGCAGACCACGTGCCCGGCCTCGTCGGCGACGACGAGGCCGTCGGGGAGCTCGTCGGGGTCGAGTCCGGGGACCGTGCCGGCGGCGGGCGCCCCACCGGAGGTCCCGGCGGAGGCCGCGGCCGCGGGGCCCGGTCCGGCGGCGGATCCCGGGCCGGCCGCGGGTCCGGGGCCGGCCGTGGGTCCGGGGCCGGCCGCGGGCAGCGGTTGCGGCGGGATCGCAGCTGCTGCCGCGGCCCTCGGTGAGCCGTTCGTCCCGACGGTCATGTCCCCGTACCCCACATCTCGGAGGCGCAGTGGGCCCCCGGGGCGTCACATTACTAGCTGGGGGTCACGGAGCGGCACCCTCCGGGCGCCCGCTGTGCACGCGCGGACGCGTAGAGGCACACGGCCGCGGCGGTGGCGAGGTTCAGGCTCTCGGCCTTGCCGTGGATGGGGACGCGGACGACCGCGTCGGCCAGCGCCCGGGTCTCCTCGGGCAGTCCCCACGCCTCGTTGCCGAACACCCAGGCCGAGGGCCCGCCCATGGTGCCCGCGTCGAGCTCCGCGTCGAGGTCGTCCTTGCCGGCACCGTCGGCGGCGAGGATCCGTACGCCCGCGGCGCGCAGCCCCGCGACGGCCTGCTCGACCGGGACGCCGACGGCGACCGGCAGGTGGAAGAGGGAGCCCACGGAGGCCCGTACCGACTTGGGGTTGTACAGGTCCACGGAGGCGTCGGTGAGGATCACCGCGTCGGCGCCGGCGGCGTCGGCGCAGCGCAGTACCGTGCCGGCGTTCCCGGGGTCGCGCACGTGCGCGAGGACCGCGACGAGGCGGGGGCGGTCGCCGAGGATCTCCTCGAAGGGGGTGTCGAGGAACCGGCAGACCCCGACCAGGCCCTGCGGGGTGACGGTCTGGGAGACCTCGGCCAGCACCTCGTCGGCGGCGTAGTGGACCCGGACCCCGGAGGCGCGCGCGGCGTCGATGATCTCGGTGTAGCGCTCGGCGGCCTCGACGGTGGCGAAGAGCTCGATGAGCGTGGGCCCGTCGGGGCCCCGGTGGGCCACGGCCTCGCGGACGGCCTGGGGGCCCTCGGCGATGAAGCGGCGCTCCTTGGTGCGGAAGTTGCGCCGCGCGAGGCGTCTGGCGGCGGCCACCCGCGGGGAGCGCGGGGAGATCAGCTCGGCGGGGGTTGCCATGGCTCGGCGGTCTCTCTGTCGGGTCCGGAAGGGAGCGGGGGCGGCGCGGGAACGCCGAAGGGGGGCGGAAAACACCGGACCCGCAGGCATGGCGCCTGCGGGTCCGGTTCAGCCTCGTGCGGCTCGTGCGACCGTCAGGTCGCTCAGGCGGCGGCCTTCGGGGCGTTCACGTCGGCCGGGAGCGCCTTCTGGGCGACCTCGACGAGCGCGGCGAACGCGTTGATGTCGTTGACGGCCAGCTCGGCCAGCATCTTGCGGTCCACCTCGATGTTGGCGGCCTTCAGACCCTGGATGAGGCGGTTGTACGTCATGCCGTTCTGGCGGGCAGCGGCGTTGATGCGCTGGATCCAGAGCTGGCGGAAGTCGCCCTTGCGCTTCTTGCGGTCGTTGTAGTTGTAGACCAGCGAGTGGGTGACCTGCTCCTTGGCCTTGCGGTACAGGCGCGAACGCTGACCGCGGTAGCCGGAGGCCGCCTCGAGGATCGCCCGGCGCTTCTTGTGGGCGTTTACTGCCCGCTTGACGCGTGCCACTTTTTAACTCCTTGTAGCGGGGCCGTGGTTGTCTTCACACGGCCCAAAACGATTGGGTCCCGGTCCAGCCGTCGCAGTTCCGCTCCCGTGCCGGGAGCGGAGCGACGTCACTTGCCGAGAAGCTTCTTGATCTTCGCGGCGTCGCCCGGGGCCATCTCGGCGTTGCCGGTGAGGCGACGCGTCAGCTTGGACGACTTGTGCTCGAGCAGGTGGCGCTTGCCGGCGCGCTCGCGGAGCACCTTGCCGGAGCCGGTGATCTTGAAGCGCTTCTTGGAACCGCTGTGCGTCTTGTTCTTCGGCATAGCGCCGTTATCTCCTCGTCAGTGGCGCCCCCACCGGTCCTCGCGGACCGGCGCACGGGAGCGTCAGTTGTGTCTTGTGACCCGGGGCGGCTGCTCCGGGATCAGGCCTCGGCGGTCTCCGTCGCAGCGGCGTCGGCGTCCGCGTCGGCCTCGGGGGCCTCGGCGGCGGCCTGACCACCCTGGCGCTCGGCCTTGCGGGCGGCCTGCGCCTCGCGGGCTTCGGCCATCGCCTCGGTCTTCTTCTTGTGCGGACCGAGGACCATGATCATGTTGCGGCCGTCCTGCTTCGGGTTCGACTCGACGAAACCGAGGTCCTGGACGTCCTCCGCCAGGCGCTGCAGCAGTCGGTAGCCGAGCTCCGGCCGGGACTGCTCGCGACCACGGAACATGATCGTGATCTTGACCTTGTCGCCCTGCTTGAGGAACCGGACGACGTGACCCTTCTTGGTGTCGTAGTCGTGCGGGTCGATCTTCGGCCGGAGCTTCATCTCCTTGATGACCGTGTGCGCCTGGTTCTTGCGCGCCTCACGGGCCTTCATGGCCGACTCGTACTTGAACTTCCCGTAGTCCATGAGCTTGCACACGGGCGGACGGGCGTTCGCCGCGACCTCGACCAGGTCCAGGTCGTACTCCTGCGCAAGCTCCAGGGCCTTGGCAAGCGGAACAATTCCGACCTGCTCGCCGCTGGGACCGACAAGTCGCACCTCGGGAACGCGAATCCGGTCGTTGATGCGGGGCTCGGCGCTGATGGATCCTCCTCGGTAGCACCACACGACTGCCTGGGGGACAGCCGCGGACGTCTGTTTCGTCAGACCGACCGCGCCGGAACACGAAAAATGCCCCGGACGGACACAGGCGGGAGCTCCTCGTACTACCGGAGCACCGCCGTGAGTCATCACGGGGCGCGCATCTCGGGCGGCTTCCATCGTCCGTACGGAACGATGGCTGCCGCCTGACCGGTGACCCGCCGTCCCTCGGGGACGGTCGGGTGGGAGTACGGAGCCTCCACTTGTGGGCCGGGGACATGCGTCTCCGGCCGGTCGTCACACAAGGTTAGCAGCCCCCGCCCGGCGACGCGAACCGGCCGCCCCGCGCGCGGCGGCCGGACCCGCGGACCGGGGTGCCGACCGCGCGCGGCCCGGCCGCCCGGGCCGGTGCGGCGGTCCCCCGGGGCCGGGCGGAAGCGGGTGGGCGTCGTCCGCTTCACCGGTGCGGCTTATCGTGTGTGGCATGACTGACGCGACGCCCCCCACCGCCACCGAGGCCGACGAGGCCCCCGACTACGAGACCCTGACCCGCGACATCGCGGAGGTGCCCGCGGTCGAGGTGATCACGACGGTCGCGGTGCACCTGCTCAGCGCCGCCGCGGTCAACCTGGGCCTGGACAAGCCCGACTCCGAGCACAAGGACCTCGACGAGGCCCGCAAGCTGATCACCGCGCTGGCCGGCCTGGTGACCGCGAGCGCGACCGAGATCAGCTCCTTCCACGCGGCGCCGCTGCGCGACGGCCTGAAGTCCCTCCAGCTCGCCTTCCGCGAGGCGTCCCTGGTCCCGGACGAGCCCGGTCAGGGCCCCGGCGAGAAGTTCACCGGCCCGGTCTTCGGCTGACCGGCGCGGGCCGCCCGCGCACGGGCGGTCGTCATTCCGGACCTTCGAGGAAGGGCCCGGGGACGTGGTCCCCGGGCCCTTCCGCACGTCTCGTACCGCCTGCGCCGTACGGGCGTCCCGCCTCAGCGGGCGTACAGCGGCTCGCCGGGGGCGGGGGCGTCCGCGGGCAGCAGGGCGAGGTTCAGCCCGCGCACGAGGCGCGCCCGCAGGGTCTCGTCGGCCGCGAGCGCCCCGGCGATCCGGCGGGCCGCCTGCGGCACCTCCGCCGCGGGGGCGTCGAGGGCCACGGCCAGGATCCCGTCGGCGTCCGCGCCGCCGGGCACGAGATGGGCCCGTACGACCGCCGGCTCCCCCGCGACGACCGTCCGGACCGCCTCCGTGACGGCGGGGTCGTCGAGCGGGGCGGCACTGGTGCGGCCCTCCGCGAGGGCGAGCAGGGCGGAGCCGGTGACCTGGTACGGGACCGGGCCCGCGAGGTCGAGCACGAGGGTGTCCGCCTTCTCGTGCACGAGGGCCGCGAGCGCCTGGCGCAGCGGTACCGCCACCGGGCGGGCCTTGGGGTCCCAGCGCGCGAGGGAGTCGAGCGAGGTGAACGCCGGGAGCGCCCGCCGGTCGCCCGCGGTCAGCGTCGGCACCGCCATGTCGGAGGTCTTCTCGCGGCGCAGGCCGGTCTCGGGGTCGGTCTCGACCTCGCCGAGCAGGGCGACCACGGGGACCAGCAGCCGGGCGTCCTTGAGGGCCGCCAGCACGCGGGGCTCGGCCGATCTGTCCTCGGACCAGGCGGCGAGGGCCGCGCTCAGCACGGGGTCGGCGGAGCCGTCGTCGTCGGCGAAACCGGGGTCGGGGATGTTCTTGTCATGCGCCACAATCCCCCGACCCTATCCCGTCGGACCGCCCCGCTCCGCGGCGCGGCGGCGGCGCCCGAGGACGAGGGCGGCGGCGAGCAGCAGCGCACCCGCGCCCGCGACGGCCGCCGCGGGCAGGCGGCGGGCGGGCGGCGGGGGCGCGGTGCGCTCGGGTCCGGGCCCGAAATACACCGCGGCGGCCGGGGCCGGGGTGGGCTGCGGCGGCTCGGGGCGCAGCCGGGCCGCGGCGGCGAGGGCGGCCGCGGGATCGACCAGGCCGTGACCGCGCGCGTCGTCGCGGCCGCCGGCGGGCTCGTCGCGCGCGGTGTCGGCCAGCAGCCGTCCGATCTGGGCCGGGCTCAGCCCGGGGTGGGCGGCGCGGATCAGGGCGACGGTCCCGGAGACCCAGGCGGCGGCCGCGCTGGTGCCCCAGCCCTCGTAGTAGTGCCGGTCGGGGTCGGCGATGACGACGTCGACCCCGGGGGCGCTGACGTCGGCGTACCAGTGGCGGGTGGAGAAGGGTGCCTTGGTGCCGGCGCGGTCGACGGCGGTGACGGCGATGACGCCCGGGTAGGCGGCCGGGTAGGACACGCGGTCGCCGTCCTGGCCGCCGTTGCCGGCGGAGGCGACGACCACGACGCCCCTGGCGAGGGCGTACTGGACGGCCTCGTCCTCGGCGGCCTCGTGGTGGGCGGTCTCGCTGTCGTCCCCGAGGGACAGGTTGATCACGTCGGCGCCGTGGTCGGCGGCCCAGCGGATGCCCTCGGCGAGGGCGCCGCCCTTGCGCTCGCGGGCCCGCGCCCGGCCCGGGTCGCCCTCCTCGAGGATCACGCGCACGGGGAGGACGTCGGCAGCCGGGGCGATGCCGAGGACGCCCTGCTCGCGGCCGGGTCCGTGGCCCCGGCCCGCGATGATCCCGGCCATGGCCGTGCCGTGGCGGGCCCAGGGGCGGTCGCCGCGGCCGGCGCCGAAGCCGATGAGATCCTTGCCCGGGAGCACCGCTCCGCGCAGGTCGGGATGGGTGCCGTCGACCCCGGTGTCGAGGACGGCGACCGTGACCCCCGCCCCCTGGGTCGTACGCCACGCCTGGCGCGCGTGCAGCGCCGCCAGCCCCCACTGCCGGTCCCGGATCCCGTCGGCCACCGCCGCCCCGCCCCCGCCCGCCGCGAGCACCGCGCCCGCAACCGCCACGACCAGGCCCCGCCGCCCCCACCGAAGCGCGTTCACCGGCCGGCCCCCGCAACCACGGGACCGGACGCGGCCACGCGACGCCGCAGCCCCCGCTCGAGTCGGTCCGCGACCGCTCTCGCCTCGTGGCCGAGCCCCGCCTGCGCCACCGCGCTCCGGTCGTCGGAGGCCATCGCCGCGGCAGCCGGCCGGGGCGCCGCGACGGGGCGCCGGTCCGCGAACCCGGACACCGCGTAGACCACGGCGGGCGCGTCCGTCAGGACGGACACCGTCCAGCTGGCCCGGGCCCGGTCGGGGATCCCGTACGCCGTCGGCAGCGGGGTGCGGCCCCCGAGGCGGGTCTTCAGCGCGGCCTGCGCGGGTGCCGGGGCGACGGTGAAGACGAGTCCCGCGCCGACGACCGCGCTGCGCGTCGCGTCGGTGTACGTGGCCCGCACCTCGTGGGCGCAGCCCAGGGCGACCGCCCACGCGTGGCAGCCGGTGCCGGGGTCCACGGCGACCCGGGTCCAGCGGCGGTCGGCCCCGCCCGGCCCCGCGCCGTCGCCGACCAGTACGGGCGGGAAGAGGGTGTCGACGGGTTCGGCCCGCCACATCGAGGCCGCCCGGGTGTACGCCGCCGCGGGCGGCGCGGCATCGGCGCGGCCGAGCAGCCAGGTGCCGGCGGCGGCACCGCCGATGAGCCCGCTCCCGAGCACGGCGCACACCACGGCCACCGCACGGCGCCCGCGCCCGCGGCCGGGCTCGGGCTCCGCGCCCGGCCGAGGGTCCGCGACCGCGTCGGCACCCGCGTCGCCCGCCGCCCGCGTCGGGACCCCGCCCGTCCCGGCCCCGGGGGCGGGGAGGTCGCGCCCGGCCACGTGGCGCCCGGGACGGCGGCGGTCCGGGAGGCCGTCTGGGAAGCCGCCGGCCCGGAGGCCGTCGGCCGGGAAGCCGCCGGCCCGGAGGCCGTCGGCCCGGAGGCTGTCGGAGCCGCGGTCCGGGACGCCATCGCCCCGGAAGCCGCCGCGCGGGAAGCCGTCGGAGCCGCGGTCCGGAACGCGGCCGTCCCGGCCGTCGTCCGGGAAGCGACCGTTCGATCCGGAGCCGGTGTCGACACGGCCGCCGGCAGGGTGGTCGGTGGTCATGCGCGTACGTCCCCCCGTCCCCGAAGACCCGAATGGCCGTACTCTACGGGCTCGATCTTCCCCCTACCCCCCGGTAATCAGGTCTGGCAAGCTGCGCCCATGACGACACCGGTGACGACTCCCGCCGCTGACCGGGCCCGGTACGACCGGGCCACCGCGCACCTCGACGCCCCGCTCGCCATCGTCGATCTGGAGGCCTTCGACGCCAACGCGGCGGACCTGGTGCGCCGCGCCGGCGGGAAGCCGGTCCGGGTGGCGACCAAGTCGGTGCGCTGCCGGGCCCTGCTCGAACGCGTCCTCGCCCGCGACGGCTTCGCGGGCGTCATGTCGTACACCTTGGCCGAGTCCCTGTGGCTGGCCCGCTCGGGCTTCGAGGACGTACTGCTCGCGTACCCGTCCGCGGACCGGGCCGGTTTCGCCGAGCTGGCGGGCGACCCGAAGCTGGCCGCCGCCGTCACCGTGATGGTGGACGACCCGGCACAGCTGGAGCTCGTCGACGCGGCCCGCGCGGGCGGCGTCGAGGAGGTCCGGGTGTGCCTGGAGCTGGACACCGCGCTCCACCTCCTCGGGGGGCGCGTGCGCGTCGGCGCGCGCCGCTCGCCGCTGCGCGAGCCCTCCCGACTCGCGGACCTGGCCCGGCAGATCGCCTCCCGTCCGGGGTTCCGGCTGGTCGGCCTCATGGCGTACGAAGGCCACATCGCGGGCGTCGGCGACGCGGTGGCCGGGCGGCCGCTGCGGTCCCGGGCCGTCCGGCTGATGCAGGCGGCGGCCCGCCGGGAGCTGGCGGCGCGGCGGGCGGAGGCGGTGCGCGCGGTCCGGTCGGTCGTACCGGACCTGGAGTTCGTCAACGGCGGTGGCACGGGCAGCGTGGAGTCCACCGTGGCCGAGGACGCGGTGACGGAGGTCGCGGCCGGTTCGGGGCTGTACGTGCCGCGGCTGTTCGACAACTACACGTCCTTCCGCGGCCGCCCGGCGGCGCTGTTCGCGCAGCCGGTGGTGCGCCGGCCCGGCGTGGGCGTGGTGACGGTGCTCGGCGGCGGGTACCCGGCGTCGGGCGCGGCGGGCGCGGACCGGCTGCCGGTGCCGTACCTGCCGGAGGGGCTCCGGTACGACCCCCAGGAGGGGGCGGGCGAGGTGCAGACCCCGCTCCTGGGGGCGCCGGCGGACGACCTGCTGATCGGGGACCGGGTGTGGTTCCGGCACGCGAAGGCGGGCGAGCTGTGCGAGCGCTTCGACGAGCTGCACCTCGTCGAGGGCGACCGGGTCACCGCCACGGTCCCGACGTACCGCGGTGAGGGGCGCACCTTCCTCTAGACGTGGTGACGCGCCATCCGGACGTGGTGAGGCGCCCTCCGGACGTCGCGCGCGCACCGGGCGCGGTGCCCCGTACCCGCGCCGCCGGCCCGCGCCCGCGGATCCGTCAGAACACCGTGTCCGCCTGGTCCGGTACGACGCTGCCGTCGGCGCGCCGTACCGGGCCGGGGGTGCCGTCGGGGGCCGTGTAGCCGGTGGTGGCGCAGGGGTAGGGGCTCGTCCTCTGCTTCTTCGGCTCGATGAACATCGGGTTGACCAGCCAGCGCCCGTCGGCGTCGTCGTAGGCCCGGCACATGAGCTCGTTCTTGTTGCGGTTGAGCACCAGCCGCAGGGCCGTGGCGTCGCGCAGGAACGAGACGTCGGTGTCGGAGTCGCCGGCGGCGAACACCTGGCGGTGCCGGGCCGGCTGGACCCGCTCGGCGGCCGCGCCCCGTACGCCGAAGACCTCCTGGTTGATCCAGCAGCGCTTGCCGTCGATGTACGTGATCATCGTGTCGGCGCCGTCCGGGACCGATCCGCAGCCCTCCAGGCGCGCCGTGGTGACGCCGTGGCGCGTGACGTTGCGGATGCCGATGACGTGGTCGGCGGCGATGCCCGCGCCGCGTGCCCACACCTCCACGACCGGCTGCGGCGAGGCGGAGCTGATCCACACGTCGAAGCCGGCCCGCTGCAGTGCGCGGACGAGGTCCGTCTGCTGGTCGTAGTAGCGCACCCAGCCGGTGACGGAGGAGCTGCCGACCCGCTGCGTGGTGCCGACGGGGGCGGCGAGGTTCTCCCGGCGTGCGGCCGCGGCGAAGGACCGTATCCGCGCGGCCGTCCAGCCCTGGGTGAGCTGGGCGAGGAAGGCGTAGCCGGGCTCGGTGGTGCGGCGGTTCCAGCCCGCGAAGGCGGGCGCGCCCGCGCGGGTGGCGCCGGTGCCGTAGACGGCGGACAGCTCGTCGGCGCAGGCAGTGCCCCCGGGGGTGCCGGTGGGCAGCGGGTCGCCGGGGGCGGCGAGCGCGTCGCAGGCGGTGGACAGCGCGGCGGCGGCCGCGGGGGTGAGGTGGCGGCTGGTGGTGGTCCAGTCCCCGGTGGCCGGCCGACGGACCTTGCCGTTGCGCAGCAGCCAGTAGAAGGTCGCGTCGCCGACGTCGTTCTTGACGACGGTGTTGTCCCAGTCGAAGACGGCGACCGGGCGGTGCCGGCCGGGCCGCTGGGACGTGCAGCGGCCGTAGGTGTCGATGAGCTCCTGGAGGCGGGCCCGGTTCTCGCCGTACCAGCCGGCGCCCACCACGGGGCGGGCGCAGTCGCCCTGCCGGGGCGGGACGGTCCGGACGGCCGGGGTGCCCGGGGCGGCCTGGGCGGCGGGCGCGGGGAGGAGGGCGGCGGCCGCCGTGGCGGCGAGGGCGAGCGCGGCCGGGACGTGTCTGCGCATGGTGCTCCCTGGAGTCGGTGGGCCGGGGGGGGCGAGAGGTGGGGGGTGGAGGCGGGGCGAGAGGTGGGGGAAGGGGGCGGGGCGGACGCCGGACAGCCGGGCGCCCGAGGAGGTGGGTGGCGCCCGGCTGTCCGTGTGGGGGGTGGGAGGCGGCCCGGCGGTAGGGCCGCCGCCCTCGTGGTGGCTTACAGGGGGGTGACGTACGCCCCGGAGATGCCGCCGTCGACGAGGAAGTCGGTGGCGTTGACGAACGAGGAGTCGTCGCTGGCGAGGAAGGCCACCGCGGCGGCGATCTCGTCGGCCTCGGCGAACCGGCCGACGGGGATGTGCACCAGGCGGCGCGCGGCCCGCTCGGGGTCCTTGGCGAACAGCTCCTGCAGCAGCGGGGTGTTGACCGGCCCCGGGCACAGGGCGTTGACCCGGATGCCCTCGCGGGCGAACTGCACGCCGAGCTCGCGCGACATGGCCAGGACGCCGCCCTTGGAGGCGGTGTACGAGATCTGCGAGGTGGCCGCGCCCATGACGGCCACGAACGAGGCGGTGTTGATGATCGAGCCCCGGCCCTGGCGCTGCATGTACGGCAGGGCGGCCTTGCAGCACAGGTAGACGGAGGTGAGGTTGACCTCCTGGACCCGCTTCCACGCGTCGAGCCCCGTGGTGAGGATGGAGTCGTCGTCGGGCGGGGAGATTCCGGCGTTGTTGAACGCGATGTCGACGGAGCCGTAGGTGTCGTGGGCGACCTTGAAGAGGTTCTCGACCTCCTCGGGGTCGGTGACGTTCACCTTGACGAAGGTGCCGCCGACGGCCTCGGCGGCGGCCTTGCCCGCGGTCTCGTCGATGTCGCCGCAGACGACGTTGGCGCCCTCGGAGGCCAGTCGGCGGGCGGTCGCGAGGCCGATGCCGCTGCCGGCGCCGGTGATGACGGCGGTCCGGCCGACCAGGCGGCGGCAGACGGCCTCGGGGGTGGCTTCGGTGGTCATGGTGGTTCAGGCCTCCGTGCTGATGAAGACGTTCTTGGTTTCGGTGAAGGCGGTGAGGGCGTCGGGCCCCAGCTCGCGGCCCAGGCCGGACTGCTTGAAGCCGCCGAAGGGGGTCCAGTAGCGGACGCTGCTGTGGGAGTTGACGGAGAGGTTGCCGGCCGCGACGGCGCGCGAGAGGCGCAGGGCCCGGCCCACGTCGCGGGTCCAGATCGAGCCGGACAGGCCGTACTCGGTGGCGTTGGCCAGCCGGACGGCGTCCGCCTCGTCCTCGAAGGGCAGCACCACGGCGACCGGCCCGAAGACCTCCTCGGCGGCGACCGGCGCGGCCGGGTCGACCCCGGTGACGACGGTCGGCGGGAACCAGAAGCCGGGGCCGTCGGGAGCGCTGCCGCGGATGGTCTCCAGGTCGTCGGTGACGTACGAGCGGACGCGGTCCAGCTGCACCCGCGAGATCAGCGGGCCCATCTGGGTGGCCTCGTCGGCGGGGTCGCCGACGGCGACCTCCTTGACCGCGGGCTCCAGCAGCTCCATGAACCGGTCGTACACGGAGCGCTGGACGAGGATCCGGGTGCGGGCGCAGCAGTCCTGGCCGGTGTTGTCGAGGAACGACATCGGAGCGGCGGCTGCCGCGGCCTCGACGTCCGCGTCGGCGAACACGATGTTGGGGCTCTTGCCGCCGAGTTCGAGGGTCACCCGCTTCACGTGCCGGGCGCAGGCGGCCATGATCTGCTTGCCGACCTTCGTGGACCCGGTGAAGACGATCTTGGCGACGTCCGGGTGCTCGACGAGCGCGGTGCCGGCGACCGGACCGGCGCCGGGCAGCACCTGGAAGAGGTGCTCGGGCAGCCCGGCCGCCAGCGCCAGCTCGGCGAGCCGCAGCGCGGTCAGCGGGGTGGTCTCGGCGGGCTTGAGGAGCACCGCGTTGCCGGCGGCCAGCGCGGGGGCGGCGCCCCAGGCGGCGATGGGCATGGGGAAGTTCCACGGCGCGATGACGCCGACCACGCCGAGCGGTTCGAGGTAGGTGACGTCGAGGCCGCCGGGCACCGGGATCTGACGGCCCGACAGCCGCTCCACGCCGCCGGCCGCGAAGTCGAGCAGGTCGCGGACGTTGCCCGCCTCCCAGCGGGCGTTGCCGACGGTGTGGCCGGCCTCGGTGACCTCCAGCCGGGCGAGCTCCTCGCGGTGCTCGTCGACCACGGTCGCGAACCGGCGCAGCAGCCGGGCCCGGTCGGCCGGCGCGGCGGCCGCCCAGGCGCGCTGCGCCGCGGCGGCCCGCGCCACGGCGGCGTCGACGTCCGCGGCGGAGGCGGCGGGGACGGTGGCGACCACCTCCTCGGTGGCCGGGTTGAGGACCTGGTGCTCGGTGGGCGCGTCGAGCGGGTGCTGGTGCGGGGGGAGCGACAAGTCGTGCCTCACATGCGTTCGAAGGAGCGGCGCAGTTCCCAGTCGGTCACCGCGGAGTCGAAGGCGTCGAGTTCGACGCGCGCCGCGTTGCGGTAGTGCGCGACGACCTCGGGGCCGAAGGCGGTCTTGGCGACGGCGCTGTTCTCCCACAGCTCGGCGGCCTCGCGGAGGGTGCCGGGGACGTGCTCGTAGTCGGCGGTGTAGGCGTTGCCGGCGCAGGCCTCGGGCAGCTCCAGACGGTTCTCGATGCCGTACAGGCCGGCGGCGACCAGGCCGGCGACGGCGAGGTACGGGTTGACGTCGCCGCCGGGTACGCGGTTCTCGAACCGCATCGAGCGGCCGTGCCCGACGACGCGCAGGGCGCAGGTGCGGTTGTCGCGGCCCCAGGCGACGGCGGTCGGGGCGAAGGAGCCGGGCCGGAACCGCTTGTAGGAGTTGATGTTGGGCGCGTAGAGGAGGGAGAACTCGCGCAGGGCGGCGAGCTGTCCTGCCAGGAAGTGGCGCATGGTGTCCGACATGCCGCCGGGCCCGTCACCGGCCATGACGTTCCGGCCGTCGGCGTCGGTGAGCGAGAGGTGGATGTGGCAGGAGTTTCCCTCGCGCTCGTTGAACTTGGCCATGAAGGTGAGGGAGACGCCCTCCTGGGCGGCGATCTCCTTGGCGCCCGTCTTGTAGACCGCGTGCTGGTCGCAGGTGACGAGGGCCTCGTCGTAGCGGAAGGCGATCTCGTGCTGGCCGAGGTTGCACTCGCCCTTGGCGGACTCCACGGTCAGTCCCGCGCCGGCCATCTCGTTGCGGATGCGGCGCAGCAGGGGCTCGATGCGGCCGGTGCCGAGCACCGAGTAGTCGATGTTGTACTGGTTGGCGGGGGTCAGGCCCCGGTAGTTCGCCTCCCAGGCCTGCTCGTACGTGTCCTTGAAGACGATGAACTCCAGCTCCGTACCCACCTGCGCGGCGAGGCCGAGTTCGGCGAGCCGGTCCAGCTGGCGGCGCAGGATCTGCCGGGGGGCGGCGACCACGGGCGAGCCGTCCTCCCAGGCGAGGTCGGCCATGACGAGGGCGGTGCCGGGGTGCCAGGGGAGGCGGCGCAGGGTGGACAGGTCGGGGTGCATGGCGAAGTCGCCGTAGCCGCGGTCCCAGGAGGACATCTCGTACCCGTCGACGGTGTTCATGTCGGCGTCGACGGCGAGGAGGTAGTTGCATCCCTCGGTGCCGTGGTCGAGCACGTCGGAGAGGAAGAACGGTGCGGCGAACCGCTTGCCCTGCAGCCTGCCCTGCATGTCGGTGAAGGCCAGGACCACTGTGTCGATCTCGCCGTTCGCGACCAGGGCGCGGAGCTCGTCCGGCGAAAGCGGCGGTGTGCGGTCTACCACGGGATTCTCTCCTTCGGGTGAGCCGAGGAGGCCTAAGGTATGGGGAGAGACCATTGATTGGGAAGGGGATGGCGGAACATGGCACCGGAAAGCGTCAACGACGGCCCGCAGGCGCACGGCGGGGGAGCACGGCAGCAGGGCGAACCGACGAGGGACGGCGCGGGACCCGACCGGCTCGGCCCGGTGCTCCGTCAGGTGCGCGCGGGCAACGGCTTCGAGGAGGCCCTGGAGCAGATCCTGCAGGTCGTCCGGCTCGGCCTGGTACCCGGCGGCGAACGCCTGCCCCCCGAGCGCGAGTTGGCCGACCGCATGG
Organism: Streptomyces sp. NRRL S-87; assembly: GCF_000719335.1. Lineage (GTDB taxonomy): Bacteria > Actinomycetota > Actinomycetes > Streptomycetales > Streptomycetaceae > Streptomyces. Next base: position 138,788 of record NZ_JOGB01000002.1, read on the forward strand.
GCATCAGCCGGGTGACGCTGCGCGAGGTGCTCAAGGTGCTCCAGGACCAGGGACTGGTGGAGAGCAGACGCGGGCGGTACGGCGGTACGTTCGTACGGCCGCGCCCCGACACCCCGGCGAGCGGCGCCGAGGCGGAACTGCGCCGGCGCGTGGCCGGGGTGGACATCGAGGACGTGCTGCGCTTCCGCGAGGTGCTGGAGACCGGCGCGGCCGGGCTGTGCGCCGCCCAGGGGCTCGACGAGGAGGGCGCGGCGCGCCTCAGGGGCGCCCTCGCGGCGACCGAGGACGCCCCGCTGACCGAATACCGCCGCCTCGACACACTGCTGCACCTGACGCTGGCCGAGCTCTCCGGCTCCGCCACGCTGACGGCCCAGTACGCGGCGGTCCGGGCGACCGTCAACGACCTGCTGGACTGCATCCCGCTGCTGGTGCGCAACCTGGAGCACTCCCAGCGCCAGCACGCCGCCCTGGTCGACGCGATCCTGGACCGCGATCCGGAGGCGGCCCGCGAGGTGATGCGCGAGCACTGCTGCGGGACGGCGGCGCTGCTGCGGGGGTTCCTGACGTGACCGGTCCGGCCGCGGCTCGCCGGGCTGCGGCTGCGGCGACGCCCGCGGCGGCCGACCCGTAACGCCGGTTTAACCCAGGGGTCTTGCGCCGTCTCCCCGCATGCGGCAAAGGTATGCCCTCGAACCATTGCCCCTGCTCCTCCCCTCCATCACCCCGAGGCAGGACCACCCATGGCCGAAGACACCGAGGCGCGCCTCACCCCCGTCCCTCCGCCCGCCCCGTCCGCCGGGGCCGACCCCTCCCCCGACGCCGCCTACCTGGAGCGGCGCACGCTGCGCCGCGGCAGCGCCGGCTGGCTGCTGCTGACCGGCCTCGGCGTCGCGTACGTCGTCTCCGGCGACTTCTCCGGCTGGAACACCGGTCTGGCGCACGGCGGTTTCGGCGGCCTGGCCCTGGCCACCCTCCTCATGGGCGCGATGTACGCCTGCCTGGTCTTCTCCCTCGCCGAGTTGTCGGCGATCCTGCCCACCGCGGGCGGCGGCTACGGCTTCGCCCGCCGGGCGCTGGGCACCTGGGGCGGCTTCCTGACGGGCACCGCCATCCTCATCGAGTACGTGCTGGCCCCGGCCGCGATCGCCATCTTCATCGGCGACTACGTCGAGTCCCTGCACCTCTTCGGACTGACCTCCAGCTGGCCCGTCTACCTGGCCTGCTTCGCCCTGTTCATCGGCATCCACCTGTGGGGCGTCGGCGAGGCGCTGCGCTTCAGCCTGATCGTGACGGCGGTGGCCGTGGCCGCCCTGCTGGTCTTCGCGGTGGGCGCGCTGGGGCACTTCGACGCGGGCCGGCTCGACGACATCGCCGTGGACGCCTCGGCTTTCGGGTCGAGTTCCTGGCTGCCGTTCGGCGTGCTCGGGATCTGGGCCGCCTTCCCGTTCGGCATGTGGTTCTTCCTGGGCGTGGAGGGCGTACCGCTGGCCGCCGAGGAGGCCAAGGACCCGGTCCGCTCCATGCCCCGGGCGCTGGCCACCTCGATGGGCATCCTCGCCCTGCTCGCGCTGGTCACCTTCCTCGTCGCCACCGGGGCGCGCGGCGCCGACGCCATCCAGGCGGCGGGCAACCCCCTCGTGGTGGCCCTGGAGGGCGACCCGGGCCTGTCGTGGCTGAAGACCTTCGTGAACTACGCGGGCCTGGCCGGCCTCGTCGCCTCGTTCTTCTCCCTGATCTACGCCGGCTCCCGCCAGCTCTTCGCCCTCTCGCGGGCCGGCGACCTGCCCCGCTTCCTGTCCCTGACCAGCCGCCGCAAGGCCCCGTACCTGGGCCTGCTGATCCCGGGCGCGCTCGGCTTCGCGCTGGCCGCCGGCACCGGCGACGGCCCCCGCATGCTCAACATCGCGGTCTTCGGCGCCACCATCTCGTACGCGCTGATGGCCCTGTCCCACATCGTGCTGCGCCGCCGCGAGCCGGGGCTGGCCCGGCCGTACCGGACGCCCGGCGGGGTGGCGACCTCCACGGCCGCCTTCGTGCTCGCCCTTTCGGCGCTGGTCGCCACCTTCCTGGTGGACAAGGAGGCCGCGTTCATCGCACTGGCCGTGTACGCGGCCGCCCTGGCGTACTTCGCGCTCTACAGTCGGCACCACCTGGTGGCCTCCGCGCCGGAGGAGGAGTTCGCGGCGCTGGCGGCGGCCGAGGCAGAACTCGACCGGGACTGACACCCGACCGGCCCCGCCCGCCCAAGGCCAACCCCACCGACCCCGACCGACTCCGAAACCGACCCAGCCCCGCCGCGACCCGCTCACCCCTGCTCCGGGAGGTTCCCGCCGTGCCCAGGCCGCTCATCGGCATCACCACCTACCTCGAGGCGTCCGCCCGCTACGGCCCGTGGGACGTACCGGCGGCCCTGGCGCCGTCCGGCTACCACGAGTACGTACAGGCCTCGGGCGGTACGGCGGTCCTGCTGCCCCCGGACGATCCGGAACGGGCGGCGGAGCTGCTGACCCGGCTCGACGGCCTGGTCGTCGCGGGCGGCCCGGACATCGACCCGGCGCGCTACGGGGCCGAGCGCGACCCCCGTACCGGGGCCCCCAACCCGGCCCGGGACACCTGGGAGCTGGCGCTGATCCGGGCCGCGCTGGAGGACGGCGGCATCCCGCTGCTGGGCATCTGCCGGGGCATGCAGGCCCTGAACGTGGCCCTCGGCGGGACCCTCGTCCAGCACATCGACGGCCATGTGAAGGCACCCGGCGTCATGTGCGACCACCGTGTGGCGCCGGTGGCCGGCACCCGGTACGGCACCCTGGCGCCGGAGCCCACCGACGTGCCGACCTACCACCACCAGGCCGTCGAGACCCTGGGCCGCGGGCTCGTCGTCTCCGCGTGGGCCGACGACGGCACCGTGGAGGCCGTCGAACTCCCGGGCGAGCAGTGGGTCCTGGGCGTCCAGTGGCACCCCGAGCGGGGCACGGACCTGCGCGTGATGCGCTCGCTCGTCGAGACCGCCGCCACCGCCCCGGCCGCGGTCCCGGCCCCCGCCGCGGCTCCCGCGCCGGCCCCGGTGGCGTAGACCCCCTACCCCCGCCGGCGCGTCAGCGACAGCAGGTCGCGGGCCGGGCCGGCGGGGCGGGCGCCCCCGGGCCAGACCGCCCGCAGCGACCGTTCCAGTGACGTGTCCGCCACCGGTACGGCCACCAGCCGGCGGGCGGTGAGCTCCTCGCGCACCGCGAGCTCCGACAGCACGCACGCACCGGCCCCGCTCTCCGCGGCCGCCTTCACCGCCGTGGTGGAGGCCAGTTCCAGGAGCGGGTCCGCCAGTCCGCCGTACGCGGCCAGCGCCGCGCCCAGCACCTCCCGGGTGCCCGAACCGCGCTCCCGCAGGATCAGCGGCGTGGCCGCCACCTCGTGGGCCGGGACCCCGGAGGCCCGTCGCGCCCACGGGTGTCCGGGCGCGACCGCCACCACCAGCCGGTCGTGGGCGATCACCGCCGAGTCCAGTCCGTCGGGCACCGCGCGCCCCTCCACGAACCCCAGGTCCGCCTCGCGCGCGAGGACCCGCTCGGCGACCGCCGCCGAGTTCCCGGCCTGCAGCGAGACCGCGGTGCCCGGCCGCTCCGCGCGCAGCGCGATCAGCCAGCCCGGCAGCAGGTACTCGGCGATCGTCAGACTGGCGGCCACCCGCAGCCGCGAGTCCCGCCGCCCGCGCAGCGCCTGCGCCCCGGCGTCGAAGGCGGCCGCCGCCTCCATGATCCGCTGCGCCCAGTCGGTGACCAGCGCCCCCTGTTCGGTCAGCCGCGAGCCGCGCGGCGAGCGCTCGACCAGGGACACCCCCAGCCGGGTCTCCATGGCCCGGATCCGGCTACTGGCGGCCGGCTGGGTGATCCCCAGTTCGCGCGCCGCGGCTCCGAGGCTGCCCAGCCGGGCCACGGCCAGCAGCAGCTCCAGCGATCCCAGGTCGGGCACCCGGTGGGACAGCGGCACAGCCGGTGCACCCCCGCCCCTGGACGTTCCCTCACTCATAAATCCAGTTTATGGGCCCATAGGGAGATCATCTCTACTGCGTCCGTTCCCCCCGCGCGACGCTGGGGCCATGGCCACCGTCATGCACCACCCCAGCACCCTCACCGCCGCAACCGAACGGCGGGAAGAGCGGCGCCGGCTCCCCGCCCTGCGCCACCTCGGTCCCCACTGGTACGCCCCCGTCATGGGCACGGCGATCATCGCCAACGCCGGCGCCGGCCTGCCGTACCAGTTCCCGGGCCTGCGCGGGCTCTCCCAGTCCATGTGGGTCCTGTCGGCGGCCGCGCTGGTCACCGTCCTGACCGCCCGCGCCGGGCACTGGCTGCACCACCGCGACCAGGCCCGCGCCCACCTGCTGGACCCGGCGGTCGCCCCCTTCTACGGCTGCCTGTCGATGGCCCTGCTGGCCGTCGGCGCCGGTACCCTGCTGGTCGGCGGGGACCTCATCGGCCAGGGCCCGGCCGTCGCCGTGGACACCGTGCTGTACGCGGCCGGCACCGCCGTCGGCCTGGTGGCCGCCGTGGCCGTGCCGTACCTGATGGTGGCCCGCCACAAGGTCGATGCCGGCTCGGCCGGCCCGGTGTGGCTGCTGCCGCTGGTCGCCCCCATGGTCTCGGCCGCGCTCGGCCCCCTGCTGATCCCGCACCTGGCCGCCGGCCAGGCCCGCGAGGCCCTGCTGCTGGCCTGCTACGCCATGTTCGGGCTCAGCCTGCTGGCCACCCTGCTGATGCTGCCCCTGATCTTCGGCCGGCTGATCGTCGGCGGGCCGCTGCCGCCGGCGCTCACCCCGACCCTGTTCCTGGTGCTCGGCCCGCTCGGCCAGTCGACCACGGCCGTCAACCAGCTCGCCGACCAGGCCCCCCGCGCGATCGGCGCCCCCTACGCCGAGGGCCTGTCCGTGTTCGCCGTCGTCTACGGCGTCCCCGTCATGGGCTTCGCCCTGCTGTGGCTCGCCCTGGCCACCGCCCTGGTGGTGCGCGCCGCCCGGCGGGGCATGGGATTCGCGATGACCTGGTGGGCCTTCACCTTCCCGGTCGGCACCTGCGTCACCGGTGCCGCCGGCCTCGCCCGGCACACCGGCCTGGTCGCACTGGAGTGGCTGGCCGCCGGGCTCTACGCCCTGCTGGTGCTGGCCTGGCTGGCCGCCGCCGCCCACACCCTCCGCGGGCTGGTCAGCGGACGGCTGCTCGCAGCCCCGCGCTGAGCACCTCCGGGGCCCGTACGAGCGAGGGCCCGTACCAGGTCAGGTGCCGCCCGCTGAGGAGGGCGGCGGGCACCTGCGGGAAGGCCTCGGGACCGTCCGCCGCGGTGAAGGCGTACGGCTCGTCGGGGAGCACGACCAGGTCGCTGCCGGAGCCCACCAGCTCCGGCAGCGGCACCTTCGGATACCGCTCGGGGTGGTCGGCGTACACGTTGCGCACCCCGAGCCGGGCCAGCAGGTCGCCGGCGAAGGTGTCGCGGCCGAGCACCATCCAGGGCCGCCGCCAGATCGGTACGACCGCGCGCCACTCCCCCGCCGGCGCCACCGACGCCCAGGCCTCCTCGGCCGCGCCCAGCCACGCCGGGCGGGACAGCCCGCAGCCGGCCACCAGCACCCGCTCCAGCTCCCGGAAGGCGTCGGGCAGCGCGCGCACCTCGGTGACCAGCACCTCGACCCCGGCCTCGCGCAGCGCGTCGAGGTCCGGGGCCCGGTTCTCCTCCTCGTTGGCGACCACCAGGTCCGGGCGCAGGGCCAGGACCGCGGCCACGTCCGGGTTCTTCGTCCCGCCGATGCGTACGACGTCCAGGCCGGGCGGGTGGCTGCACCAGTCGGTGGCGCCGACCAGGAGCCCCGGGGCCGTCGCGGCGACGGCCTCGGTGAGCGACGGCACGAGGGAGACGACCCTGGGGCCCCGGTCCGCGCTCACCGGCCGGGGGGCTCGGTGACGGCGTCGACGTGGCCGCCGACCGCCACGACCAGCAGGCGGGTGCCCTCCCCGGTGGACCGCCAGCGGTGGCGCACCCCGCCGGACAGGAACAGCGAGTCCCCGGCCTCCAGCCGGTAGGCCCGGCCCTCGGCCTCGACCTGGCAGGAGCCCTCGACCACGTACATCAGCTCGTCGTTGCGGTGCTGGTACTCGCGGCCCGCGTCCTGCTCGCCGGTGAACTCCAGGGCGTGCAGCTGGTGGTGGCCGCGGACGAGGGGGCGCACCCCGGCGGGCGCGAGCCCGGAGGCGTCGCCGGCACGCACGAGGTCGACGGTGCGGGTGCTGTCGGAGGCGGCCAGCAACTCCACGGCGGTGGTCTCCAGCGCGTCCGCGACCCGTTCCAGGGAGCGCATGCTGGGGCGGGCCCGCTCGTTCTCTATCTGGCTCAGGAACGGCACCGAGAGGCCGCTTCGCGCCGCGACGGCGGCGAGGGTGAGCTGGAGCTGCCGGCGCCGTTTGCGGACCGCGGCACCCACCCGAAGCGGTTCCTTGCCGTCCCTCTCCTTGTCCTTGTCCTTGTCCTTCTCGTCCATGGCCGGGGCTGCCCTCCCCTTGGTCCGGGTCGCACAGGGGTGTGCTGTAAGCACCTTACGCAGCTTCCGCCCCCGGATTCGCGCGCACGGCGAACTCCGCATCCGTACGCTCACGCAGCGTGGCCGCCCGGGTGCGCGCCGGGGCCGCGGGCGGGCTGCGGCATCATCGTCAGCGTGACCCGACGCCTGATGCTCCTCGACACCGCATCCCTCTACTTCCGCGCCTACTTCGGCGTCCCCGACTCCGTGCGCGCCCCCGACGGGACGCCCGTCAACGCCGTGCGCGGGCTGCTCGACTTCATCGCGCGGCTCGTCCAGGACCACCACCCCGACGAGCTGGTGGCGTGCATGGACGCCGACTGGCGGCCGCACTGGCGGGTGGACCTCATCCCCTCCTACAAGGCGCACCGCGTCGCCGTGGAGACGGCGGCCGGACCGGACGAGGAGGAGGTCCCCGACACCCTCGCCCCGCAGGTGCCGGTGATCGAGGCGGCCCTGGACGCCCTCGGCATCGCGCGCGTGGGCGTCGCCGGGTACGAGGCGGACGACGTGATCGGCACGCTGGCCGGCCGGGCCACCGGCCCGGTGGACATCGTCACCGGCGACCGCGACCTGTACCAGCTGGTGAGCGACGCCCGGCAGGTGCGCGTGCTCTACCCCCTCAAGGGCGTGGGCACGCTCCAGATCACCGACGAGGCGGTCCTCGCGGAGAAGTACGGGGTCGACGGCCCCGGGTACGCGGACCTGGCGCTGCTGCGCGGCGACCCGAGCGACGGCCTGCCGGGAGTGCCCGGCATCGGCGAGAAGACGGCGGCGAAGCTGCTGGACGCCTACGGCAGCCTCGACGGGATCATGGCCGCGGTCGACGATCCGGCGTCGAAGCTGACCCCGGCGCAGCGCCGGCGCCTCGACGAGGCGCGGCCGTACGTCGCGGTCGCCCCCAAGGTCGTCAAGGTGGCCTCCGACGTTCCGCTTCCGCCGTTCGACCCCACGCTGCCGAAGGCTCCGGCGGACCCCGAGGCCCTCTCCGACCTGGTGCGACGGTGGGGTCTGGGTGGAGCGGTGGAGAGGTTGCTCTCCACACTTCGGGCCTGAGGTGCTAGGTTAGGCAAACCTAAGTGACACGTCAGGGGAAACGGGGTACCACCGTGGCAGGAGTAGTGGCCCTCAAGGAGGCGCGCACACGCATGGTCGGCACGGCCACCGTCGTACACACCGAGCGGCTCGGTCCGCACATGGTGCGCGTGGTGCTGGGCGGACCGGAACTGGCCGGCTTCGAGGCGGGCGAGTTCACCGACCACTACGTCAAGCTGCTGTTCCCCGCCGACGGCGTCACCTACGCCGAGCCCTGGGACATGGAGGAGATCCGCGCCTCCTTCCCCCGCGAGCAGTGGCCGCGCCAGCGCGCGTACACCGTGCGGTCCTGGGACCCGGCCCACCGCGAGCTCACCATCGACTTCGTCCTGCACGGCGACGAGGGTCTGGCCGGCCCCTGGGCGGCGCGGGTGCGACCGGGCGAGCGGGTGCACTTCCTCGGCCCCGGCGGCGGCTACGCCCCCGACGCCGCGGCGGACTGGCACCTGCTGGTCGGCGACGAGAGCGCACTGCCGGCGATCGCGGCGGCGATGGAGCGGATGCCGGCCGGCGCGCAGGTGCGCTGCTTCATCGAGGTCGAGGGCAAGGCCGACGAGGTGAAGGTCGCCACGCCCGACGGGGTGCAGCCGGTGTGGCTGCACCGGGGCGGCCGCCCGGTGGGCGAGCGCCTGGTCGAGGCCGTCACCGGCCTGGACTTCCCGGTCGGCTCGGTGCACGCCTTCGTCCACGGCGAGGCCGGCTTCGTCAAGGAGCTGCGCCGCCACCTGCGCCTGGAGCGCGGCGTGCCGCGCGAGCGGCTCTCGATCTCCGGCTACTGGCGCCTCGGCCACACGGACGAGGCCTGGCGCAACACGAAGCGTGCCTGGAACGCCCAGGTGGAGGCCGAGCAGGAGTCCTGACCCGGCGGGGCCGCAGGCCCGGCCCCGCCGACGCGCGCGCCCCCGTCGACCGTCGTTCAATGGGACCATGCGCCACCGACGTAGAGGACTGGCCCTGGCCACCGGGCTCACCCTGGCGGCGGGAGCCGTGGCAGCCGCCACCGCCGCACCCAGCCCCACCCCGTCCCCCGACCCCGTCCGCAGCGCCCTCGGCAGACTCGACTCCCAGGTCGAGGAGGTCATGCGCCGCACCGGCGTCCCCGGCGTCGCGGTCGGCGTCGTCCAGAACGACAAGCTCGTCTACCTCAAGGGTTACGGCGTCCGCAGCACCGAGGACCCCTCCCGGAAGATTGACCCCGACACCGTCTTCCAACTCGCCTCGGTCTCCAAGCCGCTGGCCAGCACGGTGGTGGCCGGCGCGATCGGGGCGGACGGCTGGGCCAAGCCCCTGACGGGCGTCACGCTCAAGGACCCCTGGGTCAGCGAGCACGTCACCGCGGCCGACCTGTTCTCGCACCGCTCGGGCCTGCCGGACCACGCCGGGGACCTCCTCGAAGACCTCGGCTACGACCGCTCGTACATCCTGTCCCACCTGCGCTACGAGCCGCTGACGCCGTTCCGCGCCAGCTACGCGTACACGAACTTCGGCCTCACCGCCGCCGCCGAGGCCGTCGCCCAGGCCAAGGGCGTCCCGTGGGACAAGCTCTCCGCCGACGTCCTCTACAAGCCGGCCGGAATGAACCACACCAGTTCGCGGTACGAGGACTACCTCAACGCCCCCGACCGCGCGCTCACGCACGTCAAGGAGCCCGACGGCACCTGGAAGCCGCGCTACCAGCGCGACGCCGACGCCCAGTCCCCCGCCGGCGGGGTCAGCTCCAACGCCCGGGACATGACCCGCTGGCTGCGCCTGCAGCTCGCCGACGGCAAGCTCGACGGCCAGCAGATCATCGACGCCGACGGACTGGCGGCCACGCACGTGCCGGAGATCGTGACCCACCCGCCGGCCGCGAACACCATGCCGGGCTTCTACGGCCTGGGCTGGAACGTCCGCAACGACGACAAGGGCCGGCTGCACCTGAGCCACTCCGGCGGCTTCGCGCTCGGGGCCAACACCAACGTCACCATGGTCCCGGCCGAGCACCTCGGCATCGTCGTCCTCACCAACGGCGCCCCCCTCGGCCAGGCCGACGTCATCGCCCTCAACTTCTTCGACACCGTCGAGCACGGGAAGCCGACCCGCGACTGGCTACCGGTGGTCTCCAAGGCCTACGAGGAGCAGCTGGGCCAGGGGAAGTCGGAGACGGACTACGCCCACCCGCCGGCCGACGCCCGGCCGGCCCGCGCCGACAGCGCGTACACGGGCACGTACGACAACCCGTACTACGGCAAGCTGACCGTCACCGCCGAGCCCGGCGGCGGAGGGCTCGTCCTGCACCTGGGCCCGAAGCCCATGGACTTCCCGCTGACTCACTACGACGGCGACACGTTCAGCTTCGAGACGGTCGGGGAGAACGCGGTCGGCCGCACCGGGGTGACCTTCAAGGACGGCACCGTCCGCATCGAGTACCTCGACGAGAACGGCCTGGGCACCTTCCAGCGCGCCCACTGAGCGCCGCCCGCCAGGGGCCCCGGGGCCGGCTGCCCGGGGCCCCTGGCCCCGCCGGCACCCCGTAGCCTTGGCCACGATGAGACGCAGAGCCCCGATCCCCGCCTCGCCCCTCCCCCAGCGCCTCGGCATCGACCCGGTGCGGCTGCGGCTCCCGGAGGGCGCGTGGCCGGACCCGGGCACGTACCTGCGCCACCGGTACGAGGGCGGCGCCGGGGCCGGCGCGATGGCGCGGCTGCTGGAGCGCGGCGAGGTGTACGGGGCCGACGGCACCCCGGTCCGTCCCGGGGACCCGTACACGGCGGGGGCGTTCGTCTGGTTCCACCGGGACCTGCCGGCCGAGCCGGTGGTGCCGTTCCCGCTGCCGGTGCTGTACCGCGACGACCACCTGCTCGTGGCCGACAAGCCGCACTTCCTGGCCACCACCCCGCGCGGCAGCCACGTCACCCAGACCGCGCTGGCCCTGCTGCGCCACCGGCTCGGCCTGCCCGACCTGAGCCCCGCGCACCGGCTGGACCGGCTCACCGCGGGCCTGGTGATGTTCAGCGTGCGGCCGGCCGACCGCGGCGCGTACCAGGGCCTGTTCCAGGACCGGCGGGTACGCAAGGAGTACGAGGCGGTCGCCCCGTACGACCCCGCCCTGGCGCTCCCGCGCACCGTGCGCAGCCGGATCGAGAAGACCCGCGGGGTGATCGCCGCCGAGGAGCTTCCGGGCGAGCCGAACGCCGAGAGCCACGTCGAACTCCTGGCCCACCGGGCCGGGTTGGGCCGCTACCGCCTCACCCCGGCCACCGGCCGCACCCACCAGCTGCGGGTGCACATGAACGCCCTCGGCGTGCCGATCCTGGGCGACCCGGTGTACCCGGCCGTCCTCGACCCGGACCCGGACGACTACCGCCGCCCCCTCCAACTCCTGGCCCGCACACTGGAGTTCACCGACCCGGTGACGGGGCTGAACCACCGGTTCGAGTCCTCCCGCACCCTGCAGGCCTGGGAGGACCTCCCGGGTTGGGAGGCCTCCCCCTGAGGCCGGGTCAGCCGAGCGAGCTGTACGCGACCACGCCGCGCAGCATGGCGTCGACCGCCTTGCGGGCGTTCTTCGCCACCGTGCTGCCCTCCGCCGGTGCCGCGGCCGCGATCTGGCCGAGGACGTCGATGACCTGCTTGCACCAGCGCACGAAGTCGCCGGCCGGCATCTCGGCCTCGCGCAGCACCTCGTCGAGGCTCTTGTCCGAGGCCCACTGGTACGCCGCCCACGCGAAGCCGAGGTCCGGCTCCCGCTGGCCCACGCCCTCCGCCTGGTTGATCCGGTGCTCCTCCTCCAGGGCGTCCAACCGGCCCCAGATGCGCACCATCTCACCCAGCGCCGGCTTCGCGCCGCCACCCGGCAGCTTCGGCGCCACCGCGTCGTCGGACTGCCGCGCCTCGAAGACCAGCGCCGACACGCAGGCCGCCAGCTCCGCCGGGGTCAGGCCCTCCCAGACCTTCTCCCGCAGGCATTCCGAGGCCAGCAGGTCCAGTTCGCCGTACAGCCGCGCCAGCCGCCTGCCGTGCTCGGTGACCTCGTCCTCGCGCAGGTAGTCCAGCTCGGTGAGCAGCCGGTGGATCCGGTCGAAGGTCCGGGCGATGGTGTTCGTCCGGCCCTCGATGCGCCGCTCCAGCTGCCTGGTGTCCCGCTGCAGCCGGTGGTAGCGCTCCGCCCAGCGGGCGTGGTCCTCGCGCTCGTCGCAGCCGTGGCAGGGGTGCGCCCGCAGCTCGGCCCGCAGCCGCGTGATCTCGCGGTCGTCGGCCGCGGCGGCCCGGCCGCGCCGGTGCCGTTCGGGCTCGATGTGCCCGGCCTTGGTGCGCAGCGCCGAGGCCAGGTCGCGGCGGGACTGCGGGGAACGCGGGTTGAAGGACTTGGGGATCCGCATCCGCTCCAGCGCCTCCACCGGCACCGGGAAGTCGATCGCGGCCAGCCGCTTGACCTGCCGCTCCGCGGTCAGCACCAGCGGGCGCGGGCCCTCCTGGTACTCGTACCCGCGGTGGCCGTTCGACCGCCCGCCGGGCACGCCCGGGTCCAGGACGAGCGCCAGGCCGGCGAACTTGCCGGTCGGCACGTGGATGACGTCGCCCGGCTTCAGCTTCTCCAGCGAGGCCGCGGCCTGGGCCCGGCGCTGCGCGGCGCCGTGCCTGGCGAGCTCGTTCTCCCGGTCCTTGAGGTCGCGGCGCAGTCGGGCGTACTCCTCGAAGTCCCCGAGGTGGCAGGTCATGCCCGCCTTGTAGCCGCTCAGGCCCTCCTCGTTGCGCTGCACCTGCCGGGAGATGCCGACCACCGAGCGGTCGGCCTGGAACTGCGCGAAGGAGGTCTCCAGCAGCTCCCGCGAGCGGTGCCGCCCGAACTGCTGGACCAGGTTCACGGCCATGTTGTACGACGGCTTGAAGCTGGAGCGCAGCGGGTACGTACGGGTGCCCGCCAGGCCCGCGAGCGCGGCCGGGTCCATGCCCCGCTGCCACAGCACCACGGCGTGGCCCTCGACGTCGATGCCGCGCCGACCGGCCCGGCCGGTCAGCTGCGTGTACTCGCCGGGGGTGATGTCGGCGTGCTGCTCGCCGTTCCACTTGACCAGCTTCTCGAGGATCACCGTGCGGGCCGGCATGTTGATGCCCAGTGCGAGGGTCTCGGTGGCGAAGACCGCCTTGACCAGGCCGCGGACGAACAGCTCCTCCACGACCTCCTTGAAGGTGGGCAGCATGCCCGCGTGGTGCGCGGCGATGCCCCGCTCCAGTCCCTCCAGCCACTCGTAGTAGCCCAGGACGTGCAGGTCCTCGGCCGGGATGGAGGCGGTGCGCTCCTCGACGATCTCGCGGACCTGGAGGCGGCCCGCGTCGTCGTTCAGCCGCAGCCCCGCGTACAGGCACTGCTGGACGGCCGCCTCGCAGCCGGCGCGGCTGAAGATGAAGGTGATGGCGGGCAGCAGGCCCTCGCTGTCGAGGCGCTCGATGACCTCGGGCCGGCCCGGGGTCCAGACCCGGTTGCGGGCCCGCCGCTCGCGCTCGCGGTCGGCCTCGCGGACCATCTTGCCGCGCCGCCGGTCCCGCGGGTTGTACGTGCGGCTGTTCTCCATGCGGGCCATGCGCAGCAGGTCGGGGTTGACCTCGCGGCGGGCGGAGCCGCGGCCGCCGTGGTCGCTCTCCTCCTCGAAGAGGTCGTAGATCCGCCGCCCGGCCATGACGTGCTGCCACAGCGGGACCGGCCGCTCCTCGGAGACGATCACCTCGGTGTCGCCGCGGACGGTGTCCAGCCAGTCGCCGAACTCCTCGGCGTTGGAGACCGTCGCGGACAGCGACACCAGGGTCACCGACTCGGGGAGGTGGATGATCACTTCCTCCCAGACGGCGCCGCGGAACCGGTCGGAGAGGTAGTGCACCTCGTCCATCACCACGTACCCCAGGCCCAGCAGCGACTGGGAGCCGGCGTACAGCATGTTCCGCAGCACCTCGGTGGTCATGACCACGATGGGAGCCTCGGAGTTGACGCTGTTGTCACCCGTGAGCAGGCCGACCTTCTCGGCGCCGTAGCGCTTGACCAGGTCCGCGTACTTCTGGTTCGACAGGGCCTTGATGGGGGTGGTGTAGAAGCACTTGCGCCCCTGCCGCAGGGCCAGGTGCACGGCGAACTCGCCGACGATCGTCTTGCCCGAGCCGGTGGGCGCGGCCACCAGCACGCCCTTGCCCGCCTCCAGGGCCCGGCAGGCCTCGATCTGGAACGGGTCGAGCCCGAAGTCGTACAGCTCGCGGAAGGGGGCCAGCGCGGTGGCCTCCTCGGCGGCGCGGATCCGCGCGGCGGCGTACCGCTCGGCGGGTGAGAGATCCTCTGTCATCTTGTCTCCGAGACTACCCGGCCCCTCTGACAGCCGTCGCGATCTTTACTGAAGGTCTGACAAACCGGTCAGTACCCGTACAGCACCCGTTCTGCACCCGAACACGGCCGGGAACGCGAAAGCGGCCGGGAACGCGCAGGCGGGACGGAAACGCGAAAGCGGCCGGCGGCGCGGTGTGCGCGCCCCGGCCGCGGTCGCGCGGTGGGAGGGGAGGACCCGGTGGCCCGCCCGTCGCCCGGGCGCTCGGGGGCCGTGGCCGGGGCGGGGCGGGGGGGCGGGGCGGGTCGGTCAGGTGGCGTCGTCGTAGCCGTTGATCCGGGACCGGCCGCCGTCGGCCTGCTCGGGCAGCGACGGCACCGAGCCCACCGGTTCGACCGCGCCGATCGCCTCGGGGGTCAGATCCAGGTCGGAGGCCTCGTCGTCGCCGGGGCCCTGGGCCTCGCGGCGGGCCTTGCGCCGGTCGTTGAGCAGCGCGATCGCGGTGGCCGCGAAGTACAGCACCCAGATCGGCACCGAGAGGGCCAGCATGCTGATGGGCTCGGTGCTGGGCGTGGCGACGGCGGCGAAGACGGTGATGCCGAGGATCATGCCCCGCCACCAGCCGAGCATCCGCTTGCCGGTGATCACCCCGCCGAAGTTCAGCAGCACGAGCAGCAGCGGCATCTCGAAGGAGAGGCCGAAGACCACCACCATGCGCGTGATCAGGTCGAGCAGGTCGTCCAGCGGCAGCTGGTTGTCGAGGTCCGCCGGCGACAGGCTGATCATGGCCTGGGCCATGGTCGGCAGCGTCTCGTACGCGAAGTAGCCGCCGCACAGGAAGAGCGGGAAGCCGGCCGCCACGAACGAGAGCGCGTACCGCTTCTCCGACCGGTGCAGCCCGGGGGCGACGAAGGCCCACAGCTGGTACAGCCAGATCGGCGAGGCGAGGGTGACACCCGCCATCAGGGAGACCTTCAGCGCCAGGGTGAAGGGCGTCAGCAGGCCGTTGAGCACGATTCGGGCGCACGTCCCGTCCCGCTGCTTCGCCAGCTCCGCGAAGGTGGACTCGCAGCCCACCGCCTTCAGGATCGGGTTGGTGAAGAGCTCGATGATCCCCCGGTAGTAGAAGGCCGCGACGATCGTGACGACGACGATCGCCAGCAGCGCCTTCGCGAGCCGGTTGCGGAGTTCACGCAGGTGCTCGACGAGGGGCATCCGCCCCTCGGGGTCCTTCTCCTGCTTGCGGGCAGACTTGAGCAACCCACGTCCTCATCTCGTGCGGCAGGCCGTCGCCGGTTTCCGACGGCTGCGTGTGGCCCTGTGTCAGCGCGGGCGGGGTGTCAGCGCTGGGTGGTGTCGGTCGGCTCGGTCACCGGGCGCGCGCTGGTCACGTCACCGGGCGCGGCCTGGATGGTGCGGGGAGCCGGCTGGTCCTGGGCCGGGTCGGGGGCCGGACCGGTGGGCGCGGTCTGCTGGCCCTCGGACTTCATCGCCTTCGCCTCGCTCTTGAGGATGCGAGCGGACTTGCCCAGGGACCGAGCCATGTCCGGAAGCTTCTTCGCGCCAAACAGCAGGATGATGACGACGAGGATGAGGATGATCTCGGGTGCGCCGAGCCTTCCAAACATAAGCGGTACCTTCTCACGGAGGCGGCGGGTCGGTCGGTTCTCTACCGGCCGGACGGTCGGTTCCGGCCCTGTGGATCGCAGTGATCGTAACCGCCGAGTGCAAACACGGTGCAACGCCCGTGCGTACTCCCGGTGGCCGCCCCTGCGGGGCAGAACGGGGCGCGGCATCCGACAATACCTCGCCCGTCTCGCGGGGTGGAGACCACGGTATTGCGGTCGAATGCCGAAGGCCCGTGCTAATGCAGCTCGCCGCCGGTCCGGGCCAGGTCCACCGCGGCCCGCTCCAGGTCGCCCGCCGCGCCCGCGATCCGCCGGCTGGCCCGGTCCACCTGGCGGGCCAGCCGCCGCACCTCGACGTACACGCGGATCGCGAGCACGCCCAGCACGGACAGTCCGAGGAAACCCAGGGCAATTGCGAGCATCGGCCACAGCATGGGGACGAGCCTACTCAGACGCTGCGCAGGGTCCGCACGCCGCCGCCGGTCAGCAGCTCGACGATCCGCTCCCCCGCCGGCTTGCGCACGGCCACCCCGCACTCGGGACAGGTGAAGGAGTAGAACGTGCTGCGCCGGCTGCCCCCGATGGCCAGCCGCAACTGGCCGGCGTCGAGTTCGAAGCGCGCCCGGCAGTCCGGGCAGGCGGCCTTGAACTGCACCATCCTCATCCGCGCGTCCCCCTCAGTTCCTCGTACCGCCCCGGTGCGCTTCCCCGCCCGGCCTCAGTGCTCTTCCTCGTACGCCGCCAGCGCCTCCCGGGCCGCCCGCCGCGCGCTGTCCGCCAGCTCCTGCGGTGCGGCGATCCGCCCGTCCCGGCCCAGCCGCAGCGCCAGCCGGCGCAAGGAGGCCGGATCTGGGGTGCGCAGCGTGATCCGCAGACCGCCGTCCGCCAGCTCGCGGGCGCTGTCGTGCGGGTAGTACTCGGCCACCCACCGTCCGCCGGGCCCCACCTCGACGACCACCTCAGGGTCCTCCGCCGAAGGCTGCACCAGCCCCTCCGACAGGTCCCGCGGCTCGATCGCCGGCGGCTCGGCCCGCTCGTCCAGCAGCCGGATCTCGGCCACCCGGTCCAGCCGGAAGGTGCGCCGCGCCTCCGAGAGGTGGCACCAGCCCTCCATGTACGTGTGGCCCACCGCGAACAGCCGGATCGGGTCCACCGTGCGCTCGGTCAGCTCGTCGCGGGCCGGCGAGTAGTAGCGCAGCCACAGCCGCCGCCGCTCCGAGATCGCCCGGTCGACGTCGGCGAACACCCCGCCCTCGGACTCGAAGGTCACGTTCAGCCGGGAGCTGGCCCCGGCCGCCTCGCCGGCCGCCGCCTCCAGCTTCGCGGTGGCCCGCAGCAGTGCCTGCCGGTCGCTCTCGCGCAGGCCCGGCAGCGTCGCCACGGCCCGCGCGGCCACCAGGAGCGCGGTCGCCTCGTCGGCGGCCAGCCGCAGCGGCTCCGCCGTGGACTCCCCCGACGCGTCCGGGTTGCGCCACCAGATGCGCTCGCCGTCGGTGTCGATGTCCAGCAGGTCCCCGCCGCGGAAGCTCGTCCCGCACATGGGCAGCACGTCGAGGTCCGAGATCAGCTCGTCCTCGCTGATCCCGAAGGCGCGGGCGACGTCAGCGATCCGCGCTCCCGGGCGCTCCCGCAGGTACGTCACCAGCGACAGCATCCGCCGGGTCTGGTCGATGGCGTTGGCGGCCATGTCGTTCGAGTCCCCCTCAGCCCTTGGCCACGGCGCGCAGCCGGTCCACCACGTCGGCCCGCAGATCGGCGGGCTCCAGCACCATCACGTCCGGCCCGAACTCCACCAGCCAGGCGTCCAGCCCGTGCCCGTACGGGATCTCCAGCTCGTCCCAGCCGCCGCCGGCGTCCCGCACGGCCGTCGCGCGGGCCCGCAGCGGGTACCCCGCGCCCTGGCGCAGCCGGATGCGCGCCGAGCGGTCCGCCGTCTCACCGGCCCAGCTCGCCACCGTCTCGCGCACGGTCACCACGTCCGGCACGTCGGCCGTGTACTTCCCGGCGCGCGACTTCACCTTCCCCGTGATCCGGGACAGCCGGAACACCCGCTCCGCGCCCCGCTCCCGGTCGAAGCCGGCCAGGTACCACTGGCCGCGCCAGCACTCCAGCGCCCACGGCTCCACCTGGCGCTGCTGGGGGCGCACCGCGTTGGACTTGCGGTAGTCGAAGGTCACCGGCCGACGGTCGCGGCAGGCCAGCATCAGCGGCTCGAACGCCGCCTCGTGCACCGGGATCCGCGGCTCGATGGCGCTGTGCTGGCCCTCGTACGGGTCCCCCGCCTCCGGCATCCCGGCGGCCCGCAGCTTCTGCAGCGCGCCGCTCGCGGCGCCCGCCAGCCGGGCCTGCTGCCACACCTTGGCCGCCAGCCCCAGGGCCGCGGCCTCCTCGGCGTCCAACGACACCGGCGGCAGCCGGTTGCTGTCCCGGCGGGCCAGGTAGCCGATCTCCCCGTCGAGCGCCTCGACGGTCTCGATCACCAGGCCCAGCTCGCGCAGGTCGTCCTTGTCCCGCTCGAACATGCGGTTGAAGGAGTCGTCGGTGCCGGCCTCCATGTAGGCCTCGATGGAGCCGCGCAGCTCCCGCTTGCTGAGCGGTCGGCGGGTGCCGAGCAGGCACAGTGCCAGATTCATCAGCCGCTCGGCCTTGGCAATCGCCACGACGCCCCTCGCCCCTCTCAAAGTCCTTGTGACCGTTGACCGTACCGCCCCGGCGCGCCCGGACAAAAGCGAGGGACCCACGCCGGGCGGCGGGGGTCCCTCAAGCGATCGCGATCGGGCGGATCAGACGCCCATCAGGTCGCAGACGAAGATCAGCGTCTCGCCGGGGGCGATCGCGCTGCCCGCGCCGCGGTCGCCGTACGCGAGGTGCGCCGGGATCGTGAGCTTGCGGCGGCCGCCGACCTTCATGCCCTGCACGCCCTGGTCCCAGCCCGCGATGACCTGGCCGACACCGAGCTGGAACTGCAGCGGGGTGCCGCGGTTCCAGGACGCGTCGAACTCCTCGCCCGTGGAGAAGGCCACGCCGACGTAGTGGACCTTGACGAAGTCGCCCTTCTTGGCGACGGCCCCGTCGCCCTCCCAGATGTCGACGATCTCGAGCTCGGACGGCGCCGGGCCCTCGGGGAAGTCGATCTCGGGCTTCTCGATGTTCACAGACACTGCTCCTTGAAACTTTTAAAGCTGGGCAACCCGGACAGTCTTACATCACGGCCAGGATGTCCAGCGAGAACACCAGGGTCGAGTTGGCCGGAATACCGTTGGACTCCTTGTTGCCCAGACCCTGGTCCGGCGGGATGACCAGCAGGATGCGGCTGCCCACCTTCTTGCCCACGATGCCGTCCTTCAGGCCCTTCAGCGTCAGCTGGTCGAGCGGGAACGTCACCGGGTTGCCCGTACCCGTGGCGTACGTGCTGTCGAAGACCTTGCCGTCCTTCCACAGCTTGCCCACGTACTTCACGGCAACCTTGTCGGTCGGCTTCACGACCGCGCCCGCGCTCTCGAGCACGTAGTTGGACACGAGCTTCGTCGGCGCGGCGACCTTCGGAATCGTCAGCTCTGGGGCCTTGCCGTCGGTGTTCGTCCCCACCACCGGCAGGTTCTTGTCCTCCTGCGGGACGACCTTGCCCTGCGCGGACGCCGGGATCTGCTTCGCCTTCAGGATGTCCACCACGAACACCAGCGTCGCGTTCGGGCTGATGTCGCCCTGGCCCTGCGCCCCGTAACCCAGCTCCGGCGGGATGACCAGCTCGACGCGGCTGCCGACCTTCTGGCCCTCCAGGCCCTGGTCCCAGCCCTTGATGACGCCGCCGGCGCCGATCGTCAGGTTGAAGGGCTCACCGCGGTCGAAGCTGTTGTCGAACGGCTTGTCCTTGTCCCATTGCTGACCGTAGTAGTTCACATCGGTCGCATCGCCCTTCTTCAGGGCGGGGCCCTTGCCCTCGGAGAGGACGACGACCTTCAGCTGCTTCGGCGGCTTCCCCTCCCCCTTCGCGAGGGTCGGCTTCTCCCCGAACTTCGCACCCGCGGTGATCGCGGGCGCGCCGTCGGACGTCTTGGCGGAGTCGGAGCCCTCCTTGTCGTCCCCGCACGCCGCAGTCGACAGCAGCAGAAGGGGGACGACCAGCAGGCCGGCAAGTCGGCGCACGTGTTCCTCAGATCTCTCTCACGGCACATCGGTCGCCGCCACTCTAAGGCGTGCCGAGGGCCCGCACGAGAACGCACCGGGCCCGCACCACCGGGGACACGCACCGCGGCGGGCCGGACGGCCCCCCGTCCGGCCCGCCGCTCCCCGCGTCACATGCCCGCGATCAGCTTCTCCACCCGGTCGTCCACCGACCGGAACGGGTCCTTGCACAGCACCGTCCGCTGCGCCTGGTCATTGAGCTTCAGGTGCACCCAGTCCACCGTGAAGTCCCGGCGCTGCTCCTGCGCCCGCCGGATGAAGTCGCCGCGCAGCCGCGCCCGAGTCGTCTGCGGCGGCACCGACTTGCCCTCGAAGATCTTGACGTCGTTGCACACCCGCGCCGCCTGGCCCTTGCGCTCCAGCAGGTAGTACAGGCCCCGCCGGCGGTGGATGTCGTGGTACGCCAGGTCTATCTGCGCCACCCGCGGGTTCGACATGGTCATGTTGTGCTTGGCCCGGTACCGCTCGATGAGCTTGTACTTCATGACCCAGTCGATCTCGGTGTCGATCCGGTCCAGGTCCTGCGCCTCGACCGCGTCCAGCGTGCGGCCCCACAGCTCCAGGACCTGCTCCACCGTGCCGGTACGGATCCCGCGGCGCTCTGCGAAGTCCACCGCCTTGTCGTAGTACTCCCGCTGGATCTCCAGCGCCGAGGCCTCCCGGCCGCTGGCCAGCCGCACCTTGCGCTGCCCCGTGATGTCGTGGCTGACCTCGCGGATCGCCCGGATCGGGTTCTCCAGCGTCAGGTCCCGCATCACGGTCCCGGCCTCGATCATCCGCAGCACCAGGTCGGTCGCCCCGACCTTCAGCAGCATCGTCGTCTCCGACATGTTCGAGTCGCCGACGATGACGTGCAGCCGGCGGTAGCGCTCGGCGTCCGCGTGCGGCTCGTCACGGGTGTTGATGATGGGGCGCGAGCGGGTGGTCGCCGAGCTGACGCCCTCCCAGATGTGCTCCGCACGCTGGCTCACGCAGTAGACCGCACCACGGGGGGTCTGCAACACCTTCCCCGCGCCGCAGATCAGCTGCCTCGTCACCAGGAACGGGATCAGGATGTCCGCGAGCCGGGAGAATTCCCCGTGCCGCGCCACCAGATAGTTTTCGTGGCAACCGTACGAGTTGCCCGCCGAGTCGGTGTTGTTCTTGAAGAGATAGACGTCGCCCGCGATTCCCTCCTCGTGCAGGCGGCGCTCCGCGTCGACCAGCAGACCTTCGAGAATGCGCTCGCCGGCCTTGTCGTGGGTGACCAGTTCGGTCACGTTGTCGCATTCGGGAGTTGCGTATTCCGGATGCGAACCCACGTCCAGATACAGGCGGGCGCCGTTCCGCAGGAACACGTTGCTGCTGCGGCCCCATGACACGACACGGCGGAAGAGGTAGCGCGCCACTTCGTCAGGAGACAGTCGGCGCTGTCCCCTGAACGTGCACGTGACGCCGTACTCGTTCTCCAGCCCGAAAATGCGGCGGTCCATGTCTGAACATTACGCCTTCCGCACTGCTCGCAAACCGGGTTCGGCAGCGCCGTTTCGATCATTTTCCCGACCGGACCGCGCGACGCTCCCACGACACACCGGACCCGGACGCGCGGAAGGCCCGCCGGCGCCACCGCCGACGGGCCTTCCGCCCTGAGGACCCCAAGGGCCCGCGCCGCTAGGCGGACACGCCCGCCGCCGCGTCCGCGACCCGGTCCGCCGCCGCGTCCGCGACCCGGTCCCCGGCCTCGCCGGCCGGCTCCGAGACCGCCACGGCCACGCTCCGGCCGCCCGTCGACATCACCCGCTGAGTGACCATCAGGACCACGAACGCGGCAGCGCCGCCGCCCGCGGCCACCGCGAAGCTCGCCGACGTGCCCGCCAGTTCCGCCACCGGACCGGCCGCCGCCGTACCGATCGCCGCGCCCACGCCGAAGAACGTCACCAGCCACGAGAACGCCTCGGTCACCGTGCCGGTCGGAGCGTGCCGGTCCACCACCAGGAACGCACAGGCCAGCGAGGGCGCCAGACACACGCCCGCCAGCGCCGCCAGTGCCGACATCGCCCACGGACCCGGCACCAGCAGCAGCGGCACGTACCCCGCCGCCAGCAGCCCGACGAGCACCCGCAGCCGCCGCTCCGGCGCGCCGGCCCACTGCCGGGCCCCGTACGCCACACCGCCGACCAGCGCACCCAGACCCACGGCCGCCATCAGCCAGCCGTACACCGCCTGGCCGCCGTGGTCGTCCGCGTACGCCACGCCCGCCACGCTGATCGAACCCAGCGCCGAGCCCACGAAGAAGAACGCCGTCAGCAGCGCCAGCAGCCCCTTGGACCGCAGCGCGCCCAGCCAGTGCGCCTCGCGCGGCGCCGAGCGCCACACCCGGGCCGGCTGCGCGGTCACCACCGCCAGCGCGCCCAGCACGCCCAGCAAGTTGATCACCATCAGCGCGGCCGCCGGCGACCAGAGCGCCACCAGCAGCGTCACGAGCAGCGGGCCGACCGTGTACATGATCTCCTGGGCCACCGCGTCCATGGCGTACGCCTGGTGCACCCGCTCCTCGCGGCCGCCCAGCACGCTCGGCCACAGCGCCCGCAGGCCGCCCTCCAGCGGGGGCGTGAACAGGCCCGCCACCACCGCGGCGGCGTACGCCAGCACCAGCGAGCCCGTGCCCGCCACCGCCAGCACACCCATCGCCAGCGCCGACACCACCGCGGCCGGGAGCTGGACGCGCGGCTGGCCGTAGAGGTCCACCGCCCGGCCGAGCAGCGGCTGGCCCACCGCCGTCGCCAGTCCGTAGGCGGCCGCGAGCGCGCCCGCGAGGGAGTAGCTGCCGCCCTCCGCCCGGATGAACAGCACGACGGCGATGTTCGCCGTCGCCGTGGGCAGCCGGCCCACCAGCGTGCCCACCAGCAGCCGCGCGGCGTACCGAGTCCTGAGCAGCTCCGCGTATCCCGCGGCCATCCCCGCCACCTTCCCGCCCGGCACCCACCGGGGTTTTACGTATAACTTCAGAAGTCATACGTACCATGAGCCCAGCCGACCGGTCCACTCCGGATCCCCTGACCAGGCCCTTTGGAGGCAGAACGTGACGAGGCCCACCAGCCGTGACGTGGCCCGCGCCGCCGGCGTCTCCCAGGCCACCGTCTCGCTCGTCCTCGGCGACAAGTGGACCGGCCGGGTCTCCCCCCGCACCGCCGACCTCGTCCGCAGTGCCGCCGCCGAGCTCGGCTACCGCCCCAACCTCGCCGCCCGCGGCCTACGGCTCGGCACCACCCGCACCGCCCTGCTCGTGGTCCCCGCCCTCACCAACGAGTTCTTCGCCCGCGTCTACACCGGCGCCGCCCGCGTCGCCGCCGCCCACGACTTCGGCGTCGTCCTCTACCCCAACCCCAGCCCCGGCGGCATCGGCCCCGCCCGCGACCCCTTCGCCTCCGCCCGCACCGCCCTCGACGGCGTCATCGCCTCGTCGATGGCCGTCGACGCCCTCGAGGCCATCAAGGGTGCCGACCTCCCCCTCGTGATGCTCGACAGCGACCCCGCCGCCGGCGGGGCGGCCGCGTACGTCAACCCGGCCATCGCCGACGGCATCCGCCGCACCACCCGCCATCTGGTCGGACTCGGCCACCGCCACGTCCTCCACCTCGCCGCGGACGTCGACACCTGGACCTTCCACGTCCGCGCCCTGGCCGTCGCGGAAGCCCTCGCCGAAACACCCGGCACCCGCCTCGCGAGCACCCGCGCCGCCCTCACCGTCGACGCCGCCCGCGCCGCCACCGAGGCCGCCCTCACCCGCCGCAGCGCGGGCTCCGACCGCCCCACCGCCATCGTCTGCGACGACGACATCCTCGCCGCCGGCGCCTGCAAGGCCGCCCGCCGCCTCGGCCTGCGCGTCCCCGACGACCTCTCCGTCACCGGCTTCGACGACCTCGCCCTGGCCACCGCCGTCGAGCCCGAGCTCACGACCGTCGCCCTCCCCGCCGAGCAGGTCGGCGAGCACGGCATGAACGCCCTTCTCGCGGTCCTCGACGGCCGCACCTGGGACGCCCCCGAGCTCCCCGTCGAACTGGTCGTCCGCGGCTCCACGGCCGCACCGCCGCGCACCGCCTGACGCCCGCCGAGGGCACGGACACCGGCCCTCCCGGCCCGGCGCCTCCCCGTGCGCACCCGCGCGCCCGCCCCCGACCCGGTCCCCGGCCCGGCCGCGGCGCGCTCCCCCCGGACACGACGGAGCCCCGGCCCCGCGGAAACCACGGGACCGGGGCACGACCGGAGGGACTGCGCGGGGAGGGACTACTCCCCGTCGTCCTCCGAGGCGCCGTCGCTCGAGACGACCTCCGCCTGCGTCTCCTTGGACACCTCCGGCTGCAGCAGCCGCTCCAGCTGCCGCCCCCGGATCCGCTTGAACTTGCGCTGCTGGCTCCGCGTACGGTCCAGCACCGCCACCTCCAAGCGGTCCGCCGGGATGTCCCGGTCCGACCCGTTGGCCTGGCTGGACAGCGCCTGCACCGCCAGCTTCAGCGCCTCCGGCAGGGACATCCCGTCCCGGTGCCGCTGGTCGAGGTAGGTGCTGATCTGCTCCGCGTTCCCGCCGACCGCGACCGAGCCGTGCTCGTCCACGATCGAGCCGTCGTGCGGCAGCCGGTAGATCTGGTCGCCCGCCGCCGTCGCACCGACCTCGGCGACCACCAGCTCCACCTCGTACGGCTTCTCGCCCGCCGACGAGAAGATCGTGCCGAGCGTCTGGGCGTACACGTTGGCCAGACCGCGGGCCGTGACGTCGTCACGGTCGTACGTGTAGCCGCGCAGGTCCGCGTACCGGACACCGCCGATGCGCAGGTTCTCGTACTCGTTGTACTTGCCGGCGGCCGCGAAGCCGATCCGGTCGTAGATCTCGCTGAACTTGTGCAGCGCACGGGACGGGTTCTCGCCGACGAACACGATTCCGTCGGCGTACTGCAGCACGACGAGGCTGCGGCCGCGGGCGATGCCCTTGCGGGCGTATTCCGCCCGGTCGGCCATGGCCTGCTGGGGTGACACATAGAACGGCGTCGACACCGGCTATCCGTCCCTTCCTTCTCAGTGACGAACTCGATGACGAATGATCAGAGCAGCGCGGCGCGCGGCCCGTCGGGCTGTTCCAGGCGGCGCTCGGTGATGGAGCGGGCCAGTGCCGCGGACTCGTCGTCCGTGAGCCTCCGGAAGCCCTCGTCGGTGATGACGGTGACGATCGGGAAGATCCGGCGGGCCAGGTCCGGGCCACCGGTCGCCGAGTCGTCGTCGGCCGCGTCGTAGAGGGCCTGCACGACCAGGGTCGTGGCCTGCTCCTCCGTCAGGTCGTCGCGGTAGAGCTTCTTCATCGACCCCCGGGCGAAGATCGAACCGGAGCCGGTGGCGGCGTACCCGTGCTCCTCGGAGCGGCCGCCGGTGACGTCGTAGGAGAAGATCCGGCCCTTCTCCCTGCCCTCGTCCCAGCCGGCGAAGAGGGGCACCACGGCCAGGCCCTGCATGGCCATGCCGAGGTTGCTGCGGATCATGGTGGAGAGGCGGTTGGCCTTGCCCTCCAGCGAGAGCGTGGCGCCCTCGACCTTCTCGAAGTGCTCCAGCTCGAGCTGGAACAGCTTGACCATCTCGACGGCCAGGCCGGCCGTACCCGCGATGCCCACCGCGGAGTACTCGTCGGCCGGGAAGACCTTCTCGATGTCGCGCTGCGCGATCATGTTGCCCATCGTGGCCCGCCGGTCACCGGCGAGCACGACGCCTCCGGGGAACGTCGCGGCCACGATCGTGGTGCCGTGCGGCGCCTCGACGATGCCCTCGGGCAGCCTCCGGTTGCCCGGCAGCATCTCCGGCGCGTGGTTCCCCAGGAAGTCCATGAAGGACGAGGACCCCGGCGTCAGGAAGGCAGCTGGTAGACGCCCGGTGCGATCAAAATTGGCTTCCACGCCTGTCCCTCCAAGTAATTGATGGCCCGACGCAGTGTGTCGGGGTCGTCGCCCAACTTGCCGATGCCGGAATTGCAGTTGAAGCACAGTACGCCACGGACCTTACCCGTCTCGTGGCAGTGATCCACATGCACGGGCCCCGGAGTCAGGCAGATCGGGCAGATGCCGAACTGGTCCTTGATCATCTGATCGCGCTCGGCCTCGGTGATGCCGTACTGGCGCTTGAGGTGGCCTGCTCTGCCCTCGGCCGCCGTGCACGTTTTGCAGCGAGTAGAGAGACCGTCGGAGGCGCTGCTGTTGCGATGCCAGTCGGAGTGCGGCTTCACCTCACCGCAGCGCAGGCAGAGCTTGTGCCCGTCCGGTACGTCGACCTTGGGGCGCACCTTGCGCCCCAAGGCGACCTGCCGGTTACGGTGAAGCTCAGCCTGGCAGTCCCGGCACTCACGCTGCCTGCCGTCCAGGTTGGACCTCTTGATCGCAAACGCCGTGCGCGGCTTCTCCTCCCCGCACCGCGCACAGCGCTTCATCTCCAAGCCCGCCATTCCCGCCCCTCGCCCTTCGTTTCGAAGGTCAAATGGCCTTACTGGCCACCCTTTTGAACGAAGGAGCGCACGAAGTCCTCCGCATTCTCCTCCAAGACGTCGTCGATTTCGTCGAGGACGGAGTCGACGTCGTCCGAGAGCTTCTCCTGCCGCTCCTTGAGGTCGGTGGCCGCCTCCGCGGTCTGCTCCTCGACCTCCTCGGTGGAGCGCGTCGCCTTCTGCTGTCCGCCGCCGGTGTCCTTGGTCGCCATGTCTACCTCACCCCGCTACTCGGTTCGAGATCTCAAGATCAGACCCTGCTCAGACCCTACAAGGAGGGTCCGACTTTCGGTCCCGTACTTTTCGTACGTCCGGGATTACTTCCATGATTCCCGGACGGACCGGCTTTCAGCCGCGTTCAGCTGCCCGACAGGACCCGGACAAGGTCCTCCGCGGTCCGGCATCGGTCGAGCAGTTCCTTGACGTGCTTGCGGGTACCCCGGAGGGGTTCCAGGGTGGGGACCCGCTGGAGGGAGTCGCGGCCCGGGAGGTCGAAGATCACCGAGTCCCAGGAGGCGGCCGCGACGTCGTCCGCGTACTGCTCCAGGCAGCGGCCGCGGAAGTAGGCCCGGGTGTCCTCCGGCGGCTTGCTCTCGGCCCGCTCCACGGCGTCCTCGGACAGGAGCCGCTTCATCTTGCCGCGGGCCACCAGACGGTTGTACAGGCCCTTGTCCGGCCGTACGTCGGAGTACTGCAGGTCGACCAGGTGCAGCCGGGCCGCGTCCCAGCCGAGTCCGTCCCGGCGCCGGTAGCCCTCCAGGATCTCCCGCTTCGCGATCCAGTCGAGCTCGCCCGACAGGCTCATCGGGTCGCCCTCGAGCCGGTTCAGCACGTCCTCCCACCGAGTGAGGACGTCCTTGGTCTGCTCGTCCGCGTCGGCCCCGAAACGCTCGTCGACGTACTTGCGGGCGAGCTCGAAGTACTCCATCTGGAGCTGCACGGCGGTCAGCGTGCGGCCGCTGCGCAGCGTGATCAGCTGGGTGAGGCCGGGGTCGTGGGAGACCTGGTGCAGGGTCCGCACCGGCTGCTCCACGGCCAGGTCCACGGTGATGAAGTTGTCCTCGATCATGGACAGGACCAGGGCCGTGGTGCCGAGCTTGAGGTAGGTGGAGATCTCGGAGAGGTTGGCGTCGCCGATGATCACGTGCAGCCGGCGGTACTTCTCCGCGTCCGAGTGCGGCTCGTCGCGGGTGTTGATGATGGGCCGCTTGAGGGTGGTCTCCAGACCGACCTCGACCTCGAAGTAGTCCGCACGCTGGCTGATCTGGAAGCCGTGCTCGCGGCCGTCCTGGCCGATGCCGACGCGGCCGGCGCCGGTGACGACCTGGCGGCTGACGAAGAAGGGCGTCAGGTGGCGCACGATGTCCGAGAAGGGGGTCTCCCGCTTCATCAGGTAGTTCTCGTGCGTGCCGTAGGAGGCGCCCTTGTTGTCCGTGTTGTTCTTGTAGAGGTGGATGGGCTGGGCGCCGGGGAGCTGGGCGGCGCGCTCGGCGGCCTCGGCCATGATCCGTTCGCCGGCCTTGTCCCAGAGGACGGCGTCGCGGGGGTTGGTGACCTCGGGCGAGCTGTACTCGGGGTGGGCGTGGTCGACGTAGAGGCGGGCGCCGTTGGTGAGGATGACGTTGGCGAGGCCGATGTCCTCGTCGGTGAGCTGGCTGCTGTCGGCGGCCTCACGGGCGAGGTCGAAGCCGCGGGCGTCCCGCAGCGGGTTCTCCTCCTCGAAGTCCCAGCGGGCGCGGCGCGCCCGGTGCATCGCCGCCGCGTAGGCGTTGACGATCTGGGACGAGGTGAGCATGGCATTGGCGTTGGGGTGGCCGGGGACGGAGATCCCGTACTCCGTCTCGATGCCCATTACTCGCCGTACGGTCATGCGGCCCTCCTTGCCCGGCGGCGCTCCGCTTCGGGAGCGGCGCTCAGTACCGCTGGTGCTCCGGTGCGTGTGCGGTGGGTGCGTGTGCGGTGCCCGTCTCCGCATTCGCGCGGCCGGCGGTACGGAAGAGCCTAGAACGGCTCCGCGCTGCTGGGGAGATCATTTCGGTCATTGCCGTGGGTGCGGTTCCGGCCGGAAATGCAGTCGGCTGCGGGTGCCCCTGGTAGGGCACCCGCAGCCGCCCTGTTTTTCAGAGGTACTGACCGGTGTTGGCCACCGTGTCGATGGAGCGTCCGGTGTCCGCGCCCTGCTTTCCGGTGACGAGGGTACGGATGAACACGATCCGCTCGCCCTTCTTTCCGGAGATCCGGGCCCAGTCGTCGGGGTTGGTGGTGTTCGGGAGGTCCTCGTTCTCCTTGAACTCGTCCACGCACGCCTGGAGCAGGTGGGAGACGCGGAGGCCCTTCTGGTTGTGGTCGAGGAAGTTCTTGATCGCCATCTTCTTGGCCCGGTCCACGATGTTCTGGATCATGGCGCCGGAGTTGAAGTCCTTGAAGTAGAGGACTTCCTTGTCGCCGTTCGCGTACGTGACTTCGAGGAAGCGGTTCTCCTCGGATTCCGCGTACATCTGCTCGACGACGGTCTGGATCATGCTGGCGACCGTGGTCTCCGGGGAGCCCTGGTGCTCGGACAGGTCGTCCGTGTGCAGGGGCAGGGAGGCCTTGAGGTACTTCGTGAAGATGTCCTTGGCCGCTTCGGCGTCGGGACGCTCGATCTTGATCTTCACGTCGAGCCGGCCGGGGCGCAGGATGGCCGGGTCGATCATGTCCTCGCGGTTGGAGGCGCCGATCACGATGACGTTCTCCAGGCCCTCGACGCCGTCGATCTCGGCGAGGAGCTGGGGGACGATGGTGTTCTCGACGTCGGAGCTGACGCCGGAGCCGCGGGTGCGGAAGAGCGACTCCATCTCGTCGAAGAAGACGATGACGGGGGTGCCCTCGCTGGCCTTCTCGCGGGCCCGCTGGAAGACGAGGCGGATGTGCCGCTCGGTCTCGCCGACGTACTTGTTGAGGAGCTCGGGGCCCTTGATGTTCAGGAAGTAGGACTTCCCGGCGGGCTGGCCGGAGACCTCGGCGACCTTCTTGGCAAGGGAGTTGGCGACGGCCTTGGCGATGAGCGTCTTGCCGCAGCCGGGGGGCCCGTACAGCAGGACGCCCTTGGGCGGCCGCAGTTCGTGCTCCTTGAAGAGGTCGGGGTAGAGGTAGGGGAGCTCGACGGCGTCGCGGATCAGCTCGATCTGGTTGCCCAGGCCGCCGATCTTGTCGTAGTCGATGTCCGGGACCTCTTCGAGGACGAGCTCCTCGACCTCGCTCTTGGGGATGACCTCGTACACGTACCCGGAGCGGGGGTCGAGCAGGAGGGCGTCGCCGGAGCGGAGGGTGATGTCCAGCAGGGGCTCGGCGAGCCTGACCACCCTCTCCTCGTCGGTGTGGCCGATGACGAGGGCGCGCTCGCCGTCCTCGAGGACCTCCTTGAGGGTGACGATGTCGCCGGAGCGCTCGTATTCCATGGCCTCGACCACGTTGAGCGCTTCGTTGAGCATGACCTCCTGGCCGCGCCGGAGGTCTTCCGGCTCGACGCTGGGGCTCACGTTCACGCGGAGCTTTCGGCCTCCGGTGAAGATGTCGACGGTGCCGTCCTCGTTGGCCTGGAGAAAGACGCCGAATCCGGCGGGCGGCTGTGCGAGGCGGTCGACCTCTTCCTTGAGGGCGACGATCTGGTCGCGGGCCTCACGGAGTGTGTTCGCCAGTCGTTCGTTCTGAGCGGAGACGCCGGCCAGGTTGGTCTGCAGCTCGACGATCCGCTCTTCGAGAATCCTCGTGTGTCGCGGAGAGTCGGCGAGCTTCCGGCGCAGGACGGCGATTTCCTGCTCGAGATAGGCAACCTGACCGGCGGGGTCTTCGGACCCCCGCCCCGGCCGGATGCCGCGGTTGATGTCGTCGTCGTGGGCTGCCACGGTCCTCACCTCCTCCAAGGGGAGCTGGACGCTTCCTGACCCTACCTGGGCTGGTGGTGATTGAAACCCCTAGATCACAAAGACGGTAGAGGTGTGTCTGATCTTCACCCTTGCGTACTCCCTCACGCCAGGGGAATACCCACCCATCAACATCTGAAAGCGGCCGGTTGTAAGGTCGAACTGTTCAACACCCGTCGGGGCTGGCGCGACTTGCGTCGTGTTGGACCACAGCGCGCAGGGAAGTGCAGGAGAGATGACCGTGCAGCACGAGGTGGCCGCGGAGTCCGCCGGCGAGGGCCAGGAGGCCCTGGAGGTCTGGATCGATCAGGACCTGTGCACCGGGGACGGGATCTGCGTGCAGTACGCGCCGGAGGTCTTCGAGCTGGACATCGACGGTCTGGCGTACGTGAAGAGCGCCGACGACGAGCTGCTGCAGGAGGCGGGGGCGACGACGCCGGTGCCGCTGCCGCTGCTGCGGGACGTGGTGGACTCGGCGAAGGAGTGCCCGGGCGACTGCATCCACGTAAGGCGTGTTTCGGACAGGGTCGAGGTCTACGGCCCTGACGCGGAGTGACGGATCACACACTCCCCGAGGTGGCCGGTTCCGATCGGTCGCTCTCGAGGAAGGCCGTGCCGGTCCAGCGCCAGGCGGCGTCACGGGTGAGGTCGGGACAGCAACGGGGCACGTCGAGTGACGAGTAGCCGCTGAGCTGGGCGGTGACGGCGCCGTCGCGGACGGCGAGGGCCGTCACGATCTGCCGTTTCGCGGGCGTGAGCAGGGTCGCGACGACGCGGGGGTGAGCGTTTTCGGCCGTTTCGCGGGTGAGTACGTAGATCCCGTGCGGCGGGGTGCCCGATCCGGCGTCGCAGCGGACGGCCGCCACGGTCTCGGGGCGGCCGTCGCCGTCGAGGTCGCCCGCGGCGCGGGCGGTGATCTTCTCGGGGAAGCCGTGGCAGTCGAGGGGGAAGTCGACCCCGGTGGGGTCGGGCGCGGAGGGCGCGGGTCCCGGGGCCGCGTGGGCGGTGCCGGCGGCGCGCTGGGGCTGGAGCAGTCCGGCGCCCGCGACCACCGCGGCCATGGCCGCCGCCGTGGCGACCCAGTGGACGGGCCGGGTGCGGGTGTGGGCCAGTTCCGGGAGGGCGGGGGTCTGCACGCGGGGTGTCTCCAGTGCGAGGTGCTGCCGGGGCTGAGCCAGCATCGTGCCACACCTCACACCGGTGCGGAACGGCCGGGTCCGACGGTGGCCGGGCGGCCCGTCCCCGCGTTCCGCGTCCCCCCGGACGGCAACGAAAGGGCGCCGTGCCCCAGTTCTGCCGCCGGTGGCGGTAACTGGGGCACGGCGCCGTGGTGTTGGTGGGGTCGTGCCCTGCCTCGGCGGCGTCAGCCGCGGCCGGAGCCGCCGGACTGGCTGCCGGGGCCCTCGTAGTCCTCGCCGTACGCGCCCTTGGCGGGGCGGCGGCGGCGCAGCGGGGGCTCGACGCCGTCGGCGAGGCGACGGGCGGTGACGAGGAAGCCGGTGTGGCCGATCATCCGGTGGTCCGGGCGGACGGCGAGGCCCTCGACGTGCCAGTTGCGGATCATCGATTCCCACGGCTGGGGCTCGGCGAAGCAGCCGGCCTCACGGATGGACTCGACGGTCTTGGACAGCTGGGTGGTGGTGGCCACGTAGCAGCAGAGGATGCCGCCGGGGACCAGGGCCTTGGAGACGGCCTCCAGGCACTCCCAGGGGGCGAGCATGTCGAGGATGACCCGGTCGACGTCGGTGTCGGAGAGGTTGTCCTGGAGGTCGCCGACGGTGAGCTGCCACGCGGGGTGGGGGCCGCCGAAGTAGCGCTCCACGTTCTGCGTGGCGATCTCGGCGAAGTCCGCGCGTCGCTCGTAGCTGTGCAGCATGCCCTGGTCGCCGATGGCGCGCAGCAGGAAGCTGCTCAGGGAGCCGGAGCCCACTCCCGCTTCCACGACGCGGGCGCCGGGGAAGATGTCGGCGAAGGCCAGGATCTGGCCCGCGTCCTTGGGGTAGACCACGGCGGCGCCGCGGGGCATGGACAGGACGTAGTCGGGGAGCAGCGGGCGCAGCGCGAGGTACGCGACGTTCCCGGTGGTACGGACAACACTGCCCTCGGGAGCACCGATCAGCTCGTCGTGGGGGAAGGAACCCTTGTGGGTGTGGAAGTTCTTCCCGGCTTCGAGCGTGAAGGTGTAGTGGCGTCCCTTGGGGTCGGTGAGCTGGACCTGGTCCCCGACCTTGAAGGGCCCGCGACGGCGGGCGGCACCGGTCGGTTCGGACATGTGACCAGAGTACCGGGGTTATGCGGACGGCCGTGCCATGGCCTTGACGAAGGCCTTCTCGACATCGGCTGCGGAGAGGACCCCGTAGATCTCGCCGGTGGGTTCGAGGACGAGGTACTCGGTGGCGGGGGCGGTGCGGAGGGTGTCGATGAGCTCTTCGCCGACGAGGTCCGCGGAAACCTTCATGCCGTCGGTGAGGTCCTGGGCGACGGAGCTGACCGGGACCCAGGGGCGGCGGTGCTGGGGGACGGCGGCGATGGCGCTCTCGCGGACGAGGGCGATGGGGTTGCCCTGTCCGTCGGTGACGACGAGCGCGCGGGCGCCGGCCTCGTTGGCGCGGCGGAGGGCTTCGGAGAGGGGGGTGGCGGCCTCGACGGGGGCGGCGCGGCGGGTGAGGGCGCGGGCGCGCAGTTCGGGCAGGTGCTGGCGGAGCCGGGCCATGCGGAGGCTGTTGCCGGCGCCGGTCCAGATGATGGCGGCGAGGATCGCGGCGAGCAGGGCGTCGGTGACGGTGTCCATGCCGACGGTGTCGGCGGCCTCGGCGCCCAGGAACCCGGTCTGGGTGAGCAGGGGGAGGCCGACGAGGACGGCGACGGCGAGGGCGCGGCCGACCCAGGCGGCGGCGACGGTGCCGGTCATGGGGTTGCCGGTGATGCCCCAGACGACGGCGCGCAGCATGCGGCCGCCGTCGAGCGGGAGGCCGGGCAGGAGGTTGAAGGCGGCGACGATCAGGTTGGAGATCATCAGGCCGGCGAGGAGGACGCCGGGGACGGTGCCGGGTTCGACGGCCTGCATGCCGGCGTAGAAGAGGCCCGCGAGGACGAGGGAGAGCAGGGGGCCGACGAAGGCGAGGACGAACTCGCGGCCGGGGGTCTCGGACTCCTTCTCGATCTCGGAGACGCCGCCGAAGAACTGGAGCTGGATGCGGCGCACGGGGAGCCGGAAGCGGAGGGCGGCGACGGTGTGGGCGAGTTCGTGGACGAGGACCGAGGCGTAGAAGGCGATGGCGAAGAACAGGGCGACGAGGTAGCGCAGCAGGCCGAGGTCGGGGAGGATCCGGTCCAGCTGGCCGCCGAAGACCCAGGTGATCAGGGCCGCGACGAGGAACCAGCTGGGCGCCACGTAGACGGGCACGCCGAAGGGGCGGCCCATGGGGAGGCCGCCGCCGGGCCCGGGGTCGCGCGGGGGGCGCTTCTTCTCGTCCCCGGTTGCGTCGCTGTCGGCCACGGTTGCCTTCCTGTCGGAATGTGATGCCTCGATCATGCAGTGTGAGGGGGGTCGTCGTCGATGGTATGCCGCGCCGTCGGTGGCGGGCCGTAGGGTGGTGGGTCATGGAGACGAGCCCCGCGGCGCCCGCGCCGAGCCCCGGTACGCCCGGGTCCCGCCCCGACACCCCGGCGCCGGACGCCGCCGCACCCGTACCCGAGCGGGCCGCCGAGGCGGCCCGGCCGACGTCGCTGTCGCCCTCGCGGGCGAGTGACTTCATGCAGTGTCCGCTGCTGTACAGGTTCCGGGTGATCGACCGGCTCCCGGAGAAGCCCAGTGCCGCGGCTACCCGCGGGACGCTGGTGCACGCCGTGCTGGAGCGCCTCTTCGACCATCCTGCCGCGGAGCGCACGGTGCCGCGGGCGAAGGAGCTGCTGCCGGGCCAGTGGGACCGGCTGCTGGAGTCCCGGCCGGAGCTGGCGGAGCTGTTCGAGGGCGACGCGGACGGGCAGCTGCTGGCGGGCTGGCTGGCGGAGGCCGAGGCGCTGGTGGAGCGCTGGTTCACGCTGGAGGACCCGACGCGGCTGGAGCCGGTGGAGCGGGAGTTCTTCGTCGAGGCCGAGCTGGATTCGGGGCTGCGGCTGCGGGGGATCATCGACAGGGTGGACGTGGCGCCGACGGGCGAGGTGCGGATCGTCGACTACAAGACGGGCAAGGCGCCGCGGGCGGAGTACGCGGACGGCGCGCTGTTCCAGATGAAGTTCTACGCGCTGGTGGTGTGGCGGCTGCGGAACGTGGTGCCCCGGCGGCTGCAGCTGGTGTACCTGGGGTCGGGGGACGTGCTGACGTACGACCCGGTGCCGGGGGACCTCGAGCGGGTGGAGCGCAAGCTGCTGGCGCTGTGGGAGGCCATCCGGGAGGCGACGGAGTCGGGTGACTGGCGGCCGCGGCCGACGAAGCTGTGCGGTTGGTGCGACCACCGGGCGGTGTGCCCGGAGTTCGGGGGGACGCCGCCGCCGTATCCGCTGGCGGTCATCCCGCGACAGGATGCGGTGCTTCCGGCCGAGTCCTGATATGCCGGGAGGGGCAGCGCGGTGACGGTCCGCGGTGCCGCCGACGACGAAGACGAGCGCGAAGAGGTTTCCCGTGGCGATCCGTGTCCTGTTGGTCGACGACCAGCCGCTGCTGCGCACCGGTTTCCGGATGATCCTGGAGGCGGAGGCGGACCTCGCGGTGGTGGGTGAGGCCGGTGACGGTCTGCAGGCGCTGGAGCAGGTGCGGGCGCTGCAGCCGGACGTGGTGCTGATGGACATCCGGATGCCGCGGATGGACGGGGTGGAGGCGACCCGGCAGATCACCGGCCCGGACCGGTCGGGGCCCGTGAAGGTGCTGGTGCTGACCACGTTCGATCTGGACGAGTACGTGGTGGAGGCGCTGCGGGCGGGAGCGAGCGGGTTCCTGCTGAAGGACGCGCCGGCGGCGGAGCTGGTGCAGGCGATCCGGGTGGTGGCGGCCGGTGAGGCGATGCTGGCGCCGAGCATCACGCGGCGGCTGCTGGACAAGTACGCGGGCCACCTGCCGTCCGGCGAGGAACCGGTGCCGGACACGCTGGGGAGGCTGACGGAGCGGGAGGTCGAGGTGCTGAAGCTGGTGGCGCGGGGCCTGTCGAACGCCGAGATCGCGGCGGACCTGTTCGTGAGCGAGACGACGGTCAAGACGCACGTGGGGCACGTGCTGACGAAGCTGGGGCTGCGGGACCGGGTGCAGGCGGCCGTGTACGCGTACGAGAGCGGACTGGTGCGCCCGGGGGCGCAGTAGCCGAGTAGGCGGGTACGCGGCGGGTCGGGGCGGGGCGCCGGTCGGTACGGCCGGTGTGGCCGGTGGCCGGTGGCACGCCGAAGGGCCGGGTCGCCGCGGGAAGCGGCGGCCCGGCCCTGCTGCACGGCGGTGCGTCCGGGGGCCGGCCCGGCCCGCCCGTACGGGCGGGCCGTGCCGGCGGAGGGGGTCAGCCCTTGCTGATCTCCCAGAAGCGGAAGACCGTCGAGGCGTCGAGGGACCACTGCAGGCCGGTGACGTTGTCGCGGGCGACGGCGTACTGCTTGCTCTGCCACAGGGGCAGGAGCGGCACGTCGTCGGCGACGATGTCCTGGAGCTTGGTGTAGTCCTTCTCGGTCTGGGTGCGGTCGGCCACGGCGGAGGTCTTGGGGATGATCCCGCCGTTGATGGCGTCGTTCTCGTAGTTGTTGCCGAGGACGTTGCCCTTGCCGAAGAACGGCTGGGTGAAGTTGTCGGGGTCCGGGTAGTCGGGCACCCAGCCCTTGACGTAGACGCCGTACTTGCCGGCGGCGATGTCCTTCTCGTACTGCTCGAACTCGACGGACTTCATGTCGGCGTCGAACAGGCCGCTCTCGTTGAGCTGCTTGGCGATGAGGCTGAGCTCGGCGTCGGTGCTGGGGCCGTAGCGGGACGGCGTGGACCAGAGGGTGAGCTTGACCTTGTCCGTGATCCCGGCCTTGCGCAGGACCTGCTTGGCCTTGTCGGGCTGGGGGGAGCCGCCGTACTTGTCGAAGAACGGCGTGGTGTGCGCGCTGATGCCCGAGGGGATGATCGAGTACAGCGGGATGGCGGTGCCGGCGAACACCTCGCGGACCAGGGCCTCGCGGTCGACGAGGTAGGCGACGGCCTTGCGGACGGCGAGCTGGCCGGCGGTCTTGTCGTCCATGTTGAAGACGAGGTGCTCGACCTCGGCTCCGGCGCCCTGGACGACGTCGATCTGCGAGCCGTCGCCGGCGGTGGCGCCGACGCCGAGGTCGGCGGTGTCCTTGGCGGCCAGGCCGCGGAAGGCGAAGTCGACCTTGCCGTCCTCGATGGCCTTCTTCAGGGCCGCCTGGTCGTTGTGGAAGAACTTCATGGTGACGCCGTTGTTCCGGGGCTTGGCCTCGCCCTTGTAGGTCTTGCTGACCGAGAACTTGGCGCTGTCCTTGTCGAAGGACTCCAGCATGTAGACGCCCGAGCCGACCGCCTTGCCGTCGGTGCGGATCTTGTCGGCGGGGTACTCGCGGTGGTCGACGATCGAGCCCGCGCCCGACGCGATCTTGCTGGGGAAGGTCGCGTCGGACGTCTTGAGCTTGAAGACGACGGTCTGGGGGTCGGGGGTGTCGATGCTCTCGATGGAGGTGAGCATGACGGCCGGGCCGTTGTCGTCGTTGATCTTCAGCGTGCGCTCGAAGGAGAACTTGACGTCCTCGGACGTGAGGTCGTTGCCGTTGCTGAACTTCAGGCCGGAGCGCAGGGTGCAGCGGTAGACGCGGCTGCCACCGCTGTCGAAACCGCATTCCTGCGCGGCGTCGGGCTCGGGGGTGGTGCTGCCCTTGGGGAAGTGCAGCAGGGACTGGAAGACGTTGTTGAACAGCAGCCAGGAGCCCGGGTCGTAACCCGAGGCCGGGTCCACGGCCTGTACGTCGTCCGACATTCCCATGACCACCGTCTGCCCGGTGCCCGCGGATGCGCTCTCGTCCGAACCGCAACCGCTGAGCAGGGCGGCTGCGGTCGCCGCTCCGAGCGGGGCCGCCAACCACTGGTTACGTCGTCTCACGCGAACGTGCCTCACTGTCTGTGCTGGGGGTGTCCTCCGGCCCGCGGGGGTGCGCTGCCGGTTGTCGCTGGGATCAGCCGCTCACGCCGCGGCCGAGCTCCCAGAGCTGGAGGTCCGAGATGTTGTTGACCGACCACTCGACGCCGGTGATGCCGTCGCGAGCCGCGACGTACTGCTTGGCCTGCCACAGGGGCAGGACCGGGACGTCCTCCGCCACGATGTCCTGGATCTTGCCGAAGGCGTCGGCCGCGTCGTTGCGGTCGGTGGCCCGGCGGGACTCGGGGATGAGCTTGTTCCGTACGGTGGGGTTGGCGTACGAAGTGCCCAGGAAGTTGTCCTTCTCCAGGAACGGGCCGATGAAATTGTCGGCGTCCTGGAAGTCGGGGAACCAGCCGAGGCCGTAGGCGGCGTACTCGCCCTTCTTCTGGGCGGGGCGGTACGTGGCCCACGGGGTGCCCTTGACGGTGACGTCGAACAGCTTGGTGGCGTCGAGCTGGGACTTGAGGGTCTCGAACTCGGCCGCGGTGCCGTCACCGTAGTGGTCGGTGGTGTAGTTGAGGGTCAGCTTGACCGGGGTGCGGACGCCGGCCCCGCGCAGGAGCGCGGCCGCGGCGGCGGTGTCGGCCTCGCCGTACTTGTTGTAGAACGAGTTGACGTGGCCGGGGACGCTGGCGGGGACCAGCGAGTACAGCGGGAGGGCGGCCGTGCCGTAGGCCTTGGTGATGAGCTCGCCGCGGTTGACGACGGCCGCGACGGCCTGGCGTACGGCCTTCTCCTTGACCGGGGCGGCCTCGGTGTTGAAGGCGAGGTAGCGGATCTCCAGGCCCGGCATCGGGACGAGCTTGACGCCCTTCTTGGGGCTGCTGGACATCTCCTGGATCTGCGCGGGCGACAGGGTGCGGGACATCATGTCGATGCCGCCCTCGTCGAGCGCCTCGCCCATGGCGGCGGAGTCGGTGAAGGTGCGCAGCTCGACCTTGTCGTTCTGGACCTTCAGGTCGCCCTGGTAGTTCTCGTTCTTCGTGAAGACGGCGCGGACGAGCTGGTTGTCCTCGACCTCGGCCTTCATGGTGTACGGGCCGGAGCCGTCGACCTCGAAGCCGTCGCGCAGCTTGTCGCCTGCGTACGTCTTGCTGTTGACGATGGCGGCGGCCGGCGTGGACAGCTTGAAGGGGAAGGTCGCGTCGGGGGACTTGAGGTGGAAGACGACCGTGTCCTCGCCCTTGGTCTCGACCGTGTCCAGGGTGGAGAGGAGGCCGACGGGGCCGTTCTCGTCCTTGATGCGCAGGACGCGCTCGATGGAGAACTTGACGTCCTTGGCGGTGAGCGGGTCGCCGTCGGCGAACTTCAGGCCCGGGCGCAGGGTGCAGCGGTAGCTCTCGTTGCCCGTGTCCGTGAACCGGCAGTCGGAGGCCGCCTCGGGGACGGGCTGGCCGCCGCCGCGCGGGACGTGCATGAGGGTCTGGAGCGTCTGGCGCAGGATGTTCCAGGCGCCCGCGTCGTAGGCGTAGGCGGGGTCGAGCGGAGCAGGGGCGTAGTCGGCAGCCTCGAACCGGTCGGTGGTGCCGACGACGATCGCTCCCTTGCCCGCTCCCCCGCTGCCGGCGCTGCCGCAGGCGGCGAGCGCGGGGGTGAGCAGGCCGGCCGCGGCCGCCAGCACCAGATTCTTGCGGTTCATCCTCGAATTTCTCCCTCAACCCGGCACTTGCTTCACAGCGGTGGTGCGGGCACTTCGCGCGGCCGCCCGGTAGGGCGGGAACGATCGGGCCGGTGTCGTGACGATCGGTCCTCGTGACCCGGCACAGGGGTGTGTGCGGGAGGGGTCACGAAAGGGTGCGGCGAAGTGCCCGCGTTGACGATAGTGGGCGCGGGCGGGATGGCTGGAACTGGCCGGATTGGGGGTGTAATCGCACGGTGATGAGTGCGTATCGCCTGCGTAGGGCCCGGCTGGAGATGTTTCGGTCCGGACCTGATCAATACGGACACACCGGCAGGTGTCCGGGCGCTCCGGGACGACCTGACGGGTGCATATCAGGTGACAAAGGTCACCTCGCCAACTCGGGGGCATGTGATGGAATTTCGGCCTCCGCATCGCTTGACGTGGATCCGGGTGCCCCGCGGGGCCCGCGGCCGCACACGGCGGAGGCCGTCCCGCACGCGTGCGGGACGGCCTCGGAAGGGTGACCGGTGACGGAAGGTGCCCGGTCAGTTCATGCCGGTGATCAGGCGGCGCAGGAAGGCGAGGTCGACGTCCTCGAGGGAGGAGACGACGGTACGGCCGGGCGCGGGGGCGATGGCGGCGACGGAGGGCACCGCGACGACCCGGCAGCCGGCGGCCTCGGCGGCAGCCACCCCGGTGGCGGTGTCCTCGATGACGGCGCACCGCGACGGGTGGGCGCCCAGGGCCCCGGCCGCGTGCAGGTACGGGTCGGGGTGGGGCTTGGTACGGGCCACCTCGTCGCCGGCGACGCTCAGGACGAAGTTCTCGGGGCCCAGGGAGGCCATGATCCGGTCGATGACGCGCCTGTGCGAGGCGGAGACCAGGGCGGCCGGGACGTTGTTGCGGGCCAGCTCGGCCAGCAGCCGCTCGGCACCGGGCATGAGCGGGACGCGGTCGGCGATCCGGGCCTCGAAGCGCTCGTTGAGCAGCACGCTGAGCTCGGCCACGGTGATGTCCGCGCCGGTCGCCTCGATCAGGTAGCCGGCGCTGCGGCTCATGGGCCCGCCGACGACGACGTCGCGCCAGGAATGGTCGAGGCGGTGGCCGAGCTCTCCGAAGACCTCGACCTCGACGTCCCACCAGAAGCCCTCGGTGTCGACGAGCGTGCCGTCCATGTCCAGCAGCACCGCCTGCAGGGCCGAGCCGCCGGCCGTACGGGCGGCCGACTGGGGAACCGTACTGGTCATGCGCACTCTCCTGGAGGGACGAGAAGGCCGGTCACCTCTTCCCGCGGACACGCATGTGTCCTGGGGAACAGGCGACCGGCCTGTGTGGGACCGACAAGTGTACGTCGATCCGTCTCGAAATGCGCTGGAATTACCCCGCGGCCCGGCCCGAGGCGGTGTCCCGGCGGACCAGGGCCGCCCCGGGCCTGGTCCGCCGGGGCACCCCTAGCGGGCGTTGAAGTACTTCGCCTCGGGGTGGTGGATCACGATCGCGTCCGTGGACTGCTCGGGGTGGAGCTGGAACTCCTCGGAGAGGTGGACCCCGATGCGCTCCGGCCGGAGCAGGTCGGCGATCTTGGCGCGGTCCTCGAGGTTGGGGCAGGCCCCGTAGCCCAGGGAGAACCGGGCGCCCCGGTACTTCAGGTCGAACATGTCCTCGATGGCGCTCGGGTCCTCGCCGCCGAAGCCGAGCTCGGCGCGGACGCGGGCGTGCCAGTACTCGGCGAGGGCCTCGGCGAGCTGGACGGACAGGCCGTGCAGCTCGAGGTACTCGCGGTAGGAGTCGGAGGCGAACAGCTCGGCGGTGGCCTCGCCGATCTTCGAGCCGACCGTGACGACCTGGAGGCCGACCACGTCGGTCTCCCCCGAGTCCTCCGGGCGGAAGAAGTCGGCCAGGCACAGGCGGCGGCCGCGGCGCTGGCGCGGGAAGGTGAACCGGGTCCGCTCCGAGCCGTCCTCGTGGAGGATGATCAGGTCGTCGCCCTTGGAGACGCAGGGGAAGTAGCCGTAGACGACCGCCGCTTCGAGGAGGTTGTCGGTGTGCAGGCGGTCGAGCAGGCCGCGCAGGCGGGGCCGGCCCTCCGTCTCGGCCAGCTCCTCGTAGGTGGGTCCGCCGGTGCGGGCCTCCTTGAGCCCCCACTGGCCCTTGAAGAGGGCTCCCTCGTCGAGCCAGGAGGCGTAGTCCTTCAGCGGGATGCCCTTGATCACGCGGGTGTCCCAGAAGGGCGGGGTGGGCACGGGGTTGTCCGTCGCCACGTCCGAGCGCACCGAGCCCTCGGGCTCCAGCACCTCCAGCACCGGGGTGTCGCGCTTGGCGACCCGGCGCTGCTTGAGCTCGGGCAGGGCGGCGCCCGGGACACCGCGCTTGACCGCGATCAGGGCGTCCATGAGGCGGAGGCCCTCGAAGGCGTCGCGGGCGTAGCGGACCTCGCCCTCGTAGATCTCGTGCAGGTCCTGCTCGACGTACGCACGGGTCAGCGCGGCGCCACCGAGGATGACGGGGTAGTCGGCGGCCAGCTTGCGCTGGTTGAGCTCCTCGAGGTTCTCCTTCATGATCACCGTCGACTTCACCAGCAGCCCGGACATGCCGATCACGTCGGCCCGGTGCTCCTCGGCCGCCTCGACGATCGCGGAGACGGGCTGCTTGATGCCCAGGTTGACCACGTTGTAGCCGTTGTTCGACAGGATGATGTCGACCAGGTTCTTGCCGATGTCGTGGACGTCGCCGCGGACCGTGGCCAGGACGATGGTGCCCTTGCCCTCGGCGTCGGACTTCTCCATGTGCGGCTCGAGGTAGGCGACGGCGGTCTTCATGACCTCGGCGGACTGCAGCACGAAGGGCAGCTGCATCTGACCGGATCCGAAGAGTTCGCCGACGACCTTCATGCCCTCCAGGAGGGTGTCGTTCACGATGTCCAGGGCCGGGCGCGTGGCCAGGGCCTCGTCGAGGTCGGCCTCGAGTCCGTTCTTCTCGCCGTCGACGATCCGTCGCTGCAGGCGCTCCTCCAGGGGCAGCGCGGCCAGTTCCTCGGCCTTGCCGGCCTTGAGGGACTTCGCCGTGGCGCCCTCGAACAGCTCCATCAGCTTCTGCAGCGGGTCGTAGCCCTCCGCGCGCCGGTCGTAGATCAGGTCCAGGGCGGTGGTGACCTGCTCCTCGTCGAACCGCGCGATCGGCAGGATCTTCGACGCGTGCACGATGGCCGAGTCCAGGCCCGCCTTGACGCACTCGTCCAGGAACACCGAGTTCAGCAGGATCCGCGCCGCCGGGTTCAGGCCGAAGGAGATGTTGGAGAGGCCGAGGGTGGTCTGGACGTCGGGGTGGCGGCGCTTGAGCTCGCGGATCGCCTCGATCGTGGCGATGCCGTCCCGGCGGGACTCCTCCTGACCGGTGCAGATCGTGAAGGTCAGGGTGTCGATCAGGATGTCCGACTCGTGGATGCCCCAGTTGCCGGTCAGGTCCTCGATCAGCCGCTCGGCGATGGCCACCTTGTGCTCGGCGGTACGGGCCTGGCCCTGCTCGTCGATGGTCAGGGCGATCAGTGCCGCGCCGTGCTCCTGGGCGAGACGGGTGACCTGCGCGAAGCGGGAGTCGGGCCCGTCGCCGTCCTCGTAGTTGACGGAGTTGATGACCGCGCGGCCGCCGAGCTTCTCCAGGCCGGCGCGGATGACCGCGACCTCGGTGGAGTCCAGCACGATGGGGAGGGTGGAGGCGGTGGCGAAGCGGCCGGCGAGTTCGGCCATGTCGGTGACGCCGTCGCGGCCGACGTAGTCGACGCACAGGTCGAGCATGTGGGCGCCCTCGCGGATCTGGTCGCGGGCCATCTCCACGCAGTCGTCCCAGCGGGCCTCCAGCATCGCCTCGCGGAACTTCTTCGACCCGTTCGCGTTCGTCCGCTCGCCGATCGCCATGTAGGAGGTGTCCTGGCGGAACGGCACGGTCTGGTAGAGGGAGGAGGCGCCCGGCTCGGGGCGCGGCTCGCGCACGGTGGGGGCCAGGCCCCGCACGCGCTCCACGACCTGGCGCAGGTGCTCGGGGGTGGAGCCGCAGCAGCCGCCGACCAGCGACAGGCCGTACTCGCGGACGAACGTCTCCTGGGCGTCGGCCAGCTCGGCCGGGGTGAGCGGGTAGTGGGCGCCGTCGGAGGTCAGGACGGGCAGGCCGGCGTTGGGCATGCACGACAGCGGGATGCGCGCGTTGCGCGCGAGGTAGCGCAGGTGCTCGCTCATCTCCGCGGGGCCGGTCGCGCAGTTGAGCCCGATCATGTCGATGCCCAGCGGCTCCAGCGACGTCAGCGCCGCACCGATCTCGGACCCCAGCAGCATGGTGCCGGTGGTCTCGACCGTGACGGAGCAGATGACCGGCACGTTCACGCCGAGGGCGTCGAGCGCGCGGCGGGCCGCGATGACGGAGGCCTTGGTCTGGAGGAGGTCCTGGGTGGTCTCGATGAGCAGCGCGTCCGCACCGCCGGCGAGCAGGCCCTCGGCGTTGGCCTGGTAGGCGTCGCGGATCGTGCCGTACTCGATGTGGCCCAGCGTCGGCAGCTTCGTACCCGGACCGATCGAACCCAGCACCCAGCGCTGCCGGCCCGTGGAGGCGGTGAACGCGTCCGCGGTCTCGCGGGCGATCCGGGCGCCCGCCTCCGAGAGCTCGTACACCCGCTCGGGGATGTCGTACTCGCCGAGGGCGGAGTGGTTGGCGCCGAAGGTGTTGGTCTCGACGGCGTCGACGCCGACGGCGAAGTAGGCCTCGTGGACCGAGCGGACGATGTCCGGACGGGTCAGGTTGAGGATCTCGTTGCAGCCTTCGAGGTTCTGGAAGTCCTCGAGGGTCGGGTCCTGCGCCTGGAGCATCGTTCCCATGGCGCCGTCGGCGACCACCACGCGGGTGGCCAGTGCGGCTCGGAGGGCATCCGCCCTGCTCTGGGTGGTGACGGGCGGGTTCGGCAACGAAGCCATGGTTGTGCTCCCTGTGTGCGACGGCTGTCGGCTTTACACCCTTCTGACAAGGGCGTACGCGGTCAGCGTAGCGGTGCGGACGCCGCCCCGGTGGGGGCGTCCCACAGGTCGGACGGCATGCTGTGCGCGGGGGTGGCTTGTTCGGCGCGGTGTTGACAGACTTTCCGAGAAGCACACCAGGTCGGCATCGACCGATAGTGTTCGTCATTGTCGAACCAACGTTGTAGAAGGCTTCAGGAGGCCGACGATGGCACGGAACATCCAGTCGCTCGAAAGAGCCGCTGCGATGCT
Source organism: Streptomyces sp. NRRL S-87 (assembly GCF_000719335.1). GTDB lineage: Bacteria > Actinomycetota > Actinomycetes > Streptomycetales > Streptomycetaceae > Streptomyces. Next base: position 182,937 of record NZ_JOGB01000002.1, read on the forward strand.
GCGACTGCTGGCGGGGGGCGAGCGGCGGCTCGGACTGTCCGACGTCGCGTCCGCGCTGGGTCTGGCCAAGGGGACGGCGCACGGGATCCTGCGGACCCTCCAGGCGGAGGGCTTCGTGGAGCAGGATCCGGCCTCGGGGCGCTACCAGCTGGGCGCGGAGCTGCTGCGGCTGGGCAACAGCTATCTCGACGTGCACGAGCTGCGGGCGCGGGCGCTGGTCTGGACGGACGACCTGGCCCGGTCCAGCGGGGAGAGCGTGTACGTGGGGGTGCTGCACCAGCAGGGCGTGCTGATCATGCACCACGTGTTCCGGCCCGACGACAGCCGCCAGGTGCTGGAGGTGGGGGCCATGCAGCCGCTGCACTCCACGGCACTGGGCAAGGTGCTGTCGGCGTACGACCCGGTGGCGCACAGCGAGGTGGTGGAGGGCACCCGGGAGGCCTTCACCCCGCGGACCGTCACGGAGCTCACGGGCTTCGAGGAGGTGCTCGACCTGACCCGGGCGCGGGGCTGGGCCTCGGACGTCGAGGAGACCTGGGAGGGCATCGCCTCGGTGGCGGCGCCGATCCACGACCGGCGGCGGATGCCGGTGGGCGCGGTGGCCGTCGCGGGGGCCGTGGAGCGGGTCTGCGCGGCCCCCGGCGAGCTGCGGCCCGATCTGGTCGCGGCGGTGCGCGACTGCGCCCGCGCGGTCTCGCGCGACCTGGGCGCGGGGCGCTTCTAGCGGGGCCGCTCGGAGCGGCCCCCGGAGCCGCGTGAGGCCACGGGGAGCGCCGGGGACACCCCGGGGACATCCCGGGGGCATCCCGGGCAGAGGGGTCACGGAGGGCCGGTGCCGACGGGCACCGGCCCTTCGGCGTGCCCGGACATGCCGGATTCGGCGGCTGGTACCCCGCGGTAACGATCCGGCTTTTGCGCGGGACGACTCTTGACGCGCTGTTCACACGGCGGAAAACTGCCGTGCATCGGTCGGCATTGTCGAACACCTGACGGCAATACGCGCTAGGGTGTGACAGTGCCAGGGCCGAATCTGCACTCACCGAGTGCGCGGATGACCGGAAAGGGACTCCGGCTTCCACTCACCCCCTGGACGTAGGACAAAGGAGTCGCGGGTGACCACCTCCGACATCTTCATCGGCGAGACCATCGGTACCGCCCTGCTCACCCTGCTCGGCGGTGGCGTCTGCGCCGCCCTGACGCTGAAGAGCTCCAAGGCGCGCGGCGCGGGCTGGCTCGCCATCACCTTCGGCTGGGGCTTCGCGGTGCTGATCGCCGCGTACGTCTCGGCCCCGCTCTCCGGCGCGCACCTGAACCCGGCGGTCACCGTCGGCATCGCCGTCAAGACCGGCGACTGGAGCAACACCGGCGTCTACCTGGCCGGCCAGCTGCTCGGCGCCATGATCGGCGCGGCCCTCATGTGGATCACGTACTACGGCCAGTTCCGGGCCCACCTGACCGACCCCGAGCTCACGGTCGACGCGGGCGCCCCGGCCGGCCCGGTGCTCGGCATCTTCTCCACGGGTCCCGAGATCCGGAACGTCTGGCAGAACCTGGTCACCGAGATCATCGGCACGGCCGTCCTCGTCCTCGCGATCCTCACCCAGGGCCTGCAGGACGGCGGCAAGGGCCTGGGCGTGATCGGCGTCCTGATCACCTCGTTCGTGGTCGTCGGCATCGGCCTCTCGCTGGGCGGCCCGACGGGTTACGCCATCAACCCGGTCCGCGACCTCGGCCCCCGCATCGTCCACGCCCTCCTGCCGCTGCCCAACAAGGGCGGCTCGGACTGGGGCTACTCCTGGATCCCGGTGGTCGGCCCGCTCGTCGGTGCCGCCGTCGCCGGTGGTCTTTACAACGTCGCGTTCGCCTGATTCGTCTGAACAGCACCCGCTCAACGAACCACTTTCGCTTCCCTCTCACGACCCCCAGGAGCAGAAGACCATGACCACGAGCACCGGCCCGTTCATCGCCGCGATCGACCAGGGCACCACCTCCTCCCGCTGCATCGTCTTCGACCGCGACGGCCGCATCGTCGCCGTCGACCAGAAGGAGCACGAGCAGATCTTCCCGAAGCCGGGCTGGGTCGAGCACGACGCCACGGAGATCTGGGCGAACGTCCAGGAGGTCGTCGCCGGGGCCATCGCCAAGGCCGAGATCACGGCCGCCGACGTCAAGGCCGTCGGCATCACGAACCAGCGCGAGACCACGGTCATGTGGGACAGGAACACCGGCGAGCCGGTGCACAACGCCATCGTGTGGCAGGACACCCGCACCGACGCCCTGTGCAAGGAGCTCGGCCGCAACGTCGGCCAGGACCGCTTCCGCCGCGAGACCGGCCTGCCGCTGGCCTCGTACTTCTCGGGCCCGAAGGTCCGCTGGCTGCTCGACAACGTCGAGGGCCTGCGCGAGCGCGCCGAGGCCGGCGACATCCTCTTCGGCACCATGGACACCTGGGTCATCTGGAACCTGACCGGCGGCGTGAACGGCGGCCGGCACGTCACCGACGTCACCAACGCCTCGCGCACGCTCCTGATGAACCTGCACGAGCTGGCCTGGGACGAGCGCATCCTCTCCTCCATCGAGATCCCGGCGACCGTGCTGCCGGAGATCCGCTCCTCCGCCGAGGTGTACGGCGAGGTCAAGGAGGGCGTCCTGGCGGGCGTGCCGGTGGCCTCCGCGCTCGGCGACCAGCAGGCCGCCCTGTTCGGCCAGACCTGCTTCGCCGAGGGCGAGGCGAAGTCCACGTACGGCACCGGCACGTTCATGCTGCTGAACACCGGCGACAAGATCATCAACTCCTACAGCGGCCTGCTGACCACGGTCGGCTACCAGATCGGCGACGAGAAGCCGGTCTACGCCCTGGAGGGCTCGATCGCCGTCACCGGCTCCCTGGTGCAGTGGATGCGCGACCAGATGGGCCTGATCAAGTCGGCCGCCGAGATCGAGACCCTGGCCTCCTCGGTCGAGGACAACGGCGGCGCGTACTTCGTGCCCGCCTTCTCCGGCCTGTTCGCCCCGTACTGGCGCTCCGACGCCCGCGGTGTGATCGCCGGCCTCACCCGGTACGTCACCAAGGCGCACATCGCCCGTGCCGTGCTCGAGGCCACCGCCTGGCAGACCCGCGAGATCACCGACGCCATGACCAAGGACTCCGGCGTCGAGCTGGCGGCCCTCAAGGTCGACGGCGGTATGACCTCCAACAACCTGCTGATGCAGACGCTCTCGGACTTCCTGGACGCCCCCGTGGTGCGCCCGATGGTCGCCGAGACCACCTGCCTCGGCGCCGCCTACGCCGCCGGCCTGGCCGTCGGCTTCTGGCCCGACACCGACGCGCTGCGCGCGAACTGGCGCCGGGCCGCCGAGTGGACCCCGCGGATGCCCGCCGACCAGCGGGACCGCGAGTACAAGAACTGGCTCAAGGCCGTCGAGCGGACCATGGGCTGGATCGACGAGGACGGCGACGACGCCTGAGCCCCGTGCTCGGACGTTGACGTCGACCGCTGAGAGCTGACGAGGAGTCAAACATGAGCAGCCTGCAGAGCGTTCCCGCCCTCGGGGCGCACCCGACCGCCGGTTCGAACCCGAGCCGCGCCGAGACCCGTGAGCAGCTGGCGAAGGCCACGTACGACCTACTGGTCATCGGCGGCGGCATCCTGGGCACCTCGGTGGCCTGGCACGCCGCGCAGTCGGGTCTGCGGGTCGCCATGGTGGACGCCGGCGACTTCGCCGGCGCCACCTCCTCCGCCTCCTCCAAGCTCGTCCACGGCGGTCTGCGCTACCTGCAGACCGGTGCGGTCAAGCTGGTCGCGGAGAACCACCACGAGCGGCGGGTGCTGGCCAAGGACGTGGCCCCGCACCTGGTCAACCCGCTCACCTTCTACCTGCCGGTCTACAAGGGCGGTCCGGTGGGTGCGGCCAAGCTGGGCGCGGGCGTCTTCGCCTACTCCGCCCTCTCGGCCTTCGGTGACGGCATGGGCAAGGTCATATCGCCGGCCCGTGCCGTCGCCGACAACCCCGGCCTGAAGACGGACAACCTCAAGGCCGTCGCGGTCTACTACGACCACCAGATGAACGACTCCCGCGTCGCGGTCATGACGGTCCGGGCGGCCGTGGAGTCCGGTGCGGTGGTCCTCAACCACGCCGAGGTCACCGGCCTGCGCAAGACCGGCGGCCGGGTCTCGGGCGCCGAGCTCAGGGACCGCCTGGACGGCACCGAGTTCGGCGTCGACGCCCGTGTGGTGCTCAACGCCACCGGCCCGTGGGTGGACCACCTGCGGCGCATGGAGGACAAGCACTCCCTGCCGTCCATCCGGCTGTCCAAGGGCGCGCACATCGTCATGAAGCGCAAGTCGCCCTGGAAGGCCGCCATGGCCACCCCGATCGACAAGTACCGCATCACCTTCGCCCTCCCGTGGGAGGACCAGCTGCTGCTCGGTACGACCGACGAGGTGTACGAGGGCGACCCGGCGGACGTGCGCGCCACCGAGAAGGACATCCAGCAGATCCTGGACGAGGCCGCGTTCTCGGTGAAGGACGCCGACCTCGACCGCTCCCTGATGACCTACGCCTTCGCAGGCCTGCGGGTGCTGCCCGGCGGCCCCGGCGGGGTCGAGAAGGCCAAGCGCGAGACCGTGGTGACCGAGGGTGCGGGCGGCATGCTGTCCGTGGCCGGCGGCAAGTGGACCACGTACCGCCACATCGGCCGGGTGGTCATGGACAAGCTCGCGAAGCTGCCCGGCGGGCCGCTCACCGACGACATGGAGCCGGTGAAGTCCCTGGTGCGCCGGGTGCCGCTGCCCGGTGTGGCGAACCCGAACGCGGTCGCGCACCGCCTGCTGGTGGACCGCGAGCCGGGCATGCGGATGGACCCGCTGACCGCCAAGCACCTGGCCACCCACTACGGCTCGCTGGCCTTCGACATCGCCCGCATGGTCAACGAGAACCCCGACCTGGGCGAGCGGATCCACGAGGACGGGCCGGAGATCTGGGCGCAGGTCGCCTACGCCCGCGACTTCGAGTGGGCCGAGACGGCGGACGACGTGCTGCGCCGCCGCACGACGGTGACGATCCGCGGCCTGGACGACGACGCCGTGCGCGGTCGCGTCGAGGAGATGCTCCGCCACAAGGCGTGATCGCGTGAGGGAGGGGCGGTTCCCGGACGGGAACCGCCCCTTTCGCGTTGATTCCGGGGATGGGATCATTCGTACGGAAGGATGAGCCAGGGGGGCACCGAAGGGGGCGGCCGTCATGCCCGCCATCAAGGAAAGCGTGGAGATCTCCCGCACTCCCGAAGAGGTCTTCTCCTACCTCACCGAGCTCTCCCACCTGCCCGAGTGGCAGGCCAGCGCGGTCGCCGTACGACCGCCGTCCGGTCCGCTCTCCGTCGGCGAGCGGATCGAGATCAGGCGCCGCATCGGCAGGCGCGAGATCGACACGACCATGGAGGTCACGGAGCTGGACCCGCCGCGCAGTTGGCACCTGCACGGGATCGAGGGGCCGGTGCGGGCCGACGTGCAGGGCACCGTCGAGCCCGTCGGCGACGGCACCCGCTCCCTCGTCACCCTCGACATCGACTTCCACGGGCACGGGCTCGGCAAGGTCCTCCTGCCGTTCGTCGTGATGCCCTCCGCGCGCAAGGAGGTCCCCGAGAGCGAGCGGGTGTTGAAGGGTCTGCTCGAGCAGGGGTCCAAGCCGTAGGCTGAGCCGGGTACACAAGAGAACTTCGGAAGGAGACCTGGGTGATCGAGCTTGAGGGCGTGCCCGAGCTGATCGACCCGGTCATGGTGGCCGCGTTCGAGGGCTGGAACGACGCAGGCGACGCAGCCTCCGGTGCCGTGGCGCACCTGGACCGGGAGTGGAAGGGCGAGGTCTTCGCGGCTCTCGACGCCGAGGACTACTACGACTTCCAGGTCAACCGCCCCACGGTCTGGTTGGACGGCGGGGTACGGAAGATCACGTGGCCGACGACACGGCTGTCCGTGGTCCGGGTGGGCGGGGCGAAGCCGCGGGACCTGGTGCTGGTGCGCGGCATCGAACCGTCCATGCGCTGGCGGTCGTTCTGCAACGAGCTGCTCGGCTTCGCCCACGAGCTGGGCGTCGAGATGGTGGTGATCCTGGGCGCGCTGCTCGGCGACACCCCGCACACCCGCCCGGTGCCGGTCAGCGGCGTCACCTCCGATCCGGACCTGGCACGCACGCTGGACCTCGAGGAGACCCGGTACGAGGGGCCGACCGGCATCGTGGGCATCCTCCAAGAGGCCTGCACGCACGCGGGAGTTCCGGCGGTGTCGCTCTGGGCGGCGGTGCCGCACTACGTGTCGCAGCCGCCGAACCCGAAGGCGACGCTGGCGCTGCTGAACCGGCTGGAGGATCTGATCGACGTGCGGATCCCGCTCGGCGAACTGCCGGAGGACGCCAGGGCGTGGCAGCTCGGGGTGGACCAACTCGCGGCCGAGGACAGCGAGGTGGCGGAGTACGTCCAGACGCTGGAGGAGGCGCGGGACACGGCGGACCTGCCGGAGGCCTCCGGGGACGCGATCGCGCGGGAGTTCGAGCGGTACCTGCGGCGGCGGGAGCCGGGGCCCTCCGGGGGGCCGTCGCTCGCGACCGAATCGGGGGACGCGTCGTACCTGCGCGACACGTCGAGCGGGCGGACGCGTCCGCCGAAGCGGCGGCCCGACCTCGCGGGGGAGTCGGACTCCCCCGGCTCCGCCGGTTCCGCGGGTTCCGCGGGTTCCGCGGGGGCCGGTGGGGGCTCGGACGAGGGGTCGTCCGGCGACCCGGAGTCCGGTACGTCGGAGGGGTGAGCTCCCGGTCGTCCCCGACCCGGGTCGGGGGCCCTGCGGGGCCGGTCCCCTACCGCGCCGGTTCGCCTCGAACGCCGGCGAGGGCTGCAGACTGCAGCCCCGCCGGCGTTTCGCGTGTCGTTACAGCGCCACGCCGAGCAGCGCGTCCACCGTACGGGAGACCAGGCCGGGAGCCGAGGGGTCGTCGCCGCCGGTGTCGGCCTGGAGGGCGGCCCAGCGGTCGACGGCGGCCAGCGCCGCCGGGGCGTCCAGGTCGTCGGCGAGCGCCGCGCGGACCTCGTCGACCAGGGCGTCGGCCGAAGGGCCGTCGGGCCAGGACACGGCCGCGCGCCAGCGGCCGAGCCGGGCCACGGCCTCGGTGAGGACGTCGTCGGTCCACTCCCAGTCCGCCCGGTAGTGGTGGGCCAGCAGCGCGAGTCGGATGGCGGCCGGGTCGACCCCGTCGCGCCGCAGCTTCGAGACGAAGACCAGGTTGCCCTTGGACTTCGACATCTTCTCGCCGTGCAGCGCCACCATGCCGGCGTGCACGTACGCCTTGGCCATCGGGAACTCGCCCGTCAGGACCTGGGCGTGCGAGGCGCCCATCTCGTGGTGCGGGAAGGCCAGGTCGGAGCCGCCGCCCTGGATGTCGAAGCCCATGCCCAGGTGCTCCAGGGCGATGGCGACGCACTCGATGTGCCAGCCGGGGCGGCCGCGCCCCAGCGAGGCGCCGTCCCAGCTGGGCTCGCCCTCGCGGGCGGCCATCCACAGCATCGGGTCGAGCGGGTTCTTCTTGCCGGGGCGGTCCGGGTCGCCGCCCCGCTCGGCGGACAGCAGCCGCATCGCGGCCGCGTCCAGGTTGGAGACCTGGCCGAAGTTCGGGTCGGCCTCGACGGAGAAGTAGACGTCGCCGTCGAGCTCGTACGCGGCGCCGGCGTCCCGGAGGCGCTCGACCAGCGGCACGATGCCCGGTATGGCCTCGACGGCCCCGACGTAGTGCTGCGGCGGGAGCATCCGCAGGGCGGTCATGTCCTCGCGGAACAGGGCGGTCTCGCGCTCGGCGAGCTCGGTCCAGTCGTGGCCGTCGCGCAGGGCCCGCTCCAGCAGCGGGTCGTCGACGTCCGTGACGTTCTGGACGTAGTGGACCTGCCGCTTGGTGTCGAGCCACACGCGCTGAACGAGGTCGAACGCGTTGTAGGTCGCCGCGTGACCGATGTGGGTCGCGTCGTACGGGGTGATGCCGCAGACGTAGAGACGGGCGACGGGACCGGGGTCGAGGGTGATCTTCCCCTGGGTCGCGGTGTCGTGGATCTGGAGGTCGCGGCCCTTGCCGGGCAGGGCGGGAACCTCAGAAGCGGGCCAGGCATGCATGCCTTGAGCCTAACCGGACGCACGTTCCGTCATCGAACCGGACCGGCAGGGTTGGCCGGAACGCACCCCTTGCGCGATGGCCGGTTCCATGCGTGGCACCCGGCCACGGCCTCACACGGGCGGCCAGGGGATCGCGGGCCACTGGCCGCTGGGGACCGGGTGCCTGCCGGTTTCCAGCAGCTGCGCCACCCGGTCCCGTACGGCGGCCAGCTCGGCGGCCGTGATGAGTTCGGCCAGCCGGGTGGCGAGCGGGCCCCCGTCGGCCGTCTCGGAGGCGAGTTTCCGCAGCACCTCGACGGCCTCGTCGGTGAGCGGCTCCCCCGCCCAGCCCCACAGCAGGGTGCGCAGCTTGTCCTCGGTGTTGAAGGTGACGCCGTGGTCGATGGCGTACAGCCGGCCGTCGGGGGCGGGCAGCAGGTGGCCCCCCTTGCGGTCTCCGTTGTTGATGACGGCGTCGAGGACGGCGAGGCGGCGCAGCCGCGGGTCGTCGGCGTGCACGAGGAGGGCGGTGCGGCCGCCGCCGACCTCGGCGTGGCCGACGGCCTTCCAGCCCTCCCCCGGCTCGTCGCCCTCCACGAGGGCGAGCAGGCCGGCCTCCGCCCCGTCGGCGGACTCGATCCACTGCTGGACCATGCCCTCGCCGTAGGGGCCGTCCCGGAGCACGGTGGTGGGGACCAGGCCCCATCCGGTGGCCTCGGAGAGCAGGTAGGCGGCGACCTCGCGGCGGGCGAGGTTGCCGTCGGGGAAGTCCCAGAGCGGGCGCTCGCCGGCCACGGGCTTGTACACGCAGCGCACGTTCGTGCCGTCGTGCGCGACCTCGCACAGCAGGACGGCGTTCGAGGCCTCCCTGATCCGGCCCAGTACGATCAGCTCGCCGCGGGCCAGCAGCTCGGCCGTCACCAGCGCGTCCCCCTCCACCGGCGTCTCCGGTTCCACGGCACTCACGCCCCGCGGCGGTAGCCGTTCTGGCGGGGACACACGTGCCCCTCAGGGTCCAGCGGCAGACTGCACAGCGGGCACGGCGGGCGGCCCGCGTTGACGACGTCGAGGGCCCGCTTGGCGAAGGCGCGGGCCTGCGCTCCGGTGAGGCGCACCCGCAGCATCGGCGGGCCGTTCTCCTCGTCCTGGAGGAGCCGCTCCTCCGCCTCGGCGAGGTCCTCCTCCGAGTCGGCGTCGAGCTCGACGAGCGCCTGCGCCTCGACGATCATGCGCTGGTGCTCGCCGTCCCAGGCCAGGGCCATGGTGCCGACGCGGAACTCCTCGTCCACGGGGACGTCCAGCGGCGCGGTGTCGGCGCTGTCGGGGAGGGCGAGGGCGGGCACGGGCGCGTTGCCGCCGGTGCGCCGCACGACCTCGTCCAGCAGCTCGTCCATGCGCTCCGCCAGGGCCGCGACCTGCGTCTTCTCCAGCGCGACGCTGGTGACGCGGCTGCCCGCGGAGGCCTGGAGGTAGAACGTACGGCGTCCGGGCAGGCCGACCGTGCCGGCCACGAAGCGGTCCGGCGGGTCGTAGAGGAACACCTGACGGGGCACGTCCAGTCTCCGTAAGTCTCGGTAGGTCTCGGGAAGTCCGTGCGTCGGCGCGGGGGCACGGGCGCACCTGTTCCAGGTTCGTCCACCCTACTGCGCCGGTGGATCACTGCGCGCCCGTGCTGCCCCCCACCACGGCGTCCCCGCCGTCCCCGACCGGGTCCGGTGCCTCGTCGGAGGACTCCGCCACCGCCTCGGGAGTGGGCTCGGCGGACGGCCCGTGGGGGGCGAGCCCGGCCAGGTCCCCGGTGTCGCCCAGGCGGAGGAGGAAGGGCCTGAGCCGCGTGTAGCGGATCGCGGTGACCGAACAGGGGTCGACCGAGATCCGCTGGAAGAGGTCGAGGTGCATGCCGAGCGCGTCGGCGACCACGGACTTGATGATGTCGCCGTGGGAGCACATCAGGAACAGGGCGTCCTCGCCGTGCTCGGCGTCGATCCGCTCGTTCCAGTCCCGTACGGCCGCCACCGCGCGGTACTGCATGCGGGCCATGGACTCGCCGCCGGGGAAGGCGGCGGCGGAGGGGTGGCGCTGGACGACCTTCATGAGGGGTTCGTCGGCGAGCTCGGCGAGCTTGCGCCCGGACCAGTCGCCGTAGTCGCACTCCCCGATGCGGTCCTCGGTGTGCAGGGTCATCCCGGGCCGTGCGGCCAGCAGCGGGGCGAGGGTCTCGCGGCAGCGCTGGAGGGGGCTGGTGACGGCGGCGGCCAGCGGCAGGCCGGCCAGTCGGGCGGGCAGGGCGGCCGCCTGGGCGGCGCCGTGCGCGTCGAGGGCGATGCCGGGGGTGAGTCCGGCGAGCACCCCGGAGGTGTTCGCGGTGGAGCGTCCGTGCCGTACCAGGATCAAGGTCGCCATGGCCCCCAGGGTAGGCCGTGGTGTACGCCCGCGCCGGGGTCGGGGGACAATGCCCGTCGTGATTGTGGACAGCGCGATTTACAAGGGTGGTGCTCGGGTGTCGGGCCCCGAGGACCTCTCCGACGCACTCGAGGAGGCTCGGGCGACGGGCGACGCGTTCCTCTGGGTGGGGATGCACGAGCCGACCGAGAAGGAGTTCGAGCACGTCCGCAGCGAGTTCGGGCTGCACCCGCTGGCCGTGGAGGACGCGCTGACCGCCCATCAGCGGCCGAAGCTCGAGGTGTACGACGACTCGCTGTTCGTGGTACTGAAGCCGGTCGTGTACGACGACGACCTCGACACGGTGACCACCGGCGAGCTGATGGTGTTCATCGGCGACTCGTTCGTGGTGACGGTGCGGCACGGCGAGGGCGGCGCGCTGGCCGCCGTGCGGCACCGCCTGGAGCACGAGCCGCAGGTGCTGCGGCACGGCCCGACGGCCGTGCTGTACGCGGTGGCCGACGCGGTGGTGGACCACTACATCGACGTGGCGGCCGAACTGCAGGCGGACCTGGAGGAGCTGGAGGCGGAGGTCTTCCAGCCCAACGGCGGGGACGCGAAGAACACCGCCTCGCGGATCTACAACTTCAAGCGGCAGGTGCTGGAGTTCCGGCGGGCCACCGCCCCGCTGATGCAGCCGATGAGCCGGCTCTCGGTCCCCGGGGTGCCGTTCGTGCACGAGCACGCCCGGCCGTTCTTCCGGGACGTGGCCGACCACCTGACGAAGGCGAACGAGTACGTCGAGGGCCTGGACCGCCTGCTGTCGGACGCGCTGGCGGCGCACCTGGCGCAGATGGGCGTGCGCCAGAACGACGACATGCGCAAGATCTCGGCCTGGGCGGCGATGGCGGCCGTGCCGACGATGGTCGCGGGCATCTACGGGATGAACTTCGACCACATGCCGGAGCTGCACACCCGGTACGGGTACGAGGTCGTGCTCGTGGTGATGGGGCTGATCGTGTGGGGGCTGCACCGGATGTTCAAGCGGCGCGGCTGGCTGTAGGGCCGACGCGGTTCAGACCAGCTCGGGCGCGGCGGCCACGGGCGGCCCGCCGAGGGCGTCGCGCCGCTCCGGCTCGCGCAGGCTGACCGCCTTGTGCCAGCCGGCGAAGCGCTCGTACGCGTACACGGCCCGGATGCCGGCGGCCAGCGCGGCGGACTTGGCCCGGGGCCACTTCAGGATGCGCCCCATGTGGTCCATGACGGCGAGGCTGACGTCGCGGTAGATGGCGATCTCGGCGAGGGCGCTCTCGCGCAGCACCCGCTGGATGGTGCGGCCGTGGCCCGCGCGGGCCAGCCGGAGCAGTTCCTCGTGGCAGTAGGCGAGGTGGTTGTCCTCGTCGTTGCTGATCATGCGGATGGCCTTGCCGACCTCGGGGTGGTCGCCGAAGTCGCGCACCAGCATGACCATCTGGTCGGCGGCCCGCTGCTCGGTGACGCGGCTGTGCGAGAGGTAGACGACGATGTCCTCGTCCGTCAGCCGCCGGTCCGCGCGGAGCTTGGAGTGGGCCAGCCCGATGCCGTGCTTCTCCAGCAGCATCGTGTAGTCCGTCTCGGGCGGGACGGGTACGGGCGGCAGGCCGCGCTTCCTGAGGAGCTGGTGGAAGATCCGGCCGTGCTTGTCCTCGTCCGCGCCGTGCCGCGCGATCTTGGGCGCCAGGTCCGCCATGGTGGGGGGCACGAGGGCCGCGATGCGGGCGTTCTCCCAGCCGCCCTGGGCCTCTCCGCTGGCCGCGATCGAGCAGAACAGCTGGTAGGAGTCGTCGTCGTCGATGATCTCCTGGAACAGGCTTCGGGCCGAGAGCATCACTGCCACCTCTTCTCGCGCACTCCCCCGTCCCACGAGTCAAAGCCCGAAGCGGCAGGCGGGCAACAGGGGCGTCGCGCGCGCTCGGCCGAACGGACGACGCCGGCGTCGCGGCTCCGTCCCGCCGCGGCGGAAACCGCGCACGGCCCGGCCGTAACCGGCCGGGCCGTGCGCGCGTTGTCAGCGGTGACGGCCGTGGCGGGGAAGACCCCCGAGCCCCCACCACGGCCGCGGGCAGTCGCTCGGCACTCCCTAGGCGAGTCCCGCGCGCTCCATGGCCTCGACGCCGGTGCGCAGCGCGGTGATCCGCTCGTCGAGCGTGAAGCCCGCCGGGGCCAGGGTCAGGGTGGTGACCCCGGCCTCGGCGTAGGCCTTCATCCCGTCGGCGATCCGCTCGACGGGGCCGAGCAGGGTGGTGGAGTCGATCAGCTGGTGCGGGACGGCCGCGGCGGCCCCCTGCTTGTCGCCGGCCAGGTACTTGTCCTGGATCTCGGCGGCCTCCTTCTCGTAGCCCATGCGCTGGGCGAGCTGGTTGTAGAAGTTCTGCTTGCGGCTGCCCATGCCGCCCACGTACAGGGCGGTGTACGGACGGAACATGTCGGCCAGCGCCGTGACGTCCTCGCCGACCGCCAGCGGCACGGTCGGGCACACGTCGAAGCCGTCCATGGTCAGGCCCGCCTTCTCGCGGCCCGTGCGGATGTGCCGCAGCGCGGTGTCCTCCAGGTGCTCGGCCGCCGGGAAAATCAGCAGGGCGCCGTCGGCGATCTCGCCGGTCTGCTCCAGGTTCTTGGGGCCGATCGCGGCGATGTAGAGCGGGATGTGCTCGCGCTCCGGGTGCACGGTGAGCTTGATGGGCTTGCCCGGGCCGCCCGGCAGCGGCAGGGTCCAGTGCTCGCCCTCGTACGACAGGCGCTCGCGGGTCATGGCCTTGCGGACGATCTCGACGTACTCGCGCGTGCGGGCCAGCGGCTTGTCGAACTTGACGCCGTACCAGCCCTCGGAGACCTGCGGGCCGGAGACGCCCAGGCCGAGGCGGAAGCGGCCGCCGGAGAGGGAGTCGAGGGTGGCGGCGGTCATGGCCGTCATGGCGGGCTGGCGGGCCGGGATCTGGAAGATCGCCGAGCCGACGTCGATGCGCTCGGTCTGGGCGGCGACCCAGGCGAGCACGGTGGGCGCGTCGGATCCGTAGGCCTCGGCCGCCCAGCAGACGTCGTAGCCGAGGCGGTCGGCCTCCTGCGCGACGGCGAGGTTGTCGGCGTCCATGCCCGCACCCCAGTAGCCGAGATTGATGCCGAGCCGCATAACCATTCCCCTTACCGATCAGTAACGTCTGGTCCGGGGACTGTAGCGCGCACCGGTCCCCCGCGTCAGTGCCCCCAGTACCCTCAGCCCTCATGGAGCAGAGGCAACTCGGCCGCACGGGCCTGCGGGTGTCCAGGATCGGGCTGGGCACCCTGACCTGGGGGCGGGACACGGACGAGCACGACGCCGCGGACCAGCTGAAGGCCTTCTGGGAGGCGGGCGGGACGCTGGTCGACACGGCGGACGTGTACGCGGGCGGCGAGGCGGAGTACCTGCTCGGGCAGCTCGTCGGGACCCTCGTGCCGCGCGGGGAACTGGTGATCGCCACCAAGGCGGGCAGCGTCCCTGACCCGGAGCGCCGCTTCGACGGCTCCCGCGGGCACCTGCTGGCCGCCCTGGACGCCTCGCTGGCGCGGCTGGGCACGGACCACGTCGACCTGTGGCAGCTGCACGCCTTCGACCCGGACACGCCGCTGGAGGAGACCCTGCAGGCGCTGGACCTGGCGGTGAGCAGCGGACGGGCCCGGTACGTCGGCGTGTCGAACCTGTGCGGCTGGCAGCTGGCGAAGGCGGCCACCTGGCAGCTCGCGGCGCCGGGGGCGCGGACGCGCCTGTCGAGCACGCAGATGGAGTACTCGCTCCTCCAGCGGGGCGTCGAGCGCGAGGTGCTGCCGGCCGCGCGGGACCTGGGGGTGGGTCTGCTGCCCTCCTCGCCGCTCGGCCGCGGGGTCCTGACCGGCAAGTACCGGGCGGGTGCGCCGGAGGGGTCGCGCGGGGCCTCGGAGCACATGGCGCCCTTCGTGGCCCCGTACCTGGACGACGCGGCGAGCCGGATCGTGGACGCGGTGGCCACGGCGGCGAACGGGCTGGCCGTGACCCCGCTCCAGGTGGCCCTGGCCTGGGTGCGGGACCGGCCGGGGGTGGCGGCCCCCATCGTCGGCGCGCGCACCGCACGGCAGCTGTCCGAGGCGCTGTCAGTGGAGGCCCTTAGTCTTCCGGTGGAGATCTGCCAGGCCCTGGACGACGTCTCGGCGCCTGTGCACCGCTATCCCGACCAGGACTGGAGCACGCTGTGAGTACGGACCCGGCCACGCCGACGGCGCCCGAGGCGCCCGAGCCGACGGGTGACCCCGCGGAGGCGGCGGTCCCCGCCGAGGGGGCGGCCGTCCCCGCCGTGGAGGCGGGCTCCCCGGAGGAGCCGCCCGCGGCGGACGCGGGGGGAGAGGCGGACGCTTACGCAGAGGCAGAGGCAGAGGCGGAATCGGAATCGGACGCGGGTGACCCGGCGGACGCGGATGCGGACGCGAGGGCTGACGCGGGCGTGGGTTCGGACGCGGGCGCTGCGGCGGACGCGGGTGACGCGGCGCCGGTCGGCGAGGAGGCCGCGGCGGCGCAGCGCAGCGAGGCCGAGGCGGAGCTCGCGGCGCAGAAGGTCGAGCGGGAGCGGATCGAGCGCCGCAAGGCGGAGCGGACCGCGCCCCTCGACGCCGGCACCAAGCTGACCGGCGCGGCGGCGGACCTGATGGCGGCCGTGCGCGCGGTCGAGAGCGGCGCGAAACCCGCCTCCGCGTTCGGGCCGCCGCCCGCACCGCGCCGCCCCGCGACCCCGGCCCCCGCGCCGCGCCGGCCCGAGGCCCCCGCGCCGACCGCCGGACCGGCGCCCGTCGCGGCCGAGGCCGTGGCCGCCGTACGGGAGGTGCTCGCCCGCGGCGGCGCGCCCGAGGCGCTGGCCGGCCCGGCCGCCGAGGAGCTCGGCGAGGGCGCGGCGGACACCCTGCGGCAGGACCCGTGGCAGCTGCTCGCGGTGCCCGGGGTGCGCCCCTCGCAGGCGGACGGCTTCGCGCGGGCCCTGCTGGGCCCCGAGTGCGGGCCGGGCGACGAGCGCCGCGCCGTGGCCCTGGTCGGCTGGCTGCTCGCCCAGGCCGGGCTCAAGGGGCATACCGCCCTGGAGCAGCCGGTCCTGGCCAAGGCCCTCGCCCAGTACTCCGTCCCCGACCCGGACGCAGCCGTGGAGGCGGCCGTCGCCGAGGGCGCCGTCCTGGTCTTCCAGGAGCCGCTCGGCGAGCCGGCGGCGGAGGACGAGGAGGCGCCCGTACGGATCCTGCTCGGACTGGAAGGTCCCGCCCTGGCCGAAGAGAGCCTCGCCGACGGTCTGGCGCGCCTGGTCAGCACCTTCGGCAAGGGCGAAGGGGAGACCACCGACCCCGAGGCCTGGCGGGCGGCCGCGCAGGCCGCCCCCGGCCCCTCCGCGGCCGAGCTGGTCCGTGCGGCCGCCGGCCACGGCCTGGTCACCCACACCGGCGGCGAGGCGGCCCGGGCGGAGCCGGCGGCGCTGGTCGCGGCCGCCCGCGCGCTGGGTCTGCGCGCGTACGCCGCCGCCCACACGCCCGCGGGCCGCGACCGGCTCGCCGCCGCACTGGGGCCGGACGCCGCGGCGGCCGCGGTCACCGTGGCCGGGCTGCTGGCCGGCGCGGAGGGCCCCGCACGGGACGCGGACGGCGTCTGGGAGCTGGACCTCCTGGCCGTGCTCGACGCCCCCCAGTTGGACGTGGACACGGCGGCCGCGCTCGTGGAGTCGGTGCCGGACGGGGCCCGCCTGGTACTGGCCGGCGACCCGGGTGTGCTCGGCGCGGCCGGGCCCGGCCGGGTGTTCGGCGACCTGCTCGCCGCCCGGGTCTGCCCGCAGGTGGCCTCGCGGACCCCGGACCCGGGCCCGCTGGGCGAGCTGGTGTCCGGCATCGGCATCGGCGAGCTCACCCAGGTGGACGCGCCCGGCAAGGAGGTCGTGATCGTCCCGGTGCGGGACGCCGGCGAGGCCGTGCACCGGACGGTGCAGCTCGTCGCGGACTCGGTGCCGCGGGCCTTCGGGATGGCCGCGGACCAGGTCCAGGTGATCACGCCGGGCCACGGCGGAGCGGCGGGCACGCGGGCGCTCAACGCGGCGCTGAAGGAGCGGCTGAACCCCGGCCCCGGCCGGTTCGGCGGCTTCGACCCCGGCGACCGGGTGGTGCACGTACCCGCGCCGGGGCGGGCGGTGCCGGGGCGGGTGGTCTCGGCCGACGCGGCCGGGCTGCACCTGGACTGCGCGGGCACGGCGGTCGTCGTACCGAAGGAGCGCGTCGAGTCGGCGGTGCGCCACGGCTGGGCGGTCACCGGCCACCAGGCCGTGGGCGACCGCTGGCCGGCCGTGGTCGTCGTGCTGCCCGGGGACGCGGCGGACGTGCTCTCGCGGGACTGGGTCTACACCGCCTTCGGACGGGCCGAGCGGCACCTGTCCGTGGTGCACGGGGTCGACCAGGCGCTGCCCAGGGCGGTCGCCGAGGTGCTGCCCAGGGCGCGCACCACGCGGCTGGCGGTCCTGCTGACGGGGCTGGTCGCGGCGGCGGCTGACCCGGGCCAGTAGCCGCCTGCGGCGGGATGGGACAGCGGCGCCCGGGCGCCCCCGTCGGGGGCCCGGGCGTCGTGGGTTCTGTTCGGCGTGCGCGGGCCCCTCGGGGCTTTGCCCTGCCCCGTCGAGCACCTCCCCCACACACCACGGGGCGGGGTGTTCGGAGGGTGGGACGGGCTACGGGTCGAGGGGCTCCAGTTCCTCGTCCTCGTCGAAGCCGTCGTCGAAGACGGAGCTCACGTCGAAGCGGTGCAGCACGCTCGCCGGGTCCGCGTGGTCGAAGGGGGCGCCGAGCCACTCCCCCGGCTCCGGCAGTTCCTCGCTGGTGGCGATCCACAGGGTGGAGTCGCCCTCCTCCAGGCCGAACTCCTTGTACCGGGTGGCGATCTCGTCCGGCTCGTACTCGCCGAAGAGCACGCCGAGGGCGTTCGCGGTGCCCCCCGTGGCGCCCGGCTCGTCGTGGTCGTGGACGGAGACGCGGTCGGCCTGGGCGATCAGCCGCTGCGGTTCGGCGACCACGTAGTCGCGCCGGATCAGCACGCTGAAGACGCTGGGCTCCGCGGGGCCGGCGTACGGGACCGGATCCTCGGAGGCGGGGATCTCGAAGGGGGTGACCTCGTCGTACCGGTCGTAGAGGAGCTCGTCGTACTCCTCGGCCGCCGCGGCCAGTTCGTTGAAGGCGGCGTAGACGGCCGGATCGTCGTCCCCTGTGCGGCCTTCGACGGCCGCCAGGTGACGGTCCAGCGCGGCTTTGACCGCCTCGGCGGCGGCGCGTACCTCGGCAGCGGTGGGCTGAGCGGCATCAGACATAGTGCAGACGCTATCCGTACCGGGCCGGTGCCCGCACAATAGATACCGATGCCGGAATACGAATTTGTCGACGTGTACGTGCCCCGCGGTGTGACCCGTAAGGAGGCGACCCGTCTGCTGACCGAACATGCCGAGTACGGGAACTGGGAGTTGGACCGGCTGTCGCTGCGACGCGACGGCAGCCGGCGCGTGCGGCTGCGCCGCCGGATCATCCGCCAGATCAGACCCACCTGGTGATCAAGTACCGCCCCGCGATCATGTGTTGACCGACCGGCGGGGGCCCGGCCGCGAGGCGGGCGTCCGTGCGGAGGAAGGACGGCATGCGTACGACCCGGGGGCCGGGAAGGCCCGCCGGGTCGGACGGTTGCGACCGCCGTCAGGGGTCAGCAGTCCTGACGGCCGCCGGGTGCGGGGTGGGGGGCTCGGCGCTCGGTGTCAGGAGCCGGCTGCGGCGCCGCGGGCGCGGCGGTAGAGCACGGTTCCGCCCAGCAGCATCCCGCCCGCCAGCGGGAGGGCCAGACCGAGGCTGCCGGCGCCGGTGTGTGCGAGCTCGGGGCCGCGCTCACCGTGGACGGCGGTGCCGATCGCCCCCGGCGTGGTGCCGGTGCCGGGGTGGCCCGGGGTACTCGGGGACCCGGGGGCACCGGGGACCGCGGGCATGCTCGGGACGGTGCCGATGGGGTGCTCGGGCTTGGGTCCCGGAGTGCCGGGGTGGCCCGGGTGGCCGGGCGTACCGGGGTGACCAGGAGTGCTGGGATTTCCGGGATGACCGGGCTGGCCGGGATTTCCGGGATGACCGGGCTGGCCCGGGTGGCCGGGAGTGCCGGGGTGACCGGGCTGGCCCGGGTGGCCGGGATGTTCCGGAATGCCCGGGTTGTCGCGCCCCGGAACATTGGCGCAATCGTTGCCCAGTGCGGGGTTCAGCAGGCCGACGACGTCGATCGTGTTCCCGCAGGCGTTGACCGGGACGCCGAGGGGCGCCTGGACCAGATTGCCGGAGCCGACGCCCGGCGATCCGTGGGCGCTCCCGTGCGCCTGGGTTCCGGAGCCGCCGTGGCCGCGTCCGTACCCGTCGTCGTGGCCGCCGTAACCGCCGGGGCCGTCGTGGCCGCCGCCGGTGTTGGCGCAGTGGTTCCCCATGGCCGGGTTGAGCAGCCCGATCACGGAGACGGTGTTGCCGCAGGCGTTCACGGGTACGTGGACCGGCGCCTGGATGGTGTTCCCGGACAGTACGCCCGGAGAGTTCGAGGCGCCGCCGTGGGCCCCCGAATCCGCCTGTGCGTAGCCCCCACCCAGGGCGAGTACGCCACCCGCGGCCGCCACGGTGAAGAGGGTCTTCCTGGTGACCTGTCGCAATGTGTTCTCGTTCCCCTGCTGCGTGCGAATGTCGCGGCGCACGTGCTCCCCTGCCCGCGCGCCGGATGGTGCGGCCCGGTGTCCCGGAGCGCGACTCGCGCGCTCCGGGAACCTGGGACACAGACCCTTGGAAGGGTGGTCAGACCCCTGCTGTGAGAGGTGTGACGCCTGGGTCAGTCGTTGACGCAGGTGTTGCCGAAGGCCGGGTTCAGCAGGCCGATCACGTTGACGGTGTTGCCGCAGACGTTGACCGGGACGTGGACCGGGACCTGGACCACGTTGCCGGACAGCACACCGGGCGAACCGACGGCGGCGCCCTCGGCACCGGCGTCGGCGGCAGCCATGCCCGCACCCGCGAGAACCAGGCCAGTGGTGGCAGCCGCGGCGGCGACAACCTTCTTGATCATCATTCCTCCTAGTAGGCAATGCGGTCCCAGCCGCGGACCGCATCACCTGTAACGAGGGGGAACAACCAGGGCTACGAGCTTATGGTCGGATTCACTCTTCCGCGTGGAATGCGAACACCTTGACGATCGATCAGCAGTTGTCGATGAACCGGTCGAGCACGCGCACGCCGAACTTCAGACCGTCGACCGGGACTCGCTCGTCCACGCCGTGGAACATCCCGGCGAAGTCCAGCTCGGGCGGCAGCTGGAGCGGGGCGAAGCCGAAGCAGCGGATCCCGAGGTCGTCGAACGACTTGGCGTCCGTACCGCCCGAGAGCATGTACGGGACCGCCCGCGCGATGGGGTCCTCCGCACGGAGGGCGGTCTGCATGGCGTCGACCAGGCGGCCGTCGAAGTCCGTCTCCAGCGCCTTGTCGCCGTGGACGTCCTCGCGCCGGACGCGCGGCCCGAGGATCCGGTCGAGGTCGGCCAGGAACTCCTCCTCGTAGCCGGGCAGGAAGCGCCCGTCGACGTGCGCGGTGGCCTGGCCGGGGATGACGTTGACCTTGTAGCCGGCGCCGAGCATGGTCGGGGCGGCGGAGTTGCGCAGGGTGGCGCCCACCATCTTGGCGATGCCGCCGAGCTTGGCGAGGGTGCCGTCCATGTCCTCGGGGTCGAGGGGGGTGCCCAGGGCGTCCGAGAGCTCGTCGAGGAAGGACCGCACGGTCTTGGTGACGCGGACCGGCCACTGGTGGCGGCCGAGCCGGCCCACGGCCTCGCAGAGCTCGGTGATGGCGTTGTCGTTGTTGGTCATGGAGCCGTGGCCCGCCGTGCCGTCGACCGTGAGCCGCATCCAGTGCATGCCCTTCTGGGCCGTCTCGACGAGGTAGAGCCGCAGGTTCTCGTTGACGGTGAAGGAGAAACCGCCGACCTCGCCGATGGCCTCGGTGACGCCCTCGAAGAGGTCGGGGTGCTTGTCGACCAGGTGGCGGGCGCCGTACGTGCCGCCGGCCTCCTCGTCGGCGAGGAAGGCGAGCACGATGTCGCGCGGGGGCTTGCGGCCGCTGCGCAGCCGGTCGCGGACCACGGCGAGGGTCATGGCGTCCATGTCCTTCATGTCGACGGCGCCGCGCCCCCAGACGCAGCCGTCGGCGACCTCCCCGGAGAAGGGGTGGTGCGTCCAGTCGTCGGCGTTGGCCGGGACGACGTCGGTGTGGCCGTGGATGAGCAGGGCCGGCTTGGACGGGTCCTCGCCCTCGATGCGGGCGACCGTGGATGCCCGGCCCTTGTGGGACTCGATGATCTGCGGCTCCAGGCCGACCTCGGCGAGCTTCTCCGCCACGTACTCGGCGGCCTTGCGCTCTCCGGGCCCGGAGTGGTCGCCGTAGTTGCTGGTGTCGATCCGGATCAGCTCGCGGCAGAGGTCGACGACCTCGTCCTCGCCGGAGACGGTCCTGCCGTTGCCAGACTGGCTCACGTTGCTTCCCCTCACTGGTCGGTGCCCTGACCCTGCACATCCTCTCCCCCCGGGCCCCGCTCCCCCAAGGCCGCACCGCGCGGTCGGCGCCGGCGCCGGCGGGGGCGGGGGCGGGGGGGCGCGGGGAGGGGGTGCGATCGGAGCACTCCGAATCCCTGGTAATGTTCTCTTCGTCGGAGCGGCCCGGAAGGGACGCGAGACAGACACCTTGTCCGGGTGGCGGAATGGCAGACGCGCTAGCTTGAGGTGCTAGTGCCCTTTATCGGGCGTGGGGGTTCAAGTCCCCCCTCGGACACCAGCGGAAGACCCCAGTTGATCTGGGGTCTTTCTCGTTTTCCGACTCGTCCTGTCCCCCACCGGGACCGGCGGAGGACAGGTACGGAAGGGCCTCGTGCCCGGGACGGGGGTCCCGGGCACGAGGCCCTTTCGGCGTCCGCCCGGCGACCGGGCGGGGGCGGACGGTCAGGTCAGGTGGTCGGGCCGGCCCCGGCCTCGGCGGCGAGGGCGGCGACCCGGCCGCGGACCGCGAACCAGCCGGCGACGAGCGCCGCGGCGATGCCGGGCAGGAACATGACCGTGGTGCGGCCGACGCCGCCGTCGCACCACATGAGGACCAGGACGGTCACGAGGAAGACCAGGGTCACGATCTGGGTGTACGGGGCCCAGGGCAGCTTGTAGCCGGGTCGGGTGACCAGGCCGGCCTCGGAGCGGCGCCAGAACAGCAGCGAGCAGATCATGACCATCGCCCAGGTGCCGAGGATGCCGATGGAGGCGAGGTTGAGCACGATCTCGAACGCGTCGGAGGGCATCCAGTAGTTCAGGCCGACGCCGGCCACGCCGAAGGCCGCGGTGAACAGGACACCGCCGTAGGGGACCTTGCCCTTGTTCATGACGGCCGTGAACTTCGGCGCGGAGCCCGCCATGGCCATCGAGCGCAGGATGCGGCCGGTGGAGTACAGGCCGGAGTTCAGCGAGGAGAGCGCGGCGGTCAGGACGACCAGGTTCATGATGCCGGCGGTGCCGGGGATGCCGAGCTTGTCGAAGACCGTGACGAAGGGGCTCTGGTCGGCGGAGTACGCGGTGTACGGCAGCAGCAGCGCGAGCAGGACGACCGAGCCGACGTAGAAGACGCCGACGCGCCACATGATCGAGTTGATCGCCTTGGGCATGATCTTCTCGGGGTTCTCGGTCTCGCCGGCGGCGACGCCGCACAGTTCGACGGAGGCGTACGCGAAGACGACGCCCTGGACCACGAGCAGCATCGGCAGGACGCCGGACGGGAAGAGGCCGCCGTGGTCGGTGACGGAGGCCAGGCCGGGGGTGTGGCCGCCGATGTCGTGGCTGGTGGCGACGAGGTAGATGCCCACGAGCATGAACGCGACGAGCGCGGCGACCTTGACGATGGAGAACCAGAACTCCATCTCGCCGAAGTAGCGGACGGAGATGAGGTTCGCCGCCAGCACGACGGAGAGGGCGACGAGGGCGAGGATCCACTGCGGGACGTCGCTGAACATGGCCCAGAAGTGGGCGTACGTCGCGGCCGCGGTGATGTCGGCCACCGTGGTGGTGGACCAGTTCAGGAAGTACAGCCAGCCGGCGGTGTAGGCGCCCTTCTCGCCCATGAACTCGCGGGCGTACGAGACGAACGCGCCGGAGGAGGGGCGGTAGAGGACGAGCTCGCCGAGGGCCCGTACGACGAAGAAGGCGAAGACGCCGCAGACCGCGTACGCGATGGCGAGGGAGGGACCGGCTCCGGCGAGGCGGCCGCCCGCTCCGAGGAACAGGCCGGTGCCTATGGCGCCGCCGATCGCGATCATGTTGATGTGCCGGGACTTGAGGTCCTTGCTGTAACCCTCGTCGCCTGCGTCGACGTGCCGGGACGGAGCCGACGCGCCGGCCGACTGGGCCGTGGTCAGGGTGCGGTCACTCATGTATGACTTCGCCTTCGTGGATGGGACAGGCATGTCCGGGTGCACGAAGGCGGACTGGGTGGGCCCCTCGGTGCCGGAGCGCGCCGCGGAACGCGGGCCCTCCGCACGGCAGGGGTTCGCCCCGGCCGTGACCCGGCGCCCGGGCGGCGGCTGCGAGCACGGGCACGAGCACGGTCCTGGGCGGGGTATTTCGGCCCCAAGGAGACCATGGTGCGGTGGATCAGCCAAAACCGGGCGGACCGCTCGCGCGGCCCGCCCGGTGGTGACGGCGGCATGGCCCGAAGGTGAATTCCGGATGTACGGGGGGTGGAGCGGGAGTTCACCGGAGCCGGGTGTGACGTGTCACACGGCCGTGTGGTCCCGGTCGGCGTGCTCCGCCCGGTCGGCCTCGTCCGCTGCCTGGTCGAGGCGGAAGGCCTCGTTGCCCAGGCCGATCCGGGCGTGGGCCTCGGGGCGGCGGGACTTCATGAGGGCGCCGTGCACCAGGCCGACGACCACGGCGGCGCCGATGATGCCCGGCAGCACCCAGGCGAGGGCCGAGCCCTCGGCGGCGCCGACCAGGACGCCGAAGTCCTTGACGGTGTAGCCGGCGATGCCGAGCAGCAGGAGGCCGGAGACGCCGGCGGCGAGCAGCCGCCAGATCTGGGTGCCGGCGGCGCCGCGCCGTACGAAGAAGGCGATGACCGCGGCGGAGGCTGCCGCCATGAGCAGGGTCACGCCGAGGGCGCCGACGCTGCCCATCCACGTGAACAGGTGCATGACGGGGGCGGTGGGGTCGCCTGCGGGCTTGTCGTCCGTGACGGCGAAGGCGGCGACGACCAGGACCGAGACCGCGGTCTGGAGGAGGGAGCCGGTGGCGGGGGCGCCGCTGGTGGGGTTGGTGCGGCCGAAGGCGGCCGGCAGCAGGCCCTCGCGGCCCATGGCGAAGGCGTACCGGGCGACGACGTTGTGGAAGCTGAGCATGGCCGCGAACATGCCGGTGACGAAGAGGACGTGCAGGACGTCGGTGAAGGTGGCGCCGAGGCGGGCCTGGGTGAGCTCGAAGAGGAGTCCGGGGCCCGCCTTGGCGGAGGCGTCGACGACGGAGGCGGGGCCGGTCGCCACCGTCAGGGCCCAGGCGCTGATGCAGAAGAAGAGGGCGACGAAGCCGACGGCGAGGAACATGACGCGGGAGACGACGATGTGCGGCTTGCTGGTCTCCTCCGCGTACACCGGGGACTGCTCGAAGCCGACGAAGGCGGCGATGCAGAAGCACAGGGCGGTGCCCAGGCCGGGGCCGGTGAGGGCGGCGGGGTCGAAGGCGGCGAGGGAGACGCCCTCCTTGCCCGGGTCGGAGAAGGCCGCCACGTCGAAGACGACGACGAGGGCGCACTCGATGAGCAGGAGGACGCCGAGGACCCGGGCGTTCAGGTCGATCTTGAGCCAGCCGAGGAGGCCGGTGAGGCCCACGGCGAGCAGGGCGGGGATCCACCAGGCGAGTTCGGTGTCGAGGTAGGTGGCGAACAGGCCGGACACCTCGAAGCCGAGGATGCCGTACACGCCGACCTGCATGGCGCTGTAGGCGACCAGGGCGACGAGGGAGGCGCCGGCGCCCGCGGTGGGGCCGAGGCCGCGGGCGATGTAGGCGTAGAAGGCGCCGGCGTTGTGGACGTGCCGGCTCATCTCCGCGTAGCCGATGCTGAACAGCGCGAGGACCGCGCCGAGGATGACGAAGAGGAGCGGCTGTCCGACGATGCCCATGACGCCGAAGGTCTGGGGCATGACGCCGGCGACCACCATCAGGGGCGCGCTGGCGGCGAGCACCGAGAGCAGCAGCCCGGCCGTGCCGAGGCGGTCCGCGCGGAGGGCGCGGTCCTGGCCTTTGTACGTGCGTATGTCCGAGGTGCCGGAGAGCGTGCCGGATCTGCCCGTCGCCATGGCGGGTCGTCCTTTCCAGGGGGTAGGGCCGGGGTGGGGAGTCCCGGCGGGTGGAGCTGAGCGGGGGTGGAACGGTCCGGGGTGGAACCGTTCGGTGGAACGGTCCGGGGGTGGAACTGTTCTGATGGAACTGTTCTGGGTGGAACTGGTCCGGTGCGGCGGTTCGTCGGGCGGGTGGGGCGGGGCCGCGGCCTGTCAGGCCGAGCCGAGTGCGGCGCTGCGGGCTGCCATGAACGCCTTGTGCGGGTCGAGGTCGAGGTAGGACCAGGGGGCGCGGGTGGCGTGGCGCCCGATCCGGTGGAAGAGGGCGGCGGCCTCGGCGGGGCGGCCCTCGCAGAGCTTGGCGTGGGCCAGGAAGTTGAGGTCGATGCGGTTGCGCGGGTGGTCCTCGCGCTCCCACTCCAGCCACCAGTCGAAGGCGGAGCGCAGCACCTGGCGGGCGCGCCGGCCGGTCCAGTGCTCGGCGGCGCCGGGGGCGGCCCCGGCGGCGGCGAGGACGCGGTAGCGCTCGGCGTGGGCGATCACCGGCAGGACGGCGAGCGGGGAGTCGGCCGGGGACTCCTCGGCGGCCCAGGCGGCGAAGTCGTACACCTCGTGGAGGGGGTCGGTGCCGGTCTCGGGCGCGCGTTCGGCGAGCTTGGCGACCATCAGGTGGTGGGCGTGGTGGTGGTCCCGGTGGCGGGCGCGCACCTGGTCGAAGGTGCGGGCGAACTCCTCCTCCGGGCCGAGGGCGCTGTGGAGCAGGAGCAGGCCCAGCCAGGGGGTGGGGTCGGTGGGCACCCGGGCGGCCGCGGCGCGGCAGGCCTGTTCGGCCGCGTCGGCGGAGCCCTTGCCGCGCAGGGCCGCGAAGACCTGGGCGCAGGCGAGGAGGGTGGCGGCCTCGGCGCTCCCGGGTTCGGCCAGGAGCCACTCGCGGGACCACGCCACGGCGGTGGGGGTCTCGGCGAGCACGACGACGCGGTGGCCGCGGCGGTCCCAGTCGTCACCGGTGGCGGTGAGCAGGGCGCGGGCCTTCGCCCACCTGCCCTGACCGAACTGGCCGCGCACGTCTATGAGTTCGTCGTCGCACAATGCGGAGTCGAAGAACTGGGTGTCCTTCTTCCGGGAGCGGCCGAGGGGCGGCGGCGGAGGCGGCGACATCCGCGGACTTCCCTCCATGGACACGGTGTACGAGCGAATGATCACGCACAGCAAACCGGTAGGGATTGCTCCGAGTCAAGGTCCGGTCCACTGGCTGGCGTGTTTCAAGTGGTCCGAAATGACGGCTAGTTGGCGTAAAGAAACCGGTTCGCGGCCAAGATCGGCCTGCCTAGGCTGAGGTCATGACGAACCATGAGGACCTTCCGCCCTTCCTGTTGGCCTTCCCCGGGCCGCTGCGCGACCAGTTGGTGGCCGCGGTGCTGAGTGGCGCGAAGACGAGCACCACGGGTCTGGTGGCTGAGTACGAGGCGGTCGGCGAGGCGCTGCCGCTGGTCGGGGAACGGCAGGTGGTGCTCGACTCGGACGAGCTGCCGGTGGCCGTGATCGAGGTGACGGACGTCCGGGTGCTGCGCGCGGGTGACGTGGACGACGCCCACGCGCGGGACGAGGGCGAGGGGTACACCACGGTGGCCGAGTGGCGCCGGGTGCACGAGGGGTTCTGGCACAGCCCGGAGGTGCGGGCCGAGATCGGGGACCCGGACTTCACCGTCGACGACGACACGCTGGTGGTGGCGGAGCGGTTCCGTGTGGTGGAGGTCCTGCCGCGCTGACCTCCTTCGCGGGTCCTCGCGCCCCGCCCGTCACGCGCGGTCGGGTCACCCCACCGCGCGGGCCGCGGCGCGGCCGGCCGTGCGGCCGGAGAAGAGGCAACCGCCGAGGAAGGTGCCCTCCAGCGCGCGGTAGCCGTGCACTCCCCCGCCGCCGAAGCCGGCCGCCTCCCCGGCCGCGTACACGCCGGGCAGCGGCTCGCCGCCCTCGGTGAGCACGCGCGAGGACAGGTCGGTCTCCAGGCCGCCCAGCGACTTGCGGGTCAGGATGTTGAGCCGTACGGCGATCAGCGGGCCGGCGGCGGGGTCGAGGATGCGGTGCGGGGCGGCGGTGCGGATCAGCCGGTCGCCGAGGTACTTGCGGGCCCCGTGGATCGCGGTGACCTGGAGGTCCTTGGTGAAGGGGTTGGCGATCTCCCGGTCCCGGGCCGTGATCTCGCGGCGCAGCTCGGCCTCGTCGATGAGCGGCTCCTTGGTCAGTGCGTTCATGCCCCGGACCAGGGCGGCCAGGTCGCGCTCCACGACGAAGTCGACGCCGTGGTCCATGAAGGCCTTCACGGGCCCGGGTACGGCCTGCCGGGCCCGCTCGATGACGGCGCGGACGGACTTGCCGGTCAGGTCGGGGTTCTGCTCGGAGCCCGAGAGGGCGAACTCCTTGCCGATGATGCGCTGGTCGAGCACGAACCAGGTGTGGTCGTGGCCGGTCTTCATGATGTGCTCGAGCGTGCCGAGGGTGTCGAAGCCGGGGAACAGCGGCACGGGCAGCCGGCGGCCGCGGGCGTCCAGCCAGAGGGAGGACGGGCCGGGCAGGATGCGGATGCCGTGTCCCGGCCAGATCGGGTTCCAGTTCTCGATGCCCTCGGTGTAGTGCCACATGCGGTCCTTGTTGATGTGGCGGGCACCGGCGGCCTCGGCGATGCCCAGCATCAGGCCGTCGACGTGCGCGGGGACACCGGACAGCATCCGCTCGGGCGGGGTGCCGAGGCGGGCCGGCCAGTGGGCGCGGACCAGGTCGTGGTTGCCGCCGATGCCGCCCGAGGTGACGACCACCGCCTGCGCGCGCAGCTCGAAGTGTCCGGCGACCTCGCGGCCGCTGGCCTCGCCGCGCGCCACGGCGGACGGTTCGAGGACCTCGCCGGTGACGGTGTCCACCGCACCGGCGCTGCGGCCGAGGCCGGTGATGCGGTGCCGGAACCGCAGGTCGACCAGGCCGCGGGCGGCCGCGGCGCGCACCCGCCGCTCGAAGGGTTCGACGAGGCCGGGCCCGGTGCCCCAGGTGATGTGGAAGCGGGGTACGGAGTTGCCGTGGCCGGTGGCGTCGTAGCCGCCGCGTTCGGCCCAGCCGACGACGGGGAAGAAGCGCACGCCCTGGGCGTGCAGCCACGACCGCTTCTCGCCGGCGGCGAAGTCGACGTACGCCTCGGCCCAGCGGCGCGGCCAGTGGTCCTCCTCGCGGTCGAAGCCGGCGGTGCCGAACCAGTCCTGGAGGGCGAGGGCGTGGCTGTCCTTGATGCGCATGCGCCGCTGTTCGGGCGAGTCGACGAAGAAGAGGCCGCCGAAGGACCAGTGGGCCTGCCCGCCGAGGGACTGCTCGGGCTCCTGGTCGAGCAGGATGACCCTGCGTCCCGCGTCCGCCAGCTCGGCCGTGGCGGCCAGGCCGGCGAGGCCGGCTCCGATAACGATCACATCCGCGTCGTACGCCATGGCACAGATCTTCAGTACGCGGCGGTAACCCGTCAACACCGGTGCTTGGTCGTCGGCACCGGTGCTTGGATGGACCGCATGAGCGCAGCCGAGGAGATCCTGGACGTCGTCGACACCGAGGACCGGGTGGTCAGGCAGGCCCCGCGGGGCGAGGTGTACGCCCGGGGGCTCCGGCACCGGTGCGTGTTCGTGCAGGTCAGGGACGGGGCCGGGCGGATCTTCGTGCACCGCCGGACGTCGGGGAAGCTGGTCTTCCCCTCCCTGTACGACATGTTCGTCGGCGGGGTGGTGGGCGCCGGCGAGGAGTACGCGGCGGCGGCCCTGCGGGAGGCCGAGGAGGAGCTGGGCGTGGCGGGGCTCGCGCAGCCCGTGCCGCTGTTCAAGTTCCTGTACGAGGACGCGGGGGACGGGTCGGGGGACGGATCCGGGTCCGGACCCGGTGGAGGGTCTGGGGCTGAGTCCGGGTCCGGGTCCGTCGGATCGTGGTGGTCGTACGTGTACGAGGCGCGGTGGGACGGGCCGGTGGAGCCCCAGGCCTCGGAGGTGGCCTGGCACGCCTTCCTCGACGAGGCCGAGGTCGCGGCACGGCTCGGCACGTGGGAGTGGGTGCCGGACGGGCTGGAGGCGTACCGCCGGCTGGCCGCGTTCCGGGGGGATGAGCCGCTGCTCGGGGAGGAGCGGCCGCCTGGTGCGGGCGCGGTGCTCGGGGAGGAGCGGCTCCGCGGGCGGGGCGGGGACGCGCAGTAGATTGCGCAGGTGATCGACTTCCTGAGGAACCTGGCGGGCGACGTACGGCTCTGGTTCGCGCCGCGGCGGCTGCGGGAGGAGGGCGGCACCCCGGACTACCGGTTCTCGCTGGCCAACGAGCGGACCTTCCTGGCGTGGCTGCGGACCGCGCTGGCCCTGGTGGGCGGCGGGTTCGCGGTGTACCAGTTCCTGCCGGACCTGCGCTGGGGGGTGCGGGTGGGGATGGCGGTGGCGCTGCTGGTGGTCGGGGCGGCGTGCGCGATGCGGGCGGTCAACCACTGGATCCGGTGCGAACGCGCGATGCGGCGCGGCGAGGACCTGCCGGTCTCGCACTTCCCCGTGGTGCTGAGCCTCGGGGTCGGCCTGGTGGCCCTGGCCATGGTGGTGGCCGTGCTGTTCGGCTGGACACAGGGGCGGTGAGGGGCGGCGGTGGACGGCAACGGGGCCCGGGGCGGGGGCGATGCGCGCGATCCGGGGCTGCAGCCGGAACGCACGCGCCTGGCGTGGCGGCGCACCACCCTGACGTGCACGGCGGTGGCGGTGCTGGCCGTCAAACAGGCCCTGCACGCCGCCGGTTCGCCGGTGGCGGTCGCGGGCACGGCGTCCATCGCCCTGCTGTGGGTCGGGTTCCTGGCGGTGGCGCACCGGCGGATCCGGGCACTGGCCGCGCCTCGTCCGGTGCTGCTCTCGGCGCGCTCGGCGTTGGCTGCGGCGCTGGTGTGCGCGGCGCTGGCCGGGCTCACGCTGGTCGTGATCCTGGCCAGTGCGGAGCGGTGAGGGCGGGACCGGGTGGGCACGTGGGTGGGCGGCTCGGGCGCAGCGTGAGTGGGCTTGGGTGGGGGGCTCGGTGAGCCGCTCGGGTCGGGGCTGGCAGGATGCTGCCGCCCGCCACCACGACCCGGGGAGCCGTGATGTCCGTATCCGTAGACGAGCCGTACACCGTCGAGTTGGGACCGGGGGTGTACGCGTACGTCCAGCCCGACGGCGGCTGGTGCCTGAGCAACGCCGGCATCGTGACCGGCGGCGGACGCACGCTGCTGGTCGACACCGCGGCCACCGAGCGGCGCGCCCGATGGCTGCGCGAGGCGGTCGCGGCCGTCGGCGCGCCCGCACCGGCCACCATCGTCAACACCCACCACCACGGGGACCACACCTACGGCAACTGCCTCTTCCCCGAGGCGACCGTGGTGGGGCACGACAACAGCCGCGCCGAGCAGCTCGACGCGGGCCACCAGCTGCACCTGATCTGGCCGCAGACGGACTTCGGCGACATACGGATCACCGCGCCGGGCCTCACGTACAGCGACAGCCTCACGCTGCACGTGGGCGACACCGAGGTGAAGGTCTTCCACCCGGGTGTCGCGCACACCACGGGCGACTCGGTGGTGTGGCTGCCGCGCGAGCGCGTCGTGTTCACCGGCGACCTGGTCTTCTCGGGGGGCACCCCGTTCGTGCCGTTCGGGTCGGTCAGCGGGTCGCTGCGCGCGCTGGAGCTGCTCCGCGAGCTGGGCGCGGAGACGGTCGTGCCGGGGCACGGGCCGATCACGGACGGGTCGGCGTACGACGACATGGAGCGCTACCTGCGCTACGTCGGACGGCTCGCGGAGGACGGGCGGGCGAAGGGGCTGACCCCGCTGGAGGCGGCCCGGCAGGCCGACCTGGGCGAGTTCGCGGAGTGGCGGGAGAGCGAGCGGCTGGTGGCGAACCTGCACCGGGCCTACGCCGACCTGGAGGGACTGCCGGGCGGGTCGCCGTTGAACCTGCTGACGCTCGTCGGGGACATGACGGCGATGAACGGCGGAGTGATGGTGGCCTGTCACGCGTAGGACGGCGGTGCGGGGGTGGGGCGGGCTTCGGGGGCCGGTCGGGCCGTCGCGGCCCGCCCTACCCCCTGGACTACATACCGACTGGTCGGCATGATGGGTCGCGTCGCCCGCCCGGGGTGTCCGACCGCGTCCGCACGGAGGTGCGCATCATGTCCTCAGCCGATCCACGGGGCCTCGATCTGGAGCGGCTGCGCGCGCGGCTGGACCAGGAGCGCCCGCCCCTGACGGCCGGCCCGCTCAGCGGCCGGCTGATCGAGGGCGGCCGGTCGAACCTCACCTACGAGGTGACCGACGGCGTCGACCGCTGGGTGGTGCGCCGCCCTCCGCTGGGCCACGTCCTGGCCACGGCCCACGACATGAAGCGCGAGCACCGGGTGATCCAGGCCCTGCAGGGCACGGCCGTACCGGTGCCGTCCCCCTTCCTGCTCTGCGAGGACCAGGAGGTGATCGGGGCGCCGTTCTACGTGATGGAGTACGTCGAGGGCACGCCCTACCGGAGCGCCGCGCAACTGGCCGCGCTGGGCCCCGAGCGGACCCGGACGATGGTGCTGAGGCTCGTGGACACCCTGGCGGACCTGCACCGGGTGGATCCCGAAGTGGTGGGGCTCGCGGGGTTCGGCCACCCGCAGGACTTCCTCGAGAGGCAGCTGCGCCGCTGGGGCAAGCAGTTGACGGCCTCCCGCAGCCGTGAGCTGGCCGGCATCGACGAGCTGCACGAGGCGTTGGGCCGGCGGCGGCCGGACTCACCGGCGCCGACCGTGGTCCACGGGGACTACCGGCTGGACAACGTCCTCTTCGACGACGCGGACCGGATCGCGGCGGTGCTGGACTGGGAGATGTCCACGCTCGGCGACCCGCTCACCGACCTGGGGCTGCTGGTGATGTACAGCACCCGACTGGACCTGCCCGAGTCGCCGGTGAGCACCACCAGCGGGGCACCCGGGCATCCGGACCCGGCGGAGCTGGTGGAGCGGTACGCGGCCCGGTCGGGCCGGGACACCTCGCAGATCGCCTGGTACACGGCGTTCGCGTGGTTCAAGCTCGCCGTGATCCTGGAGGGCATCCACTACCGCTACACCCTCGGCCAGACGGTCGGGGCGGGTTTCGACCGGATCGGCGAGCTGGTGCCCGTGTTCGTGGAGCACGGGCTGACCACCCTTCAGGAAGGCTGAACGGCAATGGACTTCGCATTCGACGCGCGGACCGAGGAGCTGCGGGAGCGGCTGCTGGCCTTCATGGACGGGTACGTGTACCCGGCCGAGGCGGTGGCGGAGGAGCAGCGGGCGAAGCTGGCCTCGCCCTGGGACACCCCGCCGGTGGTGGAGGAGTTGAAGGCCGAGGCCCGGCGGCAGGGGTTGTGGAACCTGTTCCTCCCCGACCCGGAGCACGGCGCCGGGCTGACCAACCTCCAGTACGCCCCGTTGGCCGAGATCACCGGTCGCAGCCCGCAGTTGGCGCCCACGGCGCTGAACTGCGCGGCGCCGGACACGGGGAACATGGAGCTGCTCGCGCAGTTCGGCAGTGCGGAGCAGAAGGAGCGGTGGCTGGAGCCGCTCCTGGCAGGGGAGATCCGCTCGGCCTTCGCGATGACCGAGCCCGAGGTGGCTTCTTCGGATGCGACGAACGTGGAGACCCGCATCGAGCGGGACGGTGACGCGTACGTGGTCACCGGGCGCAAGTGGTACATCTCGGGGGCGATGAACCCGGACTGCCGGATCTTCATCGTGATGGGCAAGACCGACCCTGACGGGCCGGACCAGCGCCGGCAGCAGTCGATGGTGCTGGTGCCGCGCGACGCCCCGGGCGTCGAGGTGCGGCGGGCGATGCGCGTGTACGGGTACGAGGACCACTACCACGGCGGGCACGCCGAGGTGGTGTTCGACCGGGTACGGGTGCCGGCGGACCACCTGGTCGGCGAGGAGGGCGGCGGCTTCGCCATCGCCCAGGCCCGGCTCGGGCCGGGGCGGATCCACCACTGCATGCGGCTGATCGGCATGGCCGAGCGGGCGATCGAGCTGATGTGCCGGCGGGCGGTGGGGCGGACGGCGTTCGGCAAGCCGCTGGCTGCCCAGGGCGTGGTCCAGAACTGGATCGCGGACGCCCGGGTGACCGTGGAGCAGCTGCGGCTGCTGGTGCTCAAGACGGCCTGGCTGATGGACACCGTCGGCAACCGCGGGGCGCACACCGAGATCCAGGCCATCAAGATCGCGACGCCCCGGGCGGTGGTCGGGATCATCGACCGGGCGGTGCAGCTGCACGGCGCGGGCGGAGTGGGGCAGGACTTCCCGCTGGCCGAGCTGTGGGCGGCGGCCCGTACGCTGCAGATCGCCGACGGGCCGGACGAGGTGCACCAGCGCTCGCTGGCCCGCCGGGAGCTCGCCAGGTACCGCTGACCCGTCCCGGGCGCCCGGACCGGCGCGGCCGGACGGGGTTCGTCCACCGCCCCGCCGCCGCGCTCCGGGCGTCCTAACGGACCGGCCAGGTGGCTCCCCGGCGCCTCCGGGCGTTCCCGGAACGGCGCGACGGTGGGGCGTAGCCCGAGCACTGCTAGGGGCGCAGGGCGCGCAGCAGGAGGTCGGCGAGGTGGTCGGCGACCTCCTGGGGGCTCATGGGGCCGTCGGCGCGGTACCAGGTGCCGAGGTGGTGGACGGAGCCGAAGTGGTAGTCGACCACCAGGTCCGCGGGGGTGGCGGTGGCGAAGACGCCGGAGCGCTGGCCCTCCTCGACGAGGGCCCGGAAGCGCTCGTGGTACTGCCGGCGGGCGGCCCTGACCTGCCGGCTCTTCTCGGGGCTGAGCTGGTGCATGGACCGGAAGAAGATCATCGCGTCGTCGAGGTTCTCGATCGTCGTCACCACGACGTCGGCGGCCGCGGCGCGCAGCCGCTCCTCGACGGGCGCATCGGATCCGGCGATCGCGTCGAGCCGCTCCTGCTGGAGCCGGAGCATGCGGGCGTAGACCTCGTGCAGCAGGTCGTCCTTCGAGCCGAAGTAGTGGTAGAGGGCGCCCTTGGTGACGCCCGCCGCCTCGACGATCTCCTGGACGGAGGTGCGGTCGTAGCCCCGGTCGGCGAAGAGCCGGGTGGCGGCGGCCAGCAGCCGCTGCGGGACGGGGGCGTCCTCAGCGTCCGTACCTCTGGCCATGTGCGCCTCCTGAATTTCTGGCATGTACGTGTCCTGGTGCCGCACGAGTGTGCCCGGTCAGCGGTCCACCGGCGAAATCCGGCCAGTCCCCGCGGCGCGGTCGCGCAGCTCGCGTCGGAGAATCTTGCCACTGGTGGTCTTGGGGAGGTCCGGGAGGATCTCGACCTCGCGGGGGTATTTGTACGCCGCCAGCCGGTCGGCGCAGTACGCGGCCAGCTCGGCGGGCTCGGCCCCGGCGCCGGGGCGGAGGCTGACGTACGCCTTGACGCTCTCCCCGCGGTAGGCGTCGGGGACGCCGACGACGGCCGCCTCCCGGACGGCGGGGTGGGCGTAGAGGACGTCCTCCACCTCGCGGGGCCAGACCTTGAACCCGGAGGCGTTGATCATGTCCTTCTTGCGGTCGACGACGTAGAGCCAGCCGTCGGCGTCCATGAACCCGACGTCCCCGGTGCGCAGTTCGCCGCCGGGCAGGGCGGCCGCGGTGGCCCGCGGCCTGCGCCAGTAGCCGGGCACGACCTGGGGGCCGCGGACGAGGATCTCGCCGGGGGTGCCCAGTGGCACGTCGGCGCCGTGGTCGTCGACGATGCGCAGTTCGGTGTCCGCGCCGGGGACGCCGACCGACAGGGTGCCGCTGGCGGGGTCGACGGGCGCGCGGCGGTGCGGGGGCACGGAGGCGCAGTGGGCGGTGGTCTCGGTGAGGCCGTAGCCGTTGCGCAGGTCGAGGCCGAGGTCGGCGCGCAGCCGCTCGACGAGCGCCGGTGGCAGCGGGGCTCCGCCGGAGGAGGCGATGCGGAAGGAGCGGAAGTGCTCGGGGGTGGCGGCGGGGTGGGCGGCCAGGGCCATGAAGGCGGTGGCGGGGCCGACGGTGTAGTGCGGGCGGTGCTCGAGGAAGGCGTCGAGGACGGTGCCCGGGTCGAAGCGGTGGGCCAGGACGAGGGTGCCGGCGTTGCCGAGGCAGGTGGCCAGCTGGCAGACCATGCCGGTGATGTGGAAGAGGGGCGCGAGGGCGAAGTAGACGGAGCCCTCGGGCAGGGGGTGGGCGGTGCGCTGGCGCTCGGCGTTGTAGGCGAGCGCACCGTGCGTGTTCATGGCGCCCTTGGGGGCACCGCTGGTGCCGGAGGTGTAGCTGATGAGCGCGGTGTCTGAGGGTGCGGGCGCCGGTACGGCCGGGGCGGGCAGGCCGCGGTGGGCGGCGGCGAGCAGGTCGTGGGGGGCCTGCGGGGGCCCGGGGGCGTGGTGGGCGTGCGGGGGCCCGGGGGCGTGGCGGGCGTCGCCGGGGGTCAGGTCGCGGTCGTCCGCGGTCAGGACGGTGTGCACGGTCGAGCCGGGGCCGGTGGCGACCGGACGCAGCACCGCCTCCCAGGTGCCGGTCGTGCAGACCACGGCGGACACCTCGGCGTCGCCCAGGACGTGGGTCAGCTCCCCGGCCTTGTACATGGGGTTGAGGGGGACGACGACGGCCCCGGCCTTCCACGCGGCCAGTACGGCCAGCACGAAGTGCGGCGTGTTCTGCATCATGACCGCCACCCGGTCGCCGGGGCGCACCCCACGGGCGGCGAGGTGTCCGGCCACGGAGTCCGTGAGGGCGTCGGTGGCGGCGTAGTCCAGGCGGGTGCCGGCGTACACGAGGGCGGTGCGGTCGGGGGCCGCGCGCACGGAGCCGCGGAAGGCGTGCAGCACGCTCGGCGGCGGGGCGACGGGGGCCCGCTGGGCGTCGCTGAGCAGGTGCAGCCAGGGCTTGTCGCGGTAGGGCGTGGCGGGCCCGTCGCGGTCCGGCGCGGCGCGCCCGTCTTCCGTCATGCACCCTCCCACTTCCGTTGCAGGTGGTTCATGCTGCCAAGCCATCGGTCGGGGTCGGTTGCCCGGGTCCGGTAGTAGTCGGCCACCTCGGGGTGCGGGAGGATCAGGAAGCGGTCCTCGGCCATGCCGGCGAACAGGGCGTCCGCCACGTCCTCCGGCTCGATGGCGGTGGGCGCGAGGACGAGTTCCCCCGCACTCCCGGCGGCGGTCAGCATGTCCGTGCGCACGCCCTGCGGGCAGATCGCGTGCACGTCGACGCCGCGGTGGCGGTAGGTGAGGGAGAGCCACTCGGCGAAGGCGAGCGCGCCGTGCTTGGTGACGCTGTACGGTGCCGCACCGATCATCGTGAGCAGTCCGGCCGCGGAGACGGTGGAGACGAACCGGCCGCGGCCGCGCTCCAGCCAGTGCGGCAGCAGGGTGCGGGCGGCGCGGACGTGGGCCATGACGTTGGTGTCCCAGGCGGCCGCCCAGACGTCTTCGTCGGCGAAGGCGTCCCCGGGCGAGGACAGACCGGCGTTGGCGCAGAAGACGTCGACGGTGCCGCCGAGGACGTCCGGCGCGGCCGCGGCGACGGTCGAGGCGTCCCCCGGCAGCGCGGTGGCGCCGAGCCGGGCGGCGACCTCGGCGGCCCGGGCCTCGTCGATGTCGTTGACCAGCACCCGGGCGCCTTCGGCGGCGAACCGGGCGGCGAGTGCCGCGCCGATGCCCCCGCCCGCTCCGGTGACGACCACTGCCTGCCCCTCGAACGCACCCACGGGATCCTCCGGTCCTCCGGTTGACGGTTCGCGCGGCATACTAACCGGTCGGTATGGGCGCCCGGAAGGGGGTACGGGCGGGTGGCGCCCGGCGCACCGCCGCGACTCCGGTCGAGTTCACCCGTCACGGGTCTGGCCGAGCGGCGGGGGCGGCGGGATGCTGGAGCTCCGGTGCGGGCGGTGGGCGCGGGAGGGGGACGGTCATGCCGGACGTGGGTGTGGGGCCGTACGCGGAGCTGGCGTTCGACGCGGACGGCGATCCGGCCCCGGGCGGCCGGGAGGCGGTGGCCGGCCTCGACGCCACGGACCTCGTGGTCTTCGCGCACGGCTGGAACAACGACCGGTCGACCGCGACCCGCCTCTACGACCGGTTCTTCGCCCCCTTCCCGGGCCTGGTGGCCGGCTCCCCCGCCGTGCGGCTGGGGTACGTGGGCGTGGTGTGGCCCTCGATGCGCTTCTCGGACGAGCCGGTCCCGGACTTCGACGCCCCGGCCGCCGCCCCGGTCCCGGACCCCGGTCCGGCCCTGGACGCCGCGACGCGGGCGGCGCTCGGCCGGCTGTGGCCCGGCCGCGCGCGCGAACTGGACCGCATCGCCGAACTCCTCGCCGCGCAACCGGAGTCCGAGGCCGCGTTCGCCGAATTCGGTGCCCTGGTGCGGGCCTTGACGGGTACGGACGCCACGCCCGCCCCCACGCCCACACCTGCGGCTGCGGCTGCGGCTGCGGCTGCGGCTGCGACTGCGGCTGACGGCACGGTGGCCCGGGAGGACCGGGCGGACCGGGCGGACCGGGCGGACCGGGCGGCCGGGGACGAGGACGCCGCCCCGGTTCCCGAGCTGTTCGCCGGCGACACCCTCACCGCCTGCCGGGAACTGCTGGCCGGGCTCGTCGAGACCGGGGCCGAGCCGGCCCCCCACCCGGGCTTCTCGCCCGTCGGTGCACTGAAGAAGGCCTGGAAGGGCGGCAAGGAGCTGCTGCGCCAGGCCACCTACTACGAGATGAAGAAGCGGGCGGGCGCGGTCGGCGAGCGCGGCCTGGGCCCGGTGCTGGCCGGGCTGGCCCGGACCCGCCCGGCCGTCCGGGTCCACCTGGTCGGGCACA
Source organism: Streptomyces sp. NRRL S-87 (assembly GCF_000719335.1). Classification (GTDB taxonomy): domain Bacteria; phylum Actinomycetota; class Actinomycetes; order Streptomycetales; family Streptomycetaceae; genus Streptomyces. Next base: position 220,707 of record NZ_JOGB01000002.1, read on the forward strand.
GCTTCGGAGCGCGCCTGGTGTCGTACGCGCTGCGCGGCGTGCCGGCCGGCGGGCGCCCGGTGAAGTCCCTGACGCTCCTCCAGGGTGCCTTCTCGCACTACGCGTTCGCCGACGCCCTGCCGCACGACCGGGCGCGCGGCGGGGCGCTGCGCGGACTCCAGGCGCGGGTGGACGGACCGGTGGTGTCCTGCCATTCGCACTTCGACGGCGCCCTGCGCGTGTTCTACCCGCTGGCCTCCCGGACGGCAGGGGATTCGGCCTCCTTCGCCGGGTTCGACGCGCGCTGGGGGGCCATGGGGTACGACGGCGTCCAGGGCGTGCCCGGCGCCCCGCGGCTGACCCTGGCAGCGGCCCTGCGCGACGGCCTGCCCAGGAGCGGATGCGTCAGCGTGGACGCGGCCGAGGTCGTCCGGAGCGGCGGGGCGCCTTCGGGGGCGCACAGCGACATCTGCCATGCGGAGCTCGCCCGGATCGTGGTCGCGGCGGGCCGGATCGGCGGCTGAGATCCCGCCACGTGCCACCGGGGGCAACCGTGCGCTCCGCATGCCCCCGGCCGCAGCCGGGCATGTTGCGCCTGGGCCGTCTCTTCGTCGATCGGGCCGGTCCGGCCCGATCGGCACGACGCCCCCAGCGCCGGTGATGGCTGCCATCGCCTCTCGGATGGAGCCGGAGCGGCTTCCGGACCGTCTCTCCGTCGGCGCCCACGTTCGAGCGATGGAAGTGAGGGTGCGATGGCGGGTTTCCGGAGTCTGGCGGGGCAGGTGCGCGACGCGTCCAACGACCGGGCACTGCGGCGGCATTCACTGCGGCGCTGCCTCGAGCGGTTCGCCCCGTACGGGCACCGGGCGACGTGGTACCACCTGTGCGACCGGCACGGGATAGGACCCGAGGACCGGGGTTGCGATCCGCTGCGGCTGGTGGCCGCACTGGAGGAGCTGGAGGACGCGCGCGGGGTCTGGCTGACGTACGAGCGGCAGTTCGCGGAGCGGCGCAGACGCGAGAAGCACGACGGGGTGCGCACCCCCGGCTGGGCCTGGAGCGGCGAGGCGGTGGTGCGCTGCGCCGATCCGGGGGTACGGCCCGAGGGCGCGCTGGGTGAGGTGATGCGCCGGCTGGTGCGGGCACTGGAGGACGAACGGCCGGGGTCGGCCTGCCCGGTGTGCGGGGAGGCCGAGTTCCTGTGGCTGCCCGGGACCGCGCGGGAGCCGTGGTACGGGCCGGTGTGCAAGGGCTGCGGGATCGTGGTGCCGCGGCCGGCGCTGACGGTGACGGTGGCGGCCTGAGGGCCGGACGACGGGACGGGGCTGTGCGGCCGGCCCGGCGGGGGGCATGCTGGGGTGATGGTGATCCAGGCGGCCCTCAACGGGGCCCGGAGCGCTGCCGACGGCACGGCGGTGCCGCTCTCACCCGCCGGCCTGGCCGCATCGGCCGCCGCCGCGGCGGCGGCCGGGGCCCACGAGGTGCAGGTGCGCCCCAAGACCCCGTGCGGCCGGGACAGCCTCTCGCCCCGGGTGCTGGGGCCGCTGCTCGCGGAGCTGCGGTCCGGGACCTCTCTGCCGGTCGGCGTGGACGCGTACACCGGCGGCGACCGGGTGGCCGAGTGGACGGTGCTGCCCGAGCGGGCCGCGGTGGACTGGGCCCTGCCGGACGCGGAGGAGCTGGCCCGGCTGCTGCTGGGACGCGGAGTGGCCGTGGAGGCGGTGGTGCGCTCCGGGACCGGGGCGGCGGCCCGCTTCCTCGGCTCACCGCTGCGCGGGCGGGTGCTGCGGATCGTCGCCGAGGTGGCCGAGCCGGACCCGGCGCGGGCGCCGGGGGCCGCCCGGGACCTGCTGGCCGCCCTCGGCTCCAGGGGAGGCCGTCCCGTCCTCGTGCACGGTAGCGGCCGGGCCGCCTGGCCGGTGCTGCGGACGGCGGCCCGTCTGGGGCTGGACGTACGGACCGGGCTGGCCGACACCCTTGAACTGCCGTCCGGGGCTCGTGCGGCCTCGAACGCCGAGCTGGTCGCGGCGGCCGTCACCGTGGTGCACGCGGAGCGGCCGGCCCCGGGACGCTGAGCGGGGCCGGCACCGGAGGTCGCCCCCGCGGCCGGGCGCCGACGGTCCGCGAGGCCCCGGGCGCACCCCGGCGCCGGCACTCCCGCGAAGAGGTGCCCCCGGTCTGGTCAGAGCCGCGAGCCCGAGATGTGGTCCCCGTACGTGTCGTCCGGGTTGGACAGGGCGCAGGCCTTGAGCGACAGGCAGCCGCAGCCGATGCAGTGGTCGAGGTTGTCGCGGAGCCGGACGAGCTGGTCGATGCGCTGGTCGAGCGCCTCGCGCCAGTTCTCGGAGAGCCGCGCCCAGTCCTCGCGGGTGGGGGTGCGCCCCTCGGGGAGCCGGGCGAGGGCCTCGCCGATGGTGACGAGCGGCAGGCCGACGCGCTGGGCGGCCCGCACGAAGGCGACCCGGCGCAGCGTGTCGCGGCTGTAGCGGCGCTGGTTGCCACTCGTACGGCGGCTGCTGATCAGGCCCTTGGACTCGTAGAAGTGCAGTGCGGAGACGGCGGCGCCGCTGCGCGCGGACAGCTGGCCGACCGTGAGCTCGTGGATCTTCTCTGGAATCTGCGGCACTCCGCCGAGCCTACTGGGCGGCCGGGACGGGCCGCGCCGGGAGTCCGTTGACAGACCCCGCGTGCGCCCCCATGCTGAGCAAGCGCTTGATCAAGGCGCGACACGAGTGGATTCCACAGGAGGCGTGGGCATGGCCGAGCCGAGGATCTTCACTTCCGCCGAGGAACTGCGCGCCGGGGTCGGCGCCCGACTCGGCCCCAGCGGCTGGCTGGAGGTGGACCAGAAGCGGATCGACCTGTTCGCCGACGCGACCGGTGACCACCAGTGGATCCACGTCGACCCCGAGCGGGCGGCCACCGGCCCCTTCGGCTCGACGATCGCGCACGGCTACCTGACGCTCTCCCTGCTGCCCAGCCTGGTCCCGCAGGTGATGCGGGTGGAGAACATGCGGATGGGCATCAACTACGGCACGAACAAGGTGCGTTTCCCGGCCCCGGTACCGGTCGGCTCGCGGCTGCGCGCCACCGCCGTGATCACCGAGGTGACCGAGGTGGGCGGCGGGGTGCAGGTGGCCGCGACCGTGACGGTGGAGCGGGAGGGCGGCGAGAAGCCGGTCTGCGTGGCCGAGTCGGTCTCGCGCTACTTCTTCTGAGCCCCTGCCTCGGCCGACCGCTGACGGCTCGTGACCGCTACCGGGGCGCGGCCGCGGGCCGCGCTCCCACCATGCGCAGCACGAGGTCGGCGTAGAGCGCGCCGACCTCGTCGGGGCCGCGGGTGCCGGCCACGCTGAACCAGCGCGCCACGTCGATGCACAGGGACAGCACGGCGAGCGTGGTGCCGGGCAGGTCGGGTACGTCGAACTCGCCGGCCGCCACGCCGTCGGCCAGGATGCGGCGCACGGCCGCGTCGCTCTGCCGGCGCAGCGCCACGATCTCGGCCCGGTGCCCGGGGCCAAGCGCGTCCAGCTCGTACTGCACCACCCGAGCGGTGGTGTGGTGGGCCGCGTGCCAGCGGACGAAGGACCGCACGGCGGCGTCGAGGCGCTCGGCGGCGGTGCCGGGGCCGTCCGCCGCGGTCGTCAGGATCTCGAGGGCCTTGTCGTGCCCGATCCGGCTGATCCGGTGGAGCAGCTCTTCCTTGGTCTTGTAGTGGATGTAGAGGGCGGCCGGGCTCATGCCGGCGCGGCCCGCGATGTCCCGCGTGGTGGTGGCGTGGTACCCGCGCTCCGCGAAGGCCTCCACGGCCGCGATCAGCAGCCGTCGGGCCGCGTCGGGGCTGACCTCCGACCACGGCACGTACTCGCCGGCCGGCTCCGCCGCCGCTGCGTCCATCGCTCGCCCTTCCCCTCGGTGGAGGCCCACCTTACCCGACGGGTGAGCAAGCGCTTAGCTGTCGGCGCGACCCCTCTGGCCGGAAGTCGACCGCCCGGACCAGTGCGGCCGCCGGCCGCCGATGCGGGCGCCGGTACCGGGTGCCCGCCTCAGCGGTCGGCCTCCTGCCGGTCCCGCACCACCTTGGCCAGCGTGAAGGCGGAGGTGGTCAGGTAGAGCACCCCTACACCCAGGAAGGCCCGCACCCAGCCGTCCGCCTCCAGGCGGTAGATCCCGAGGGCCACGGCGGCCAGCGCGATGGCGAAGGAGGCGACGGCCTGGCCGTAGTACGCCCCCGTGTTCTGCGGTTTGCCCGGTGTCTCGTTCATGCCGCCAGCATGCGCGCGGGACGGTCGGGGCCGCATCCGTACGCGTACTCAGTCCGCCCCCGGCGGCCTGCGCACACGGGGCCGGCGTTCGGGCTCAGAAGGCCGAAACCCCCGTCAGGGCGCGCCCGATGACCAGCTTCTGGATCTGGCTCGTGCCCTCGTACAGGGTCATCACCCGCGCGTCGCGCAGCAGCTTGCCCGCCGGGTACTCGTCGACGTAGCCGTACCCGCCGTGCACCTGGAGGGCGTTGGAGGCGGCCCGGACGGCGGCCTCCGAGGCGAAGAGCTTGGCGGTGGACGCCTCCGTGGCGAACGGCCGCCCCCGGTCGATGAGATCGGCCACCCGCCAGGTCAGCATGCGCGCCGCGTCGAGGTCGACCGCGATGTCCGCGATGAGCTCCTGGACGAGCTGGTGGTGGGCGATGGTGCGGCCGAACTGCTCGCGCTGCCCCGCGTACGCGAGCGCGGCGTCGAGCGCCGCCTGGGCGATGCCCACGCACCCCGCGGCCACCGACATCCGCCCCTTGGCCAGCGCCGACATGGCGACCGAGAAGCCCTTGCCCTCGGGCCCGAGCATGGCGTCGGCGGGCACCCGGACGTCCTGGAGGACCAGCTCGGCGGTGGCCTGGCCGCGCAGCCCCAACTTGCCGTGGATCTCCCGGCGCACGAGCCCGGGCGCGTCGGCGGGGACGAGGAAGGCGGAGACCCCGCGGTGGCCGGGCTCGTCGCCGGTACGGGCGAAGAGCAGCACCACGTCGGCCCAGGTGCCGTTGGTGATGAACATCTTGCTGCCGTTGACCACGTACGCGTCGCCGTCGCGCACCGCCCGGGTGGCGAGGTTCCCGGCGTCCGAGCCGGTGCCGGGCTCGGTCAGGCCGAAGCAGCCGAGCGCCTCGCCCGAGCAGAGCCGGGGGAGCCAGGTGCGCTTCTGCTCCTCGCTCCCCCACGCGGCGATCGTCTTGGCGACCAGCCCGAGGGAGACCGAGACGATGCCCCGCACGGCGGAGTCGCCGCGCCCCAGCTCCTCGGTGACCAGGGCGTACGCGAGGTGGTCGCCGCCGGAGCCGCCGTACTCCTCGGGAACGGTCAGGCCGAGGAAGCCGAGGTCGCCGAGCTTCTTGACGATGGCGCGGTCCACGCTCTCGGCGCGGTCCCACTCGGCGGCGTACGGGGCGACCTCGCGGTCGGTGAACTCGCGCGCGAGGCGGCGGACGGCGGCCTGCTCCTCGCTCAGCTCCAGGTTCATCGGCACCTCGGGGGAGGCCGGGCGGGGCCGTAAATTAGCACCGCTAGTTTATTCGGGGCAGGCCTTACTATGTGCCGCATGGCCCGACCGCGCAAGCCCCTGCTGAGCCGAGACCGCATCGTGGAGACGGCGGGCGCGCTGGTGGACGCGGAGGGGCTGGAGGCGCTGTCGACCCGGCGGCTGGCGGCCGCGCTGGGGGTCAGCGGCCCCTCCCTCTACAACCACTTCCGCACCAAGGACGAGATCCTCGACGCGGTGGCGGACGCGGTCAGCGCCCGGGTCGACCTGTCCGTGTTCGAGGACGGCCGGGACTGGCGCGAGGCGCTGCACGACTGGGCGGTCTCCTACCGCCGGGCGCTGGCCGACCACCCCAACATCGTGCCCGTGCTGGCCCGCGGGCCGGGCCGGCGGCCGGCCGGGCTGCGGGTGGCGGACGCGGTGTTCGGCGCGATGACGGACGCGGGCTGGCCGCCGGCGCAGGCCACCCGGATCGGCGCACTGATGCGGTACTTCGTGATGGGCTCGGCGCTGGGCTCGTTCGCGCAGGGCTTCGTGGACGACCGTGCGGCGTACGACCCGGCCGACTACCCGCACCTGGGCCAGGCGCACCTGCTGGCGGAGCGCGGTCAGGAGATCGACGAGGGGGCCTTCGAGACGGGGTTGCGGGCCCTGCTGGACGGGCTGTCGGTGCAGTACGAGACCCTGGTCGGCGACTGACGCGTCCGCCGCTGCCGGGCGGGCGCCGTTCTCAAGGGGGGAATCCGTGGATCTCGGCTCGGTGATCATCGCCGTGGCGGGTGTGGCCGGAACGCTGGGCGGGTCGTTCCTGACCCAGCGGGCGGCCGAGAAGGCCAAGCGCCGCGAGCTGGCGCTCGTACGCGAACACGAGGAGGTCAGCGAGAACCTGCTGCTGAGGCGCACGTGCTATGTGGAACTCAACCGGGACGCCCGGCAGTTCGCCACCGCGCTCAACCGCCACCTGCACGTCATGCGGGAACGCGGCGTCGAGGAGGCCGACCGGATCGCGCTCGACGAGGCGAAGAGCGCCCACCGCGACCGGTACTCCCAGGCGCAGATGATCGCCCCGGACGAGGTGCTGGCCTGCGCGGGCGCCGTCAACTTCGCCCTCACCTCGCTGTACGGCCAGGTCAAGCGCATGGAACGGGGCGAGCCCGAGCCCGGGGAGACGCCCGAGGGCGTGGAACGGGCGCGGGTGGAGGCCTGGGCCCGGATCCGGGTCATGCGCAGCGCGATGCGCGCCGATCTAGGGGTGTCGACCGACCCCGGAGCGCCTGGCGAGACCGGCGTGCGCACCGAGCCCGTGCTGCCCGGGGTGCCCGGGGGTGCGTCCCGCCGGCGGGCGGGGTGAGCCTGCTCGACGGGGAGAGGCGTCCCGCCCGCGTCGGAGTGCCCGGCACCCGAACGGCACGGAGTCCGCAGCCCACCCTGCGGTGAACTGCGGATCACGTCTTAGAAGACCACCACCGACCGGCCGCCCTTGCCGGCGAGCATGGCGTCGAAGGCCGCCGGGATGCCGTCGAGGGTGATCCGGTCGGAGACCATCGAGCCGAGGTCGAGGCGGCCGGCGCGGATGTGCTCCGCCAGCACCGGGAGGTCGCGGGCGGGATCGGTGTTGCCGTACACGCAGCCCGACAAGGTGCGGGCGAAGTGGAAGATCTCCAGGGCGTGGAAGGTGACCTGCTGGTCCTTGCCGCCGATGCCGACGACCGTGGTGCGGCCGCCGCGCCGGGTGGAGTCCCAGGCGGTGCGGATGGTCGCGGCCCGGCCGACGCACTCGATCGCCACGTCCGCGCCCCGGCCGCCGGTCAGGGCCCGGATGTCCTTGGCCGTGGTGTCGGAGGCCAGGACGAAGTCCGTGGCCCCGGCCGCCCGGGCCAGCTCCTCCTTGGCCGGCGAGACGTCGACGGCCACGATCGGGCCGGCGCCCGCGATCCGGGCGGACTGCAGGGCCGCCAGGCCCACCCCGCCCACGCCGAAGACGGCCACCGACTCCCCTGCGCGCACGCGTGCGTTGTGGTGGACGGCGCCGTAGCCGGTGAGCACCGCGCAGCCGAGGAGCGCGGCCTCGGTGAGCGGGATGCCCTCGGGGGCGGGCAGGACGCAGTTCGCCGCGACGACGGTCTCCTCGGCGAAGGCGGCGACGTTGAGGCCCGGGTGCAGCTCGGTGCCGTCGGCGGTGCGGGCGTGCACGGCGCCGACGCCGGTGAGGGCGTTGGCGCAGAGCCAGACCTCGCCGATGCCGCAGTGGTGGCAGGCACCGCAGGACGGCGCCCAGTTGAGGACGACTCCGTCGCCGGGGGCGACGTGCGTGACGCCCTCGCCGACGGAGACCACGGTGCCGGCGCCCTCGTGGCCGAGGACGGCGGGGACGGGGACCCTCATGGTGCCGTTGGTGAGGGAGAGGTCGGAGTGGCACACCCCGGCGGCGGCGAGGCGGACCCGGACCTGGCCGGGGCCGGGCTCGGGCAGCACGATCTCCGTTATCTCCAGGGGAGATCCGACAGCGGGCAGGACGGCGGCGCGGACCACGGGAGCTCCTTCGGGGGTTCGGGGGTCAGAACTGCAGGGACTTGGTCTGGAGGTACTCCGCCAGGCCGTGCGGGCCCAGCTCGCGGCCGACGCCGGACCGCTTGAAGCCGCCGAAGGGCGCCAGGGCGTTCCACCGGCCGCCGTTGATGTCCACCTGGCCGGTGTCCATGCGGCGGGCGAAGGCGACCGCGGTCTCGTCGTCGGCGGCCCAGACCGCGCCGCCCAGCCCGTAGTCGGTCCCGTTGGCGATGCGCAGCGCGTCCTCCTCGTCCTCGTACGGGAGGATCGCGACGACCGGGCCGAAGATCTCCTCCTGGGCGATCGTCATCTCGGGGGTGACGTCGGCGAAGACGGTGGGGGCGACGTAGTACCCGGTGGCCTGCGGGGCGTCGGTGCCGCCCGCGACGAGGCGGGCGCCCTCCTCGACGCCCCGGGCGATGTAGCCGCGGACCCGCTCCAGCTGCTTGGCGTTGACCAGCGGGCCGAGCCGGGTGGCGGGGTCGCGCGGGTCGCCTGCCACGGCCTTGGTGGCCGCGTCGGCGGCGAGGGCGACGGCCTCCTCGTACTGGTCGCGGTGGACGAGCACGCGCGTGAGGGCGTTGCAGCTCTGGCCGGAGTTATTCAGGACGTGGTTGATGCCGACGCCGACGGCCTTGGCGAGGTCCGCGCCCGGCAGGATGACGTTGGCGGACTTGCCGCCGAGTTCGAGGGCCACCCGCTTGACGGCGGCGCCGGCCAGCGCGCCGATGCGGCGGCCGACGGCGGTGGAGCCGGTGAAGGAGACGAGGTCGACGTCCGGGTGCTCGGCCAGGGCCTGGCCGGCCACCGGGCCGGTGCCGGTGACCAGGTTGAAGACGCCTGCGGGCAGACCGGCCTCGTGGACCGCCTCGGCGAACAGCTGCGCGGTCAGCGGGGTGTCCTCGGAGGGCTTGAGGACGACGGTGCAGCCGGCGGCCAGGGCCGGCGCGACCTTGGCGACGATCTGGTGGAGCGGGTAGTTCCACGGGGTGATGGCGGCGACGACGCCGACCGGCTCCAGGTAGACGGTGGAGCTGCCGATCCGCTCCTCGAACGCGTACGACGCGGCCAGCTCGGCGTACGAGCCCGCCACCGCGATCGGGGCGCCGGCGTGGACCGTCTCGGCGAAGCCGCGGGGCGCGCCCAGCTCGTCGGTGACGGTGTCGGCGATCTCGGTGCGGCGGGCCACGAGGACGTCGCGCAGGGCGGCGATCCGCGCGGCGCGCTCGGCCGGGGCGGTGGCGGCCCAGCCGCGGAAGGCGGTCCGGGCGGCGAGGACGGCGGCGTCGACGTCCTCGGCGGTGCCGGCGGGGACGTGGGCGATGACCTTCTCGGTGGCGGGGTTGACCACGGGGATGGTGTCGCCGCCCGCGGCGGGCCGCCACTCCCCGTCGATGTACATGCCGTCGTGAGCCTTCATCGCATCCTCCCGAGCCACGTGTGAACCGCGGACGCACCCGCTGGTCGACCACCCTACAAACTAGCGGTGATAGTTTTCGGCCACCAGGCCGGGGTCCCGGCCGGGACGGGCCGGAACACGACCACCCGGCGGGCCGGACGGCCGGCCCCGGGAACGACCGGTCGGCGGCCGCCTGACGGGCGGCCGCCGACGGCCGGGGCGCCGCCGCCGCGCCGTGGCGGCAGCTGCCCGGGAAGCGGGCCGGGTCGGTCGCGGGAGGTGCACCGGTCCCCGGACCGCGGGTCAGAGGATCCCGAACACGATGCCCGCGCCGAGCACGACGAGCGAGGTCAGCGCGGCCCACTTGACCGTGAAGCGGGTGTGGTCGCCGAACTCGACCTTGGCCATGCCGACCAGGACGTACACCGCGGGGACCAGCGGACTGGACATGTGCAGGGCCTGGCCGACGAGCGAGGCGCGGGCGATCTCGAGGGCGGAGACGCCGTGGGCCGCGCCGGCCTCGGCGAGGACGGGCAGGACGCCGAAGTAGAAGCCGTCGTTGGACATGAAGTAGGTCAGCGGCAGGCTGAGCAGGCCGGTGACCAGGGCCATGTGCGGGCCCATGCCGTCGGGGACGGCGTCGACCAGCCAGTCGGCCATGTGCTCGACCATGCCGGTGCCGGAGAGGACACCGGTGAAGACGGCGGCGGCGAAGACCATGCCGGCGACGTTGAGGACGTTGTCGGCGTGCGCGGCGAGGCGGGCCTTCTGGTCGGGCACGTGGGGGAAGTTGACGGTCAGGGCCAGGGCCGCGCCGAGGAGGAAGAGGACCGGGATCGGGAGCAGCTCCATGATCATCGCGGTCAGGAGGGCGGCGGTGAGCCCCGCGTTGAACCAGTACAGGCGGGGGCGCAGGGTGGGGCGGTGCGGGTCGAGGCCCTGCACGTCGGCCCCGGGGGCGGCTTCGGCTGCGGAGGGGGCGGCGGGAGCTTCGTCGGAGGTGCCCGGGCCGGCGGCCGGGCGGGCCGTACCGGCCGCCGGGGTGCCCGTAGCGGATCCGGGGGCACGGGTGCCCGCGCCGGGGCCGGGGGCGCGCGTGCCCGCGCCGGGGCCGCCGACGAGGACGGCCGCCTTCTCCTCCGCCCCGTCCGGCAGCAGGACCAGGGTGCCCACCCGCTTACGCTCGCGCAGGCCCAGCACGTACGCGAGGACGAAGACGAAGACCAGGCCGACGGCCAGGGCCGGGATCATCGGGACGAAGATGTCGCCGGCGTCGAGCTTGAGCGCGGTGGCGGCGCGGGCGGTGGGGCCACCCCAGGGGAGCGTGTTCATCACGCCGTTGGCGGTGGCGGCCACGCCCGTCATGACGACCATGCTCAGGCCGAGCCGCTTGTAGAGCGGGTACATCGCCGAGACCGTGATCATGAAGGTGGTCGAGCCGTCGCCGTCGAGGGAGACGACCGCGGCCAGCACGGCCGTACCGACCACCACCCGCACCGGGTCGGCCTTGCAGAAGCGCAGGATGCCGCGGACGACCGGGTCGAAGAGGCCGACGTCGATCATCAGGCCGAAGTAGACGATGGCGAACATCAGCATGGCGGCGGTCGGCGCGAGTTTGCCCACGCCGTCGATCACGTACTCGCCGAGGTGCGCGCCCTGTCCGACGAAGACGCAGAAGAGGGCGGGGATCAGGACGAGTGCCGCGATGGGCGACATCCTCTTCATCATGATCAGGACCAGGAAGGTCGCGATCATGACGAAGCCGAGCATGGTCAGCATGGCAGGTTCCTCACGTTCACCCTGGAAGACCGCGTGATGAACGCCCAGCGGGCCGCGGTGCGGTCGAACGTAGGGCTCGCGGGTTCCCGTGAACAAGACGTGAACCCGCGAGCAATACGAGCAAAAGCCCTGGTCAGGCCAGGTGCGCAGGTCAGAGCAGGGGCTGCACCCCGACCGGGAAGCCGTTGAGGACCGCGGTGCCGGAGAGCGGGTCGAGGCGACGGCCGTCGAGGAGCTGGTTGACGTTGGCCCCCGGCTCGGCCCCGGCCACCGACAGCCGGGTGCCGGGCCGGTCGTGGCCCCAGCCGTGCGGCAGGCTCACGACGCCGGGTCGGACGGCGTCGGTGACCTCGGCGGGGACCTCGACCGCGCCGCCGTCCGCGGTGACGCGGACCCGGGCGCCGTCGACGACGCCCAGGCGGGCGGCGTCGTCCGGGTGCACGTGCAGGGTGCAGCGGTTCGAGCCGCCCATCAGCGCGGGCACGTTGTGCAGCCAGCTGTTGTTGGAACGCAGGTGGCGGCGGCCGACCAGGACGAGGCCGGCCGGGCGGGCGGCGAGCGCCCCGCGCAGCCGGGGAAGGTCGGCGGCGATCGGCTCGGGCAGCAGCTCGATGCGGCCGCTGCGGGTGCGCAGCAGGCCGGGCAGCCGGGCCGCCAGCGGGCCGAGGTCGATGCCGTGGGGGGCGGCGAGCAGCCGTTCCAGGGTCAGGCCCTCGGGGTCGGCGCCGAAGCCGTCGCCGTACGGGCCGAGGCGGAGCATCAGGTCCAGCCGCCGCTCGGGCCCGTCCGCACCGGTGAGGAGGCCGGCGAGGGCCTTGGGGTCGCGGCCGTGGACGGGCGAGGCGGGGTCGGCGACGGCCTTGGCGAGGGTGGTGTCGACGACGAGGGCGTCGACGGACTCCGGCGGGGCGCCGTGCATGCCGGTGGCCGCCAGGACCAGGCGCGCGTGGATCTCGCACTCGTCCATGAGGCCGGGGGCGAGCGGCACCGCGCGGCGGGTGTAGCGGACCTGGTTGCGGATCGCGAAGGCGTTGAAGGAGAAGTCGTGGTGGGGGCTCTGCGAGGGCGGCGGCGGGGGCAGGACGACGTGCGCGTGGCGCGAGGTCTCGTTGAGGTACGGGTCGACGCTGACCATGAAGTCCAGGCCGGCCAGGGCCGCGTCGAGGCGGTGGCCGTCGGGTGCGGAGAGCACAGGGTTGGCGGCGATCGCGATGACGGCCCTGATCCGCCCCTCCCCCGGGGTGTCGATCTCCTCGGCGAGGGCGGCGAGGGGGAGTTCGCTCTTGGCCTCGGGGTGCCCGGAGACCCTGCTGTGCCAGCGGCCGAGGGCGAAGCCCTTGCCGGGGCCGGGGGTGCGCGGCCGGGGACCCGCGGCGGGCAGCGGGAACAGGGCGCCGCCGGGTCGGTCGAGGTTGCCGGTGAGGACGTTGAGCACGTCCACCAGCCAGTTGGCGAGGGTGCCGTGCTCGACGGTGCAGCTGCCGATGCGGCCGTAGACGGCGGCGGTGCGGGCCGCGGCGAGGCCGCGGGCGAGGGTGCGGATCTCCTCGGCCGGTACGTCGCAGGTCTCCGCGACCGCCTCGGGGCTGAACGGGGCCAGGGCCACGGTCAGTTCGTCCAGGCCCTCGGTGTGCTCCTCCAGGTGCCCGAGGGCGGTGAGTCCCTCGGCGAGCAGGACGTGCACCAGGGCGGCCAGCAGCAGGGCGTCGGTGCCGGGGCGGATGGCGAGGTGCCGGTCGGCCAGGGCTGCGGTGCGGGTGCGGCGGGGGTCGACCACGACCAGGGTGCCGCCGCGGGCGCGCAGGGCCTTGAGGCGGCCGGGGAAGTCGGGGGCGGTGCACAGGCTGCCGTTGGACTCCAGGGGGTTGGCGCCCAGGAGCAGCAGGTGGTCGGTGCGGTCGAGGTCGGGCACCGGGATGGCGAAGGGGTCGCCGAAGAGCAGTCCGCTGGAGACGTGCTTGGGCATCTGGTCGAGCGTGCTGGCGGTGAAGAGGCTGCGGGTGCGCAGGCCCTGGAGGAGGACGGGCGGGTACAGGGCGCCGGCCATGGTGTGGGCGTTGGGGTTGCCGAGGACGACGCCGACGACCTGGGGTCCGTACGCCTCGATGAGCGGCCGCAGCCCGGCGGCGACCGCGTCGAAGGCCTCGTCCCAGGTGGCGGGCCGGAGCCGGCCGGCCTCGCGCACGAGGGGGGTGGTGAGGCGGTCGGGGTCGGCGTCGAGGCCGCCGAAGGCCGCTCCCTTGGGGCAGACGAACCCCTTGCTGAAGACGTCGTCGCGGTCCCCGCGGGCGGCGGTGACGCGACCGCCCTCGATGGTGAGGGTCAGCCCGCACGTGGCCTCGCACAGCGGGCAGATCCGCAGGGCGGTGCGCGGGGGGCCGCCCGCGGCCGCGTCCGGGGCGGCGTGGGTGGCGGCATGCGGTGCGGGCGGCGCTGATGGTGCGGACAAGGGTCCTCCCCCGGGCGGCGGCGGGCTGGGCCGGCTTACGGGCCTTCGGCGTTCGGCCTTCGACTGACGGCTGACGGCTGACGGCTGACGGCTGCGGCACTTGAGCAGGGCGAGCATACCGACCGGTAGGCACGGTGGGGAGGGGCTGCCGTGGGAGCGGGTTTCCTGGTGCGCGTCCTCCCGGGCGGCCCGCGCCCCACGGCCGGGGTGCCCGCCCCTCGCTTCGGGGGTGGGTCTCGTGGTGTGGCTCCGGTGACCGGGAGGTCACACGAGCGGCGCGGCGGCGCGGACTCAGTCGAGGATCCGGGCCAGGTAGGCGTGCATCATCGCCCGGGTCTCGGTGACCAGCTCGGGGTCACCCTCGGGATCGGTCCGGAAGGCGAGCCCCAGCAGGGCGTCGGTCGCCTCGACCGCGACGAGGACGGCCCGGCGCAGCGGCGGGTCGTCCGGACGGCCGAGGTGGCTGCACAGCAACTCGGTGATGCGGCCGGCGACGACGAGGTTGGTGTCGGCGGCGGGACTCTCGGGCGGGGCGGGCACACCGAAGTCGACCAGCCCGAATCCGGGGACGGTCCGCTTCATGTGGAGGTACTGGTCGAGCACGGCGTCCACGACCGCACGCCAGTCGCCGGCCGGCAGGGCGGCGAGGCGCTCGACGATGCCCTCCGCGTACCGGTCGAGGTTGCGGTGGGCGAGGGCGTCGACCATGGCGCGCTTGTTGCCGAAGAAGCGGTAGACGGAGCCGATGGGAACGCCGGCGCGGACGGCCACGGCGCGGGTGGAGAGGTTCTCGTACCCGGTCTCGTCGAGGAGTTCGGCACAGGCGTCGAGGATCCGCGCGAGGCGTTCGGCGCTGCGCTGCTGGATCGGGGTGCGGCGGAGGGATCTGGCAGAAGGCACGGGGTCAATCATGCCGCTCCCGCACGGCAGGTTTCGGACAGGGGCACTGATTCCGCTTCCTCGGCGGCCCCGCCGGGCGGGGTCCGCAGGTGCACCGCCGGGCGGTCGAGGCCCGAGCGGCCGGAGCCTGCCCGGTCACGTGAGGAGCAGGCCGAGCCCGCCGATGGTGTACGCGATCATCAGCACCAGCAGCGGGAGTTGACCCGCGACGGCACGGGCCGGCGGGAACAGGCGCACGGACCGGTCATGGGCCGCGACGACCCCGAGCACGTGCCCCGTGACGACCGCGGCGACCTGGAGGGCGGCGAGGCCGCCGGGGCCGAGCGGGGGTTCGGGTGGGAGGGCGTTGTCAGCACCCAGTGCCACCATGACCGTACGCGGCCCTTCCGTCACGAGGAGTGAGAAGTAGTGCGCGGTGAGGTAGCCGAGGGCGATCGGCAGCAGTGAGTGGGCGAAGGCCGTGAGCGGGCGCGGGACCGGCCCGGAGAGGAGGCGGACGGCGGCGGCGCAGAGGCAGTACGCCGAGGCGACGAGTGCGACGGCGGCGAGCAGGCCGAGGGTGGCCGTGGGGGTGCGGCCGAGGGAGGAGGTCTGGAGGGTGTTGATCCAGGAAGGGGTGTCGGAGAAGCCGTCGTAGGCGGTGGAGCCGAGCAGGACGCAGACGGTGGCCACGAGGCCGGGCTGCTGCGGGGTCGCGTCGAGGCCGTTGAACGGGCTGCGCAGGACGAGGCGGCCGTCGGCGCGCCGGCCGAGCGGGGCGAGCCGGGCCAGCAGGGCGGAGTACGCCTCGAACGCGTCGGCCCGCTCGAACCAACCGGCCCCGTAGCGCGCGGCACCCAGCAGTTGGACGGCGGTGTGGACGCCGACGGCGGTCAGGAGAGCGGTGGCCGAGGCGGGGTCGGGGGCGACGAGCTCGAGCCAGGTGAATCCGAACAGCCCGACCGCGGCGGGCCACTGCCCGACCCCGACCGGAAGGGAGCGGCGGACCGGGACCCGGACCGGAACCGGGACCAGAGCCGAGGCAGAGGCAGAGGCGGGGGCCGGAACCGGGGCCGAGGCCGGGACCGGGACCGGAACCGAGGCGGAGTCGGGTGCCGGGCGCGGGCGGCTTCGGAGTCGGGAGAGCGCGTACGGGAGGTGCGAGACGAGGAGGTGGAGCGTGCGGAGGGGGTTGAGGAGGCGCCAGACGGGTCCCAGGAGCAGGGAGGCGGGCACGAGCCCGACCCAGAGCAGGACGTAGACGGCCCCGGGGGCCGGGTTCCGTGCGGGGTCGTCGGGACCGAGGAGGAGGTGGAGCACGACGAACAGCCAGCCGATCAGCCCGAGCGTGCGCAGGGCGGTACGGGTGGCCGGGGCGTCGGCGAGGCGTTGCACCGCGGCCGGCAGCGGCGCGCCGGCGGCGGCGCCGCGGAAGCGGGAACGGGACCACAGGAGGCCGAGGGCCAGGAAGGAGACGAACAGGGCGGTGAAGGCGCCGGCGAAGGCGTAGAACGGCGAGACGGGCAGGTCGTGCTGGGCCCCGATCCCGTGGGCCAGCACGTACGCGCCACCGCCGGGCCGCGGCGGGACGACCCCCGGCACGACAGGCACGGCGGACGCGGCGGTCGCGGCGGTCGCGGCGGTCGAGGCGGTCGAGGCGATGAGCGTGAGGGCCGTCATCGAACCAGGAGTTGGGTCAGCACGAGCTCCGACTCGTGGGTCTCGACCTCGAAGAGGCCGGTGCGGTCGACGGTGAGGACGAGGGCCACGGTCCGGCCGGCGGGCAGGTCGAGCTCCTTGTCGTAGCCGTGGACGTGCAGGGTGTCGGCGGTGTCGCTGGTGACCCGGAGGGCGACCCGCTGCCCGCGGCGCAGCCCGACGCGCCCCGGGGCGGGGTCGACACGGCCGGCGCGGACCGTGACCGTGACCGTGCGGTCGACTGCCCCGACCGCACCACCGTCACCCGCACCACCGCTGCCCGCACCACCCGCACCACCCGCACCCGCACCACTTGTTCCCCCACCACCCGCACCCGCCCCCGCGTGGGTGTGCCCGGCGCCGCCGGAGGCACCCGTGCCGGTCACGGTGGCCGCGGCCTGCACCGGGCGGCCGTCGACGGCCCAGGCGGTGTGGTCGTCGGCGTACAACCGGACGGTCAGGGTGTGCGTGCCCCTGGGCACCTGCGCGGCGGGCAGGTGGAACCACGGGCCGTACAGGCGCGCCAGCTTGCGCCCGTCGAGCTCGAGGTGGGCGTGGCCGCCGCCGGGGACGGCGGCGCCGCCGGTGCTGTCGGGGGTGAAGTGGAAGTCCTGGACGGTGAGCTCGAGGTTCCAGCCGTCCTCCGTGTCGGGGTGGACCGTGACGCGCACCTGCGGGGCGCCCTCGGCGGGCACCTGGCGCAGCCGGTGGCCCGCGCCGTCGTCGGCGGCGAGCAGCGTGCCCACGCTGCCGACGGCCTGCTCATGGCTGGTGCCGGGCTTGTGGTGGGTGGTGGCCCGCCCGCCGCAGCCGGTGGCGCCCGCCGCGACCAGCGCCGCCACCACAGCCATCGCGGCGGCCCGGCGACCCGGACGCCCCCGGCCGGTCATGCCGCACCACCCTCGGGCGCCTCACCGCACACCGGCGCCGGGCCCGAACGAACAGATACCAGCGCCGAGCCCGAACGAACAGGTACCGGCGCCGAGCCCGAACGAACAGATGCAGGCCCGGTCATGCCGCACCACCCTCGGCGGCGCCGTCCAGCGGGGTCGGACCGGCGGGGACGGGGACGGGTTCGGGGTCGGGGGCCGGGTCTCCCCCGGCCCCCGGGGCGTCGTGGCGGGCGGAGGCGATGACCGCCCACAGGACCCACACCACAGCCACCAGGCCGCGCACCCACGCGGGCCCGACCGGTGTCCAGGGGATCATCGCGACGCCCTTGTCGAAGGCGTCCAACAGGGTCACCACACCCAGCAGCACGGTGGCCCCGCCCAGCCGGCGCCGTCCGCCCCGGCGCAGCACCGGCCCGGCGCCGACCCACCAGGCACCCGTGAGCAGCAGCGCGAGGACGGGCACGACGGTGTGCTGGAGGCCGGTCGTGGAACCGGCCACGTCCAGCGCGAGCCCGGCCGCGCCCAGCAGGGTGGCCACCGTGCCGAGCCGTGAGCCGCGCAGCCGGCGCCACCACAGCACCCCGCCGACCAGGGCGAGCACGGCCGCCGCGGCGAGGGCGATCTGGGTCTCGACGCGGGCGATGCCCGTGGCCCCGTACCAGTCGCAGCCGGCCGGCAGCCGTCGCGCCTGGACGCTGTAGTCGGCGCACACGAGCAGCTGGACCAGCTTGACCGGTTCGCCCACGAGCCGGGCCGAGCCGCCGGAGACGTCCCCGCGCGCGACTCCGCACTCCGGCAGGGTCCAGGGCGTGGAGCCGGAGGTGCCGGACTGCCAGCAGTTGCCCTTGCCCTGGCCGTCCCACCACACGTCCATGCCGTTGGGCCGGGACGTGCCCGCCTTGTCGACGCCCAGGTGGTTGCCGGCGTACCGGTTGTGGTGCGAGGTGTCCGCCTGCTTGGACCAGCGCTCCTCGCCCCGGATGAAGGCCGGTACCGCGCTGAGGAAGAAGGCCGCGCGCCGGTGCCCGTAGACCCAGTTGCCCTCGTAGACGTTCCAGTTGCCGCCGGCGGTGATGATGCCGGTGCCCGGGGGCATGGAGATCTGCGGGCAGACCACGCCCCGCTCGTAGCCGCGGGCGATGGGCGGCTTGGCGCAGGTGCCGTCGGCGACGTACCGGTAGTAGTCCTGGTTGTTGTCGTGGATCAGGTTGCGCTGGAACAGGGCGTGGTTCTGCGGCAGCCCGGGGTGGCCGGGGAAGGCGCTGTCCATGGAGGCGCCGCCCATGTTGTGGTCGAACTCGTTGTCGTGCGCCCAGACGGAGTCCCCGGCCGTGCCCGAGTAGCCGACCATGTTGTGGTGGCTGCGGCAGCCGGTGATCTCGATGGAGTGCCGGGGGACGTCGTAGCCGCGGCCGTCGTTGATGTTCGAGGCGCTGCCGGGGTAGATGCCGGAGTCGCCGTTGCCGTAGGACTCGCAGTTCTTGTAGAGGCCGTGGTCGCTGGCGAAGGTCAGGAAGCCGTACTCGTCGTTCCAGCGGGTGAGCACGTCGTCGATGACGAAGCCGTCGCCGGCCAGCACGTACAGCGCGTTGAAGGTGGTGCGCTGGGCGGTGAAGTTGCGGAAGTAGACCCCGTCGGACCCGTCTGCCCGGATGGCGTTGAGCTTCTGGTACTTGGCGTCGATGACGACGTCGGTGCGGGCGGCGCCGGTGCCCTCGATCTGGAGGTCCTTCTTGCCGAGGATCGCGACGAGGTTCTGGTTGTGGGGGCAGGCGGCCTGCTGCTCGTACGACAGGATCTGGTAGCCCAGCGCGGACTTGGGGGCCTTGAGTCGGGCGCAGGCGCCGGCCGGCGCGGGCAGGGAGGGCTCCTCCTCGTACAGGCCCGGGAGGACCGCGATGTTCATGCCCGGGCGGTGCACGGCGTCGACGGCCGCCTGGAGGTGGCGGTAGCCGCTCCTGGAGCACTTCGCGAAGAGGGCGAGGTTGCGGCGGCGCAGGTCCTCGGGGAAGCCGGCGACGCGACGCTCGAAGTCCGCCCGGTCGGTCTTGCAGACCAGCAGGTCCGGCTCGGCGGCACGGTACGCGGGCACCGAGCCGGAGCCGTCGGGAAGGGTGACGGGCCGCTCCTCGTGGGCCAGGGCGGACGGGGCCGCCACGAGCAGTCCGAGGAGCGCGAGGAGGGCGGCGAGCAGCGCCCGCGGCACGGCAGGAAGCCTGCGGATCCACGACATGCGCGAGAGAGTAGAGCAATGTTCATCTTTTGAGAGCCCCCGCGGCACCGAAACTTCCATTGACGCGGGGGGCCCGGAATCCTACTGTCGACCATAGGATTCCTTCGGCAGAGCGGGAGCGGACACATGGGCGCGGGCAGCGAGCAGGCCGGCATCGAGCGGGCGCGGAAGGTCGCGGAAGCACTGGAGTACCACTCCGGCTTCGGCAACGAGCACAGCTCGGAGGCCGTCCCCGGGGCCCTCCCGGACGGCCGGAACTCCCCGCAGGTCGCCCCGCTGGGCCTGTACGCCGAGCAGCTGAGCGGCAGCGCGTTCACCGAGCCGCGCGCCCGCAACCGCCGCTCGTGGCTGTACCGCATCCGCCCGTCGGCCGCCCACCCGCCGTTCGCCCGGATCGACAACGGCGCCCTGCGCTCCGGCCCCTTCACCGAGACCGCCCCGGACCCGAACCGGCTGCGCTGGAACCCCCTGCCCGAGCCGGCGCCCGGCACGGACTTCCTGGCCGGCCTGTGGACCCTGGGCGGCAACGGCGACGCCCTGCAGCGCACCGGCATGGCCATCCACCTCTACGCCGCCAACGCGTCCATGACGGACCGGGTGTTCAGCGACTCCGACGGCGAGCTGCTGATCGTCCCCGAGCGCGGCGGACTGCTGCTGCGCACCGAGCTGGGCATGCTGCGCGCCGAGCCCGGCCACGTCGCGCTGATCCCGCGCGGCGTGCGCTTCCGCGTCGAGCTGCTGGACGAGAGCGCGCGCGGGTACGTGTGCGAGAACTACGGGCAGCCCTTCGAGCTCCCCGAGCTCGGCCCGATCGGCGCCAACGGGCTGGCCAACTCCCGCGACTTCCTCGCGCCCGTGGCGGCGTACGAGGACGTGGAGGGCCCGGTGGAGGTGGTCAACAAGTTCTGCGGCAACCTGTGGGCCGCGACGTACGACCACTCCCCCCTCGACGTGGTCGCCTGGCACGGCACGCACGTGCCGTACGTCTACGACCTGCGCCGCTTCAACGTCATCGGCACGATCAGCTACGACCACCCGGACCCGTCGATCTTCACCGTGCTGACCTCGCCCTCGGACACCCCGGGGCTGGCGGGCGTGGACTTCGTGGTCTTCGCGCCGCGCTGGCTGGTGGGCGAGGACACCTTCCGACCGCCGTACTTCCACCGGAACGTGATGAGCGAGTACATGGGCCTGATCGAGGGCGCGTACGACGCCAAGGCCGAGGGCTTCGTGCCGGGCGGCGGCTCGCTGCACAACATGATGTCCGCGCACGGGCCGGACCGGGAGACCTTCGACAGGGCCAGCGCCGCCGAGCTGAAGCCGCAGAAGATCGACGACGGCCTGGCCTTCATGTTCGAGACCCGCTGGCCGATCACCGCGACCGCCCAGGCGGCCGGGGCGGACCACCTCCAGCGCGGTTACGACGGCGTATGGCAGGGTCTGGAGCGCCACTTCCGGTCGTAGCATGCCTGCACGTCAGCGTGCCTGCGCGGGACTCCCCGCGCAGGCACGTCGCCCCGCCCCTACGGAGAACCCCCCGTGACCGCTTTCGCCCCCGACTCGCTGGTCCTGAACCGCAAGCTCCCCCTGTGGTACCAGGTGTCGCAGTCGCTGCGCGCCTCGATACTCGGGCGGACCCCGGACGCGTCGCTGCGACTGCCGACCGAGGAGCAGCTGGCCGAGCACTACGGGGTCAGCGTCCTCACCATGCGGCAGGCGCTGAAGGAGCTCGAGTCGGAGGGGCTGATCAGCCGGCACCGGCGGCGGGGCACCTTCATCGAGCCGGGCGCCCAGCGCGGCGCACCGGTCCGGTTGCTCGGCTCGGTCGACGCGATCGTGGCCCAGCAGTCGGGCGAGCGGACCGCGGTGCTGGGGTGCGCGGCGGGACCGGTGCCGGGGGAGCTCGCGGAGTACTTCGGCGACGCCGGGGAGGTCGTCACCTACCGCCGGCTGCGCCGGGACGGCGAGAGCGGCGAGCCCACCAACTGGGCCGAGAACGCGGTCCGCCCCGACGTCGCCGCGGCCGTCGACACCGCCGACCTGGAACGCTGGCCGATGACGAAGGTGCTGCGGGACGTGGTCGGCGTGCGGATCAGCCGGATCACGGACACGGTGGAGGCCCGGCTGGCCGACCCCGAGACGGCGGAGCTGCTGCAGGTACCGCTGCTGAGCCCGATCCTGCACTACACGGGTGTCACGTACGACGAGGCGGGCCGCGTCGTGGACGTGGCGCGGATCCGGTACCGCGGAGACCGTTTCTCGTTCACGGTGACGGTCGAGGCTCCCTGACACCCGCCCCGGGCCCGACATCCGACCCCGACCCGGACCTTGTGTCCCGACCCCGACCGGGGTGTTGTGTCCCGGTCCCGACCCGGGTGTTGTGTCCCGGTCCGGTTCCGGGTCCGGGTCCCGGTCCGGGTCCGGGTCCGGGTCCGCCGGAACCAATCGAAGCCCCCGCCGGGCCGCCCCGTGGTGTGTGGGGGAGGCGCTTGACTGGGGTGGCAGGCTGGTCCGGAGGCAGGCCCGGGCCAGGGGTGGCCGCAGGCCAGGGCGAAGCCCCTTGCCCCTGGGGTGGGCCTGCCGCAGGGCCTGCAGGCC